>DAIOEN010000034.1:0-36679 GCA_036746235.1 Vulcanimicrobiota bacterium | reverse complement strand
TGGATTCAATACCCGGTATAGGACCTGTAATAGCCCAGAGGATAATAGATCATCGCAATGCAAATGGTAATTTCAAAAGTGTGGAAGATATAAAAAACGTTAAAGGTATCGGAGAAAAAACCTTTGAAAAAATTAAAGATTATATAGAGGTAAAGGAAGGACAGTAATCAGTGACAAGTTATCAGTGACCGGTAACCGGTAAGTAATGAGTAGAGAAGTTTAAGTAAACGCTTTATAACAGTCATGGATTACACATCGCACGTGACGCGTGACGCGTCACGTGTCACGAATATTATGATAAAAAGAAAATTAACAAAAACGATTAATCTTGGCGGAGTGAAAATAGGAGGAATTGCACCTGTTTCAGTACAGTCCATGACAAAAACCGATACAAGGGATGTAGAAAAAACAGTAAACCAGATAAAATCTCTTGAAAACATGGGATGTGAAATAGTCAGACTTGCAATTCCCGATGAAAAAGCAGTGGAAGCTTTTTCTGAGATAAAGAAAAAAGTCAGAATTCCTCTTGTAGCTGATATACACTTCGATTACAGACTTGCCACGGGTTCAATCAGAGCAGGAGCTGACTGTATAAGGATTAATCCGGGTAATATCGGTGGAAGAGACAAAATAAAACTGGTAGTAAATGAGGCAAAAGCCAGGGAAATTCCCATAAGAATAGGCATAAATTCAGGATCAATAGAAAAAGACCTTTTAGCAAAATATGGTCATCCCACACCTGAAGCCATGGTAGAAAGTGTTCTCCGCCATATAGAAATTATGGAGGATCTGAATTTTTATTCTCTGAAACTTTCTCTTAAATCTTCAGATGTAATGGATACAGTAGAAGCCTACAGGATTATATCCTCAAAAACAGATTACCCTCTTCATCTCGGCATAACGGAAGCGGGGTCATCTCTTGCGGGAACAGTAAAATCTTCTATAGGTCTCGGCATTCTATTAAGTGAAGGTACAGGTGATACACTAAGAGTATCTCTTACTGCTCCTCCAGAAGAAGAAGTCCTTGCAGGATACGAAATATTAAGAACTCTCGGACTCAGAGAAAAAGCCGTGGAAATAATCTCCTGTCCTACATGCGGCAGATGTGAAGTTAATCTTTTTAACCTTGTAAAAGAAATAAAAGAGAAAACAAACCATATAAACAGACCTCTCGTTATAGCCATAATGGGATGTGTCGTAAACGGCCCGGGAGAAGCAAAAGAGGCAGATGTCGGTATTGCCTGCGGGAAAGGTACCGGTGTAATATTTCGTAAAGGAGAAATATATAAAAAGGTTAAAGAAGAAGATATGGCATCGGTGCTGCTCGAAGAAATATTTAAAGAAACAGGTTCTCAGTAACATGGAATTTAAAGAATTTAAAGAAAATCCTCTATTTGAATATATCAATACTTTATCCGGAAAAAGTATAAGAACAGATATTGCCGATAATGAGACACTGAAGAAAGAACGGTTAAGACTTTTTCAGGTTCTGGATCTGATACCTGCTTTCATTTATCTCATAAGTAAAGATTATTCCATAAGGTTTGCAAACAGAAAATTTATTGAAACATTCGGTGAACCGGACAATCGTCCCTGTTATGAAATACTGAGAGGAAAAAAAGAACCATGTAAAGACTGTAAAACCTTTTGCGTTTTTGAAACAAAAACACCTCATATACTGGAATTTACAAATAAATTCGGCAGGACCTATGTAAACTATGATAGTTTCTTTCCGAGTGACGAAGAAGAAATGGTAATGGAAGTCGGCATTGACATAACTGCACTTAAAGAGACAGAAGAATATTTAAAGTATCGATTATCTGCAGAAGGACTTATTATTGCCATATCAAATCGTTTTATCAATATCGCTTCAGAAGACATTGATAGAGAAATAGACAATGCATTAAAAACAATAGGAGAATTTACCGGAGTTGACAGGTGTTTTATTGCTCTATTATCAGGAGAGGAAATGGCCATTGAAAAAATTTATGCATGGTGTCCCGAATGCAGGAAAAAAGTAATTGAAACATATAAAGGTTCATCAGTCAAAGAATTTCAATGGGCAATAAAGAAATTTAGAAATGCCGAATATATTCATTGTTCTATTGATGATCTTCCTGAAGAAGCAATATTAGAAAAAGATTTCCTGAAAAAAATAGATGTTCAGTCACTTCTTTATATACCGATGATAATGAGAAATTCTCTTACAGGATGCCTTGGTTTTAATTCGGATAAGAAAAAGAAACAATGGAGTAAAGAAGATATAAACCTGCTCAGACTGGCAGGAGAAATATTTGTAAATGTTCTGGACAGAAAAAAACGGGATGAAGAACACAGGGCTATGGAATCCAGAATAAGACAGATGGAAAAGCTGGAAAGTCTTGGAATAATGTCAGGAGGAATAGCCCATGAATTCAACAATATACTTTCAGGTATAATGGGGTATTCAGAAATGGCTCTATGGACATTACCTGAAGATGACCCTGTAAAAGATATGATAAAAAACATAAAAAAAGCGTCTGAAAGAGCGGCAGGAATAACAAAACAGATTCTCACCTACACAGGTTTTATGGAAACCAGCAGAGAGAAAATCCATTTATCCGATTTAATTAAAACCATGAAAGAATTTATGTCCATGCTTTCTTCGGAAAAATACATATTACAATATTACCTTTCTGAAGAACTTCCTTTATTCGAGGGAGATCCAAACCAGATCAAACAGATTATTATAAACCTTCTTATAAATGCTTCGGAAGCCATAGATGAACATGGTGTTATAAAAATAGCTACCGGTGTAATAAATTGTAACAGGGCTTATTTATCTGATACTCTTTTTAAAGAAGACCTTCCGGAAGGTCTTTATGTATATCTCGAAGTAACCGATACCGGATGCGGCATAAAAGAAGAAGATCATATTAAAATTTTCGATCCCTTTTTCACTACTAAATTTCCGGGACGGGGACTCGGACTTCCTGTCGTGCTTGGCATAGTCAGAATTCATAAAGGTACAATTAAAGTCTGCAGCAAACAGGGTAACGGAACAACCATGCTGGTCTTATTTCCCTGTAATGTGTAAAAATTTAGATTGAAAATTCTTTAAAATTTTTATAAAAATTATGACCCCGAAATAAGAGAGGAATGATACAATATAATCAGGACTATAAATAAATCTGGAGGTGTATTGATATGAAAAAGCTCTTATTATGCTTATTATTTATCCTTTTTTTCACATCAAATATTTCAGCACAGGAAACAGGGAAAATAGAGGGACATGTTCTGGATATGAAGAATGAACCTATGTCAAAGGTAAAGGTCTATCTGGACAGAAGTAATGTATCAGTAGAAACAGATGAGAAAGGCTACTTCGTTTTTGAACAGGTTCCGGCAGGAAAACACATGATAATTTATGAACGTACCGGCTGGGTATTTCCTGAAAGTCTTGTTCTTGTAAAATCCTCTTCAGACGGAAAACCTCTGGAGGTAAACGGAGATTTGAAATGGTGGGCCTATATTTCTGTATATAATATATACATGGTCATACTTCTTCTTACTGCTGTCGGATGTTTCCTCATACTTGTTGAATATTATGTTATGCCTGTGCCGACAAAGGTGCTCGGCCCTATGGGCATAATTGCAGGAGTGGCATCAATTGCAATTGCCGTTACAAAAACTGCCGAAGCTTATTTAAGTGTATCTTTTGTTTTAATAACAGTAACGTCACTTACTCTGTGCCTGAAAATGGGACAGGGTCATTCTAAAAAAGCTCAAATAGAACATGAAAAAAAGAAAGAAGCGATTGAATTAAAAGAAGCGGAAAAGAAAGATCAATTTAAAGATATGATAGGTAAAGAAGGTGTGGCCATAACAGATTTTAATCTTGTAGGAAAAGCAGAAATTGACAAAAAGATTTATGAAGGAAAATCAAGAACGGAATTTATTAAAAAAGGACAGAAAATATGTATCCTTGAAGTAGCAGGTAATATGCTTGTAGTGGAAAAAGGATCGTACAGTAAATATACATAGGCGTGAGACGTGAGGCGTGAGACGTAAAGGGGTAATTCACCATTCACTCTTCACCCTTCAATATCCAGAAAGGTTGATTTAATATACATGAAATTAGACTCCTCAAAAAAACCGGAAACAGGTAAAAAATTCCTCTCTCTATCCATGACTACCTGGATTTTTATTGCCATGATAGCAGGCGTAATCATCGGACACTTCTTCCCTGCCTTCGGTGTTGCTCTTCGCCCTTACGGAAGAATGTTTGTTACCATGATAAAAGGCATTATTGCCCCTCTCGTATTTGCCACTCTTGTAGTCGGCATCTCCGGCGCAGGAGACATGAAAACAGTAGGACGAATAGGACTTAAATCCATCATATATTTTGAAATAGCCACGACTTTTGCACTCTTTATCGGTCTCGGCGCTGCCCATATCATACAGCCAGGACATGGTATAAACCTTTCATCAGGTACGGCAACACAGTTGCCTGGCATGAATATACAGGATTTAAGCTCTATGAAACAACAATCTCTGGGCGAAACAATACAGCATCTTTTCACTCCGAGCATTGTAGAGTCTATGGCAAAGGGAGATATACTGCAGATTGTCATATTTACAACTATTTTTTCCCTGGGAGTGATTGCAGTCGGGAAAAAAGCAAAACCCATACTGGACTTCTGCGAAGCTCTTTCTGAAGTAATGTTTAAATTTACTGCCTATATAATGCTTTTCGCTCCCTTCGGCGTGGGCTGCGCCATTGCGGCAGCAGTAGGAGAACATGGCCTTCAGGTTCTGATAAATCTGGGTAAACTGATATTGACGTTTTATGGATCTCTTATTGTATTTTTACTATGTATATTATTCCCTGTAACCTTAATAATAAAACTTCCTGTAAAGAAATTTATTGAAGCGATAAAAGAACCTGTCATTATAGCTTTTTCCACGACATCGAGTGAAGCGGCACTGCCCAAAGCCATGATTGCCATGGAAAAACTGGGAGTTCCTAAATCAATAGTAGGCTTCGTCATACCTACAGGCTACAGCTTCAACCTTGACGGAACAACAATGTATTTATCTCTTGCATCACTTTTTATTGCACAGGCGGCAGGAGTTCATATGACCTTTACACAGCAGATTGTTATGATGCTGACCCTTATGATTACAAGTAAAGGAGTGGCCGGAGTCCCGAGAGCGGCTCTGGTAATACTTACCGCTACCCTTTCCAGTTTCCATCTCCCGGTGGAAGGAGTTCTGGTCATTCTCGGCGTGGATGAAATAATGGATATGGCAAGGACTTCCGTAAATGTCATAGGTAATTGCCTGGCATCTGCCGTTGTTGCACGCTGGGAAAACCCCGGGTTGATATTTAATAATGATCTTTCTTCCCGGGAGGATGAAGCATACATAACGGAACAGCCTGTTGCTTCAACGTCACTATTACCGGATTGTATAACTTAGGAATGAAAATTAATTAATTGTCTCAGGTTTTAGGTTTTGGGTTTTGGGTTTTAGGTTTTAAGTTTTAAGCTTCTTAACCCAACCCCCAACACCCATAACCCAACACCCTCATTTGCGACAGTTATTTTGAACTCATTCCTTAGTACCGTAACAGGTAAAAGGGTACCCGTAAAAAGCTTCTGTCTGGGAGGCTCTGGAGAAGAAAAATTAGTCTTTTATATAGAATTAAAAATTAAATAAGGGTTAATTTATTGTCTGTAAAACAAATTATATAAGGCAAATTATTTTTCTTCGTAAGAGCCTGTCAGGCAGAAGCTGATAAAATGGTTACGAACTTATTTGGAGCGGTAATTAGCATAGAGGAGGCTTTTATGGAAATTTGTTTTGCCGCAATATTATTTGGTATTTTCTTCGTTATAGTAGGAATAGTTACAATAGTAGTTCTTCTAGGGATAAGAAAAAAGAGCGTAAAATTAGAGACCTTTGCCAGAGAAAGAGGTCTTTCTGTCAGGAAAGACAGTAATTCCAATTATCCGAGAATTGAGGGAATGTATCATAATCTCCCTGTGTCATGTTTTGTATATACGGGACGGAATTTAAATGACAACTATACTTTTGTAACTGCAACATTACCGGCAGATAAGAATATTTTTATTCGTTTTTATTTCCGTGACTCTTTACCTTCTATGGATGATGAAATAGCTGATTGCAATGATGATGAATTCCTGGTAGAAATCGCCGGGCCCGATACATTATATGAAGTTCTCAAACAGGATGATTTTCGTCAAATACTTGCTTCTGTCCATAAGGGAAGGAATATTTCCAGGGTTGTTATAAAGCGGGTGAAGAAAGGAACTTTTCATGAAGCCCTCATGGAAGGATTGGAAGAAGAAGCAAAAAGGGATAACAGTAATAACAGTATAGAATATGTAGAGTGTGCTCTTATAACCGACCCTTCCAGGCTGGATGCTATTTTTGAAGTGCTGAGCCGTATGGCATCCAAGATAAGTTCTTATTCCTTCAGCCATTATGCTGCTCCTCAACAACCTTTATATCAACAGCCAGTGCAGCAACAACCTGTATCAAAGAGACCTGTCTGCCAGTATTGCGGAAGTCCTGTTATCAATGCAGAGATATTCTGTCTCAGATGTGGCGGACTCTGCAGTGATTGAAGACATAGAAGAGAAAATTACCGCATAATTTTGTTTACAAAATGTTAACAAAATCCTTATTGTAAATATAATAAAAATATGGTTTTATTATATTGAGGTTTTGTAATTATGATGATAAATAATAATATCGGCGCAGCCAAAAAAAGTAATCCTTCTCCCGGCAAATACGTACTTCCCAAAGTAGACAGCCAGAAAATAGTGGATACTTTTGTAAGTTCGGCAGAAATATGGGCTCCATCGGGACATGAAAAGCTCATGGCAGATAAAATGATCCGTGAATTCAGGGCTATGGATATAAAGGGTATGACTGTAGAAGTAGATGACTCAGGCTCTCGAACCGGCAGTGATACAGGCAATGTAATTATAGATATTCCTCCCAGTCCTGATGCACCGGAAAATGCAAAAAATATCTGTCTTTCATTTCATATGGATAGAGTGCCCGTCCGCGCTCCGGGAGTGGCAGACAGTGAACCGGTACAGGTTGAAATCACGCAGGACGGAAAAATCCAGAGTAAAGACAGCCATACGAATATAGCTGCCGACGACCTGTGCGGTTATGCTACAATCAAAGAAGGAATTGAACTTATAAATAAAAAGGGAATTCCTCATGGCAGGGTTCGTGTTATAGGTTTTACCAAAGAAGAGCCAGGTATTTTCGGAGCCAGAGAACTGGATCCAAAATATCTTCAGGGCCTGGATTACGGCTTTGAAATGGACGGAGGTTCTATAGGTAACATTATCCGCTCAGGCGGCAATATTGTTCATTTCAATGTAACTATTCAGGGCCAGTCAGCACCTTCCATACATCCGTGGGAAGGGAAAAATGCCATGGTAGCAGGTATTGAAATTGCCGGTCTCCTGACACAGATTAAAAAAGCACCGAGTGAAAGATTCAATATCTCCAATTTCGAGTCGGGAAAAAGATGGCAGTCAGGTGAACCTGTAACCAATATGGTACCGGATGAAGCTTATATGGCAGGGGAAATAAGAAGCAATACATCAGACGGTATGAAAGAAATGAAATCACAGATTGAAGAGGCTCTGAAGCAATCTGCTCTCAAACATAATGTAACCTATTCCCTGAATTACGATGAAATGAACGGTTATGACCTTCCGGAAGAAGCCGATGTCGTCGGATTTGCACAGATGGCCACTGAAAAAGCCGGTATAAAACCTAAAGTTATTACAACCATGGGAGGCTCTGACGGTAACTATATGAATATGAAAGGCCTTCCCACTGTGGTACTGGGTTCAGGAGCCCATCTTCAGCATACGGAAAGAGAATATACAAGTATAAATGAACTGGTACGGGGCACGCAGGTTATCATGTCTATAATAGCTTCTACTGTTTCTTCACCTGTATCCACAATCGCCGGAGAAGTAATGAAATCCGGCATTTAGCCGGTTCCTCTCAGATTAAGAGGTGACTGAAATCCCGCTCTGCTTAACTCCATAGAAAAATTAATGGCTCTGTTAAGATTCTTTCTTGAACCTGTTTCTATGGCATCAATTTTCTTCTGCCACTCATATAATTCTTCTTCAGTCAGATGTTCCGACCAGTTAATAAAATACATTACATCAAAAAGGTCTTCATCTGTTTTTATTTCCGGCATTCCGGGTTTTAAATATTCCCATATTTCCGTTCCCGGCTCAGGGTTCAGAAAATCACAGCCAAATTTGCCGATTTTTTCTGCATTCTTATATATAAAATTATAGGTTTCCTCTATATCTTCTCCTCTTTCCATAGGAGCGCCCATGATAAAAGACCCCAGTACGGTTATACCATATTCATGGCATAAATCAATCACTCTCTGATTGTCTTTTACCGTCTGTTTTTTATTATAAAATTTCAATATTCTGTCAGAGCCGGATTCAAACCCGACAAATACTCTCGTAACATTCATTTCTTTTAACAGGTGGCACATTTCTTCATTGAAAATATTTGCTCTTATATTAACATAGAAACTTACTTCTTTCTCTATGCCTCTATCTGTTATAAACCTGCCTATCTCTTTTACTCTCGGTATCGATACGGTGAACAGATCGTCTACTATACAGATCCTGGTTCCCGTAATATCCAGTATACTTAAAAGTTCGTTACATACATATTCATTGGAAAACATACGGTATTTATGCCACATGGCAGGTGAAGAACAAAAAGCGCATTTATATGGACACCCTCTCCCTGTAAGTATATTGGGTGTAAGATACTGGCCCTTCAGTAATTCCCTTTTAGGATGAGGAACATCATCCAGAGAGGCTATAAATGGCCTCGATTCCGTTATTATCCTCTCAGAACCGTTCATAAAGGTAATACCGGCAACCTTCTCTAAACTGGAGGGAGAAAATTCTTTTTCTTTTAAATAAAGTGTTAAAAGCTCTGCCATAGTCTGTTCCCCTTCCCCTATGACACCTATATCCACGTGGGGAGGCAGAAAATCCGGAAGAAGCGACACATGAGGCCCTCCTGCTATGACAGGAACACCCAATTCTTCTTTAACCCTGTAAGCTATAACCTTTGCTTCAGGCAGATATATGGTACATATGGAAATACCTACTATATCAGGTTTTTCGTTAATTAATGTTTCTATATCTTCCGTTACTATGACATCTTTAATATCCAGATATTTTTCAAGATAACCTGCTATGTAAAGTAAGCCTAACGGCTCATACATAGAAATTTTCTCTTCATTTATAGCTCTTATAAGTCCTAATTTCATTTTTTCTTCTCCTTCTGAAGTAAGTCCAGCGAATAAAGAATTCTTTTGTCATCAGGATATTTCAGAAGCAGTTCTTTCCATATTTTTTCGGCTTCTTCTATTTTTCCGCAGGACAGACAGGAAAAACCGATATTAAAAGAGGCATTACAGGCTTCTTCCGGGACAAGATCCATAAGTTTTTTATAAATGGTCACTGACATTTCAGGCTCAAAATCCATTATGGATACATAAGCCATAAGATTATAAAACCTTACATCTTTACGATTTGTTTTCAATGCTTCTTTTGCCACTATAGCGGCAGAATCCCATTTACCGAGCCGGAGAAAACACATGGCAAGAAGATAATATAATTCCATATTACCGGGGGCCAGTGTCAATCCTTCCCTGCAACAGTCTATAAGAGCGTACACTGTTTCATATCTTTCAGGATAAAGACCGCCTGCTTTACTTATGATCTCCATAGCTTCAGAGAATTTTTTTTCTTTAAATTTTTCTTCCCATAACTGTTTATAATATTCAAAAGTTTTGTCTGCAGAGGTCATATTATTTCTCCTTTAATAATAAAAATGAGGATCCACCCGATTCAGGTCTCAATGTATATGTAATTCTATTACTATTATGAAATAGAGTCAATATTAAAATTTCGACGATAAAACCAGATAAATACCGAAAAAATAAAAAACAATCAGCTAATGCTGATTGTTTTTTATCCAGATTAATTTAATCTGTTAAAAGGAATTCAGAACGGCATTTGCTCCTGCTTTAGCACCGCCAATGGCCCACCTTACAGGTGATGTCAATTGTTTTACGGCTTCCTTCCCGTAATCACCTGCTGTTGCCCACTCGGGGACATTACCTGCAGCAACTAGAAGCGGAATAAACACAGTTCCGGCATAAACAGCACCTGCTGCCAGACCTATGGCTCCGCCTATGGCTCCGCCTATGGCAGCAAAAGTTCCTTTTAAAAAGCTCACAGCACAATCACCGACTCCGGCACTCTGAGAAGCCAGTTCTTTTAATGCCATAAAATCAGGTGTACTGTTTGTACTACCGAGAGTAACCATATCCTTATTTTCAGAAGGAGCCTCTTTTTTAACAATGGCACCCTTACCGGTAATCAAATTCTGGGTATTATTTCCTGAAATTATCATTTCTATTCCTCCTTATTAAAAGGTCTGCCAGAGACAGACCTTTTAAACTATCGAAGTCTTATCACGGACTTATGGCTATTTACCGAGCATTTTATTCATAGCCTTTTTCCATTGAGGAACATCTTTATTGAAGGCAAGTTCATCATATTTTCCTGATACGGAACCGTAACTGGGTATTTCAAGGTTTACTCCATGAGCATTTGCATAACGTGGTTCCTGATGTTCGTTATGAATAATAACCTCTCCTACAGCATTCATAAGATTCTGTGCAGCTTCTTTAAGTTTCGGATCACTTATTGAAGGATCCTTCACTATAAGCTGTGCAAAATGGAAAGCATCTTTACCGGAGCTGAAGCTCTGAGTCTTTCCTGCAAGACCTTTCAGTGTTGCATTCGGCGTTGATGTGGCAAGGATTGCATCTGCAAGACCTGCTGCAGCATTATTGAAGTTGCCCATCTTAGAGAGATCGAATGCTGACATAGTAGGAAGATCGTTCTGATGTGCTCCTGCAGAATCTACCTGTTTCATGGCAAATTCTTTCGGTTCTAAAGTTATTCTATTTCTTAATTTTTCCTGTGTATCACCGAGTACTTCAGGGGACATCAATAAATTTTTATAACTGTGCCTCTGAGGAGCCAGTGTGTTTCCATCTTTATCTTTCAATACATCATTATAGGTCCATCCTGCTCCGCCTTCACTTTCCTGGGAAGCAACCATAAAGTTTGTATGATCTTTCAGTTCATTTGCAACTTCGCCTGTAGCCATAAGGCAGCAATCGAAGGCAACTATATCCAGTTTTACACCTGTTTCTTTCTGTGCCATATCCAGAGCCTGTCTTATCTGAGGAGTACTCATCCATCCGCCTGTAGAGTCATCGGAAATAGCTCCTGACCATCCGCCGCCATGATCGCCAATATCAAGCATATAATGTTCTGCAGGGAATTTCTTTACTGTATCTATTATGAATTTTGCCAGGAATTTCGGGTCAGATGTATTGACAAGACCGTGATTTTCAAGAACTTCAGATTTCAATCCAGGTGTTTTATCCTGTGTTATATAATAAGTTTTAGCCCCTTTTCCTCTGTTAAGATCGAGTAAAGCCACAATATTTGTATTTTCATCAGAACCGATTCTTTCCATTTCATCTACATCGGATTCTATATAGGGTGCTAAATTATTGTCACCTGCTGCATAATGCATAAATGTCCATTTTTTGGGAGCTGCTGTTTCACTTGCAGAAGATCCTAAACTTACTCCGTCCTGAGGAAGGGCTGCACCTTCTTCTTTCGGTTTCTGCTGGCTCACCTGGGGTGTATAGGCCTGAATACTGGTATTGTTATTAATTTTCATTTATTATTCCTCCTTCTGACATTAAAATAAATCTATTACAATTATAATACAATAAGTTTCTCAAAAAGTCTGTTAAAAATTTGTTAACATTTAGACAAATTTTGAAGAGGAAAATTTATAGAAGTACAACTAACGGGATGTCATACCGATCATTACACCGAATCTTCCTGTTTTACCTTTTTCAGCCCTGTGGGAAAAAAACAGATCGTGCCTGCATGAAGTGCAGAGAGAAGAAATTTCTAAATGTTCTTTCTTTATACCTGCCTCTATGAGCTGAAACTTTATGGCTTTCTTCATACCCAGATGTAATGAACCATTTTTCTGATAAAAAAATGTTTTTCCAGAAGATCCAAAACTATTGCAAAATTCCATGAAAACATCGGGTCCTACTTCATAACAGCATGAGTCTATACAGGGGCTTATACCAACCAGAATATCAGAAGGGTGGCAATTAAAAAATTTTTCCATTTTTTTAATTACTTTTACCGCTAATTTTTTCACAGTTCCCCGCCATCCGCAGTGAGAAATTCCTATAACTTCTTTCACAGGATCATAAAAAACTGCTACGGCGCAGTCTGCCACAACAGCCATAAGCAACAGGTTTTTATCATTACATATGAGGCCGTCTGTCTTTTCTATGGCATCATCCCAGCTAAATGCACCTCTTCCCCCGTCTGCACCGGTAACCACTTCCAGATTATCACTGTGAACCTGTTCCATAGCTATAAGATTATTTATGGTAAACCCGAGTTTTTCTGAAGCTTTTTCCCTGTTGGCAATGACCGAATTAGAGTCATCATTTACATGGACTCCGAGATTGAGTGAATGGTAAGGATAGGAGCTGTAACCGCCTGCTCTGGAAAAAACGGCGCATTTCACATGAGAGTAACATGAAAGATTTTTAAAGGTAAAGTAAGTAAGAGGTTCTGTAGAGGTAGATACTGTTTCTGATAACTTCATAATCGTTTTTTGACTGATAAATTCTGTTTCGTTATTTCTATTATTCTTCAGGTAAATCTATAACTTCTTTTTTAGGTAAAGTAAATGTGAAAATGGTACCTTCATTGACACGGCTCTGAACCCAGACCTGTCCACCGTGAAGGGTAACAAGTTCTTTTACAAGTGCAAGGCCGAGACCTGTGCCTCCATATTCTCTTGTTGTACTTCCGTCTATCTGTCTGAATTTTTCAAATATTATATCGAAATTTTCTTCCGAAATGCCTATGCCGGAATCTGCAACGGATATTTCAAAGTATCTTTCTTTCTCTTCCACCCGCAGTTCAACTCTTCCGTCATAAACATTGAATTTTATGGCATTATCCACTAAATTTCTGATAATTCTTCTCAAACGCTGAGGATCTGCATAAGCAGGATTTATCTCACGAGGAATATCAGCTGTAATAGTGATCTTTTTCCTTTCTTTCTCATTTGAGAGACTGTCAAGACACTCTTCTATAACTTCTGTAAGAATGACTTCCTCCCGATTTAATACTATTCTGTTTGTCTGAACAAGAGAAATATCCAGAAGATCATCTACCAGTCTGAGCATATGTTTTCCGTTTTCAAGAATATATCTGCTGCATCTCTGATATTTATCATTTACCTCGCCCAGTCTACCGCTGACTATGGTTTCGGAAAAACCAAGTATGGAAGTCAGAGGAGTTCGTAATTCATGACTTATATTGGCCAGGAACTCATCTTTAAGTGCATTGGCCTCCTGTAACTGCCTGTGAGATTCCTGAAGTTCTACAAGGGTACGCTGCAGATTTTCATAAAGCTGTGCATTTTCTATTGCGACAGCAGATTGATTCGAAAGGGCTGTAAGCAGTTCGAGATCGGATTTATTGAAAACACCGCTGTTAACTCTGTTATCTATATAAATAACACCGAGAATTTTCTGTTTTAATTTAACAGGTACACACAGTATTGATCTTATTTCATGAAGAAGTATACTGGAACTTTTTTTGAACCTGGGATCCTGAAGGGCATTTGTACTTAAAACACTTTCCCCTGTTTCTGCAACTTTCCTTACAATACTTCTGCTCAGAGAAAGATCGTCTTCTACAACCTCCTGTTTATCCATACGTCTTGCAGTTTTAAAAACAAAATCTCCCGTATCTTTATCAATAAGTACAATATATCCTCTCTCTGCTTTCATAACTTCCAGAACCATGTCCATAACACGGTTCAACACTTCGTTAATATCCAGAGTAGAATTAATTACCTGCCCAACCTGATAAAGTAAGGCAAAACGATCACTCTTTATATTAGGGAGAATCTTCGAACTTCCAGAACTTTCTGACATAAAGAATTCCTAACACTGCTTTTTATATAAGTACAACTTGCACAATAATTAATAAACTATTATAACAAAAAAGTTCCTTAAAAACAATATGTAGCAAAGATTTATTATTAAGTGAATAGTAAGTGGTGAATAGTGAATAGCAAGTAAAATTCCGCTTTTTTCACTTTTCACTTTTCGCTCTAAATATATTCTATATAAATTCACCGGTCATTTTTTTAGACTCTCCCATTCTCTCAGGCAAAAATCTCTTGTTTCTTTCATAACACCTTCAAAATTTACATCATACATAAAATTATCCCCATGAACGCTAAAAAGTCTGTGAATCTTATAATCCAGATTATCCATAATGTAAATTAATTTATCAATAGATGCTACCTTATCTTGAACTGACACAATATCATTACAATCGGGGTAAGGGCCAATGGTCCAGTCACCTGTTATCATAGTGCCCTTAAATACTATCATAAGATCCTCATAGGAATGTTTCGGTGCATAAATTAAATATAGCGGCTCTCCTCCTATATCAATCTGATAGAAATCTGTAGAAAAAACCTCATCGAATAATCCCGTATTATTTGCAACTTTCTCACCGTATATTCTTTTATTTTTCGTCCAGTAAATATAAAAAAAACTCTTAATAAAATAATCATTAAAAAAAGACGTATGCCCAAGAAGTTTTGCTTTCGGGAAAGCTTTTTTATAGTGGAATATGGAATAGGTATGATCAAGATGGGAATGGGAACAGAGAATATATTTCGGCCCTTTTAATCCCTCTTTTTTTATGAATTCTTTAATATATTCAATAGGACGGTTCTGTCTCCTGATAAAAGGAGGCATTTCCATAAGAACACATTCACCGTTTGCTTCCAGAAGCCACGTAGCGCATAAAGGATTGCCGTAACGGCCTATCATGTAAATTCCATCGGCACATTTATTCATAATCAATTATCAGCTATCAGCTATCAGCTATTATAATAGTATTATATACTAATCATAGTCACCGGTCACCGGTCACTGGTCACTGGTCACTGTTAATCTTCCACCACCTCACGATTTAAATATAACTACAAGGGGCACTATAACTTCCTCAAGAGAAATAGAGCCATGAACATATCTATTTTTCCCGTAAGGGACTTTATTTATTTCACGAAAACCATGATCGGAAAATAAAATTACCATAGTCTTCTGAGGCAAAGATTTCATGTAAGCTTCAAGGTATACACCCAGTTGAAGATCTATTTCCTGATATAAAATATGAAGGTCTTCGCAGGAATTATGTATTTTATTATCTATCAGATTATACTTGGTAAAATTTTCAAGACCGGCTGTCTGTTTCCTTTCTTCCTGCAAATTATTTTCTTCTTCAAAGGGTAATTCATCAAAAGAAAATACATCCAGAGTGGCTTTAAAAGGCCAGTCAGACATCTGGAGAGCCTCCATCTGAACAGATGTAACAGTAGGCGCATGAGCCCACAGAGGAATTTCTCTCACAATACGACACCGGGAAAAAGAAGGAAATCTCTTTTTCTTAATATAACCCCACAAATCCCATCGTAAGCCGTCTAAAAGCAGATATTCTATATGCTCTGGCCTGAGAGAATTAGTGTACATCGGCAGGATATCAGATATAATATCCTGTATGAAATATGGTCTCGGCTTTTCTCCCTTTTTCCATTTAACATAACTCGTAGAATAAAATTTAAGAAATTCGTCATTATATAATTTAAAAATACCATCGATCCTGTCTTTTAACTGATGCAAAAATATATCTTCCACAGCAGAGTAAACTTTTACTGATTTATTAAAAGAACAAAGCCAGTAATGGAGAAAAGAAAGATATAAAGAGAAAACCTTTTCCCACTGTAAATAATTATTCATTTTATTACAGTGATATTTATCCAGGGCATCAATAGATCTGTTGATGGAAAAAAACAATTTGAAGGCTCTTTCTTTATCACCTTTATTCATGTCCGTATTGTTATAAAAATCAAGAAGTTCCTGTCTGTTCACTAGAGACGGTCTGTCATGCAATAATTTAAACAGTAAATAATAAGCCCTTTCCCTGATAAAAGAAAAGATCTCTTCTTTTTTTATTATACTTAAAGTCCCAGATAGCTTATCCTCTGCAGAATTATCCGTAATGACATTCCAGAAGGTCACCTCAAGTTTTTCCTGAAATATTATACCCTCTCCATCTTTTATGAGTGTTCCGGCAAGGTCCTTCTTCTCGAAAAAAATATATTTCCCGAATTCAATCAGAGTATCATATTCTTTCTCAATATCATGAAGTGACAGTCCTGTGAGGTGAGAAAAATTTTCCTTATAATCTATGGAATGAAACGACATCCAGAGTAAAACCCATAAAATAAAATTAAACCTTTCTTCTCCTGCTTTCTGATAAATGGATGACAGTTCGGGATATCTTTCATGTATCTCCAGTTTCAGAGGCAATTCTCTATGAGATGAGGTCTTCGATATTACCTTTACATAGACTCTGCTGTCCGGAACTTCCCCTCCTGTCACCCATTCCTGAAATATGTCCATAAGTTTATCCCTGGGAAAACTTCTGTCAAGGATATTATCACAGAGTTCATCAATATTTCTCGTAACAATGATAAACCTGCCGCCGAGGGCTTCATTAACGGCATCTATAACGGAAGGAGTCACACATTCTCTCAACTGTGCAAGCAACCTTATATCGTCAGAATCTATTTGAAGCAACTGCCTCAGGGAAGAAGCTATTTTATTTTCTCCGATCTCTTCAAGGCCTTTCAGGACATAAGACAGATTTTCTCTGTATCTTTCCTCACGAAGAGCGGCAAGGTATTCTTTTATTCCTCTCTCTATTATGCATTCCACCTCCTGCAAAGAAGGAAGTGAAACTTCATTACCGGGGAGAAATCCGCAGGTACAGAGAGGTTTTCTTCTGATCAGTCCCGGCTCGAAATAACGACATTTTTGTTCCATTATCCTGGCAATATATCTGTCTACTTTTACCCTGTCATCCTTTACGGACAGGAAAGAAATCTTCGAAAAATGTTTGAGAAACCTGTATCCTTCAGTATCTTTAATTTTATCAAAAACAAGAAATCTCTCATCGGAAAGAACCGCCATATGTTCCTGCTGATAGACAGACTGATATATGGTGACAAATCTCTCGAAGGTCTCTTCCAGTTCCTTCATATAATCTGCCGTAAATACCATGTTTGTATCTAAGAGAATTTCACTTACCTTTTTTTTCTCTTCTATAATAAATAAATAATTTTTCTCTTCAGGAACGGAGAAACCGGGATAATTTATATAATGGTAAATAAAAAGATATTTATCGACATATTTAAAGAAAAAATTCTTTATATGGTCAAATTTTTCGAAGGTTTTAACAATATGAGGGTCTTCTTTAAGAAAGAGGGATAATCTCTCAAGGCCCTCAGGGGAAGAATAGGAGATTTTAATTTCCTCCAGAACAGATCTTACCCTTTCCATATCTTTTCTTATAAAAGTCCAGTCAAAATCTTTTAATCCCTGATAGTTACAGATTTTATTGATTTCACCTGACAGTTTATCCAGTTCTTCTTCCATTTCTCTTTTTTTATGACATAACAGTGCCCAAATTTCCTGCTGATTTCCGTAGGTAAAATCCTCTTTATGATATTTCTGAGGTAGAAATGGCAGGGAGCGAATTCTTTCCTGAAGAGAAGAAGGAATAAGCTCTCCCGGCAATATATGGGTAATCTTTTCAAAATTACTTCCGTTTATCTGGTTTAATCCTATCTTTCTGTCTTCATTTACCGGTGTGATTAAACCTGAAAATACAAGGGAATAGACAAGAAGTTCGAACTGTAAAGAAGATATACCGAAAAGGCCTTTTCTCATCTGCCAGTATATATCTTCCAGAAGATTTTTCTCTTCAAACATAAGAGATAAAAAGAGAGATGTAATCTCACTTTTCCTTGGAGAAACAGACAGTTCGAAACCTCCGGGAATCTTCTTTACGAGCTTCATGGGCTGAAGAAATCCTTCTATGATCATTCGAAGGCCGTAATCAGGATTTCTGTCAACAATCATCTTTCCGGGCCTTAAAAACCTGTCTATGAGATCTTTTATTTTATTCCTTGTCAGTGCAGGCATAAAAGGAGATATATCTATATGTTTCGGATAAATATATTCCAGAACAGAAGAGGAAACCTGTTCCAGTATATGATCAAAAGAGAAAAGCTCATTTATTACGGAATATTTTATGTCAGACGGGAAAAATATAAATCTGCCCGATTTATAACTTTCCGTGATCAATGAAAAAATCTTTTTTCTTTCTTTATCTAAAAGAGATGACAGTAATTCCGACGCTCTTTTACCTGTAACGGAAGTGTCTTCTTTATATTCTTCCCATAACATAAGGTGAGAAAAAGCTTCTCTGAAAGGTCTTTCATCTATGATTTTTTCAGGAAGCCAGAAGACAAATGATTTTTTTCCTTCTATAAGAGGAACGAGTATTTCCTCCAGATATTTCCTCTGTTTATCTATTTCGGATGGAGTGGCAATAAACAGCACAAAATCCATTTCACTTTTTGCCATCTGCTCCGAGAGAAGAGCAAGCTTTTCATCAGTAAAACGGATAAGAGATGTTATGACAAGACCTGCTTCACGGGATGTATTCTGCCACGTAATAGTTCTCCTGGTAAGGGAATGGAGACGAAAGTGAGCAATGGGAAAGAGAGGATCTGTAAACCAGGGAAATAGATTTTCATAAATCCTGCTGTCTTCAGGGAAAAGACTGTTTTCTACATATTCTGTCTTTCTCTTTATAATAAGATTTATATCTGCCTCCATATCTATAAAATAAGAATTTTCATAAGGTTCCTTATGTTTTATCGTACCTATATAAGCACCGTCTCTGCAGAGTTTTTCAAGAATATCACTTATATACTGATAGTTTATCCCTGCTTCTATATCTGTGACTCTGTAGAGAATAATTTCTGCAAGATTTTTTACTGAATAAGTTTTTTTTATGGGAAGAATTGCAGAGATAATAAGAGTTTTTATCAGCCTGAAAGCCAGAACTCTTTCCTCTTCCGAAGGAAAGAGTTTGTCCAGTTCATGTTCGTAATATTTATAAACTATGTCATAATAGGGGTTCAGTCCGACAGTTTCTTTTATCCTTACCCTGAAATGATCAAATATAAGGTCAGGCGTAAGGAGCGTATCATATGGCCGGGCCATGATACCTTCTATATGTCTTGTATCATCGCCTTTTATCTCATAATGAATAAAATCTACAACACCCCGTTGCTGAGAAAAAAGAAATTTCAGATTATCCAGTAAAAAAACTGTTTCAGGATGAACAGGATAAAGATAGATAAATCTTTCCTCTGTCACTCCCCAAGACGAGAAAGCTCCTTTAAATTTTTTATATAAGTGTTTTAATCTGTCTATGGAGCCATCCAGTTTTATTATGAGTCTTCCCCTGATTAATTCTTCTATATGTTTTCCCGTAAGAAAGAGCCTTACAGGATATCTATCCTTTATTTTATTAAACACATAGGGAGAAATCTCCCCTGTTTCTTCTATTCTTTCCTGGAGGCTCCCGGTTATCCACAGAGGAAGAGAAGAAGAAATTTCTCCGAGAAACTGTAAAAATCTTATATCTTCATTAAATTTTCTCCCTGTAGGTTTGGAACGGAGAAATTCCGAAAGTTCATCAATAAGGAACACTGCCCCCGTATAGCCGGAGGAAGAAAGTATTTTCATAAAATCTGTAAAGAAATCTTTTCGTGAATATTTAAATCTATAGGGCAGATCGAGTTTCCCTATGAGTTCTTCCAGTAAAGACAGGTCTCCGTCTTCAGATAGAACATCTGCCTCTGAGAATCCTTTTTCGGAGAGAAAAATCTCAAGGTCTGTCTTATAACGGGCATTTAAAAGACTTACTATATCATCTTTAAATCTCTTCATATCGGAGAGAATACTTTTGCCTGCCAGATTTTTGATGTGACTGTCCAGCGAGAAAGAAATAATATCTTCAAGGCTTTCACTGCTGCTGTGTTCCAGAAGAGATAAATTTAACACAAAAAATTTTTCACTTATGATTTTTGCAGAGACTTCCGATAGTTCGCCACATGACTGGAGGACACTATGAGATAATGGTTCTGTAAGAAGAAGACTTAATATGCCGAGGAAATGGGATTTACCTGTGCCGTAACTTCCCTGAAGAAAAAATCCCTGTCCTTTTTTTCTTACTATTTCTCTTAAAAGTACGGTAAGATTCTGAATAACCTCTCCTGTAAGGATAAAACTTTCTTGAAGCAGTTTTTTTAGATTTTCATCTAAAAGATCGGAAAATTTAACTACAGTTTTTACCGGTGGGACTTCGATAAGATCTGATACTATATTCATAAAATTACCTTCTATAGTTTTATATTACCTGTACACAAATCATCTAACAAAACTATCTCTACTTCAGTTATAGCTTTTAGCCTTTTATCATTACTTATAAATTTATTACAATTACTATAAATAGCACAGGAAATCTGCAATGCATCCATAGGCTTTAGATTGTATTGTGATCTTAATCTTGCTGCCCTGTCAGCAATATCTAAATTTATATTAACCAGTTCAGCATTTAAATCAAACAACAGGTTTTTAAACTCATCTATAATGATATATTTTTTTTCTCTATAAGGCTTAACGGTGAATTCCATATAAGTAATTATTGATGTTACGAATTTCACTTCATACAATATACAATAATTAAATACTTCTAAAACTTGAGAACTATATTCTTTATAATCTTCAAGCAGATAAATAAATAAAGATGTATCTATAAAAAAATTCTTATATTCTGTCTTCATCTCTCAATTTATCCACAAATACCTGTGGTTCCTCATTCCATAATCCCTTAGCTATACCTTTGTAACGACTGAGATTTATTAACAACTGATTTGATTTTATTAAATCAGTCCTTATCTTATTATAAACCTCTACTTTAGAGTTATTGTCTAAAGTTTCGATTTTAGTTAAAATCTCTTCTAAAAGATTCATAAATACACACCTCTTTCTATTTACATATTACAGTTCTCAACAATCTTTACTTCTTCCTTTGTAATTCCATAAAGTCCATATACCATTATATTAATATCTTTATCGATTCTGTCAATCTCCTGTTTTACACTTAATAATGCTTTTTTACTATACTTTTGCATTTTTTTTACAAAGCCTTATGCCACCTTGTATGGGCGCACGGCCGTGCGCCCATACAGAGTAACGGTTTTTCAAAATTCTGCAAAAGTATAGATTAATCAAAATCTAACTTCAATCATATTATATTTCACTATAACATTACAGCAATTTTACCATCTTCTTTTTAAGTCCCCAGAGCTTCTTCTCAGAAGGATGTTTTTTTATGGCTTCTTCTATTAATTTTACAAGAGCCTCTATTTCTCCTGTTTTTTTACAGGCAGAAATCAATGAGGTTTTTACGTAATAATCTCCCGGATCATGAAGAAACACTTTACTGAGTACCGATATGGCATCATTAAAATGTTTCATTTTCATATAACAGAAACCAAGCTGTTTTAAAATATAAATATCTCCCGCCATTTGTTCCAGGGCAAGCCTGTAATGTTTTACTGCTTCGTCAAATCGTTCCAGATCTTTAAGTTTACCGGCAAGAAAAAGTCTTAAATGAACATTTCCCGAAACAGATGATACCTTCAGGATGGAATCCAGTTCTTTAACAAGTTCTTCAGGAGGTTTATCTGCAGATTTTACTTCAATATATTCCCTGTAAAGAAATTTATCGTCACGACATTTTTTTACAAGTCCTTCATAAATGTCCGTTGCTTCTTTATAGAATTTCAAATTTTTATAGCATCTTGCAAGAAAGGTAAGGGTTTTAACATCGCCCGGTCTTTTTGAAAGTGACTGTTGACAGATATTTACTGCTTCGGAGAACTCGTTATTCTTCATAAGAGATTGTATCAGTCTCTTGGAAATATAAGAATTTTCTCCGACAGACATGGCAGTTCTGAAATACTCGACGGCATCTTTATATTTTCTTTTTTTAAGGGAAACATCGCCTTTTATTATAAGCGCTCTCTGATTATTGATTTCTCTCAGTAGAACTTCGTCGGCCATAGACGAAGCTTCATCGAGTCTGTCCTGCCGGCAATAGAGGTCTCCAAGGCTTGTAAGCAAAAGATTATTATCAGGTGCTCTATTTAAACCTTCAAGAAGCTCTTCTTCGGCACCTGCATAATCACCTATTTCTTTTAATTTAAAAGCAATATCGAGTTTTGTATCTATATAATCCATTAAATTCTAATGTAATAATTCCCACGTTCTGACTACCAGTTGTCTGCCGAATTCAGGGGAAGCCAGAATTGTTTCATAAGCTTTTGATTGAACAAGATTAAATCTGCCATTACTGTTATCTACAAACATATTGCCCGTAATATCAAGACCGTTGGGGTCTGCAATCATAAGGCCTCCTATTATAGTAACATTCGGAGGGTAGGGAGTATCTGCCATAGTAGTTTTTTCTACAGGTTTGATACGGGGGTCTCCTTCGAAATTATAATTATTCATACTGTTATATAAATGGGCATAAACACCTGCTTCGCCTCCAAAGAGATCTTTAATTTTCTGGCTGGCTACGGGTATGGTTCCTTCGGATCCGTTAAAATTAATAGTATTATGACCAACTCTGTTGACAAGAACCTGACTGCCGTAACCTGCAGGCCCGCTGTAACTTACAAGTATACGATTCTGATATTCTGTCTGTGGGTAAGAACTATGATTCTCCCCTCCGTTAAAGGTATAAGTTCCGTCAGGATTTTTAAAAATCTCACCCCGTCTCGGGTCATCTACAGGCCAGAGTCCGGAGGAACCTCCAAAAATCCAGGTCACCTTATTTAAACCTGCCGGAGGATTCGGATCATCGAATTTTACGCCTCCCGGCCCTATCAAAATGGTTTCCATCGGGAAACGCCAGGCAGTTGACTGACCGCCTCCGCTACTCTCAACATTGTCAAATGACTGTTCAACCCAGTTATCATCCCAGCCAAGTATTCCCCCCAGGGCTTTGCTGGGATTATCCGGATCATTCGGATCCATTATGGAAACATTCATATCTCCATGAGACACAACAGCTCCCTGAAGACTCAGGTTAATAGAGCTTATTCTGCTGGCAGGAAGTTTTATGTCAATATCTTTCTCACTCAGCAAAGCCACTCCCGGATCTGCCTGGCCTGTAACACTGGTTTCCATAATAAATTCAGAACCTCCGCCGGTAATAATAGAACCATTTCCTTCCACTTTGCCTATAACCCAGAAACTTTTATTCTCGGAAGTTCCGTTGACATAAATCTTCGGATAAGGCTTATCAGTTTCTTCAGGTTCCAGTTTGATTTTTGCACTGCCATAATCAGAATTCCTTTTAAATGCAAATGTTACATCACCATCAATATATACATCCTTTGTAATGGTAAATGTGCCGGTAGAAGGGTCTATTGTTGCACCATCGGGAGGAGCTACAGGGCTGTTAAGGTTGGATAATTTAAAGAGTTTATAGTTACCGTCTGTATGTTTCTGAATTATATAGGTACCGCCATTCATTTTTGCTATTCCGGCCCTGGTAGATGCTTCAGAAACAATACCTTTTATATTAATAGAAGGAACGAGTCTGGCATGAGCATTATTTTTAAGTTCAGTTCCGTTGCTGGCATCGTAACTGGTAATATTTACTTTTCCTACGGCACTTATAGTCCCGCCATAAGCATTCACCTGTGAAGTAGAAGAAGAAACAATAGCATCATCATCAGGACTGTTAGAATGAAAATATCCTCTCTTATCATCAGAAGATGAAACACTGGAAATATCAAAAATACCTGCTTTTATGTTTGCCTTACCTGTAATCCTTGCCACATCTGAAATAGAAGGACGTCCGATGATTACTCTTACACGTTTTACCACATTTCCTGAATAGCCGCTCACAATAAGGTCTACAGTATTTTTATAAACCGTTTCACCTCCGTACCCGGCCTTATTTAAATCTGTCTTACCGGTAAGATTATTGAAAGAAAAATAATCGACAGGTTTAAAATTTATAGTAAATTTACCTGTATCTGTATTATGAAGAAACTCATCAGGATTCCAGCCAGGATCAATTTGCAAAGAATATATGGAATAGGCAATACCGGATTCCGCTGCCTCCAGAGCAGCGACTCTGTTATAATAATTTAAAGAATAATTAAGATTATTGGAATTTACTGCTACAAGTGCTATCGTTAACATAACCATAATTATGAGCATCAATAATATAGTAACAAGAACTATGCCGGTATTTTCTTTATATTTTTTCATAACTTACCTCCCTCTCAGAACATAGTGAACAGAAAAATCAATCACGTTATTATAAAAATAACACTGATAATCTATCACTTAAAATAGCTCTTCTGTAAATAGACAAATTAAATAAGGAAAAAATAAATTTTTCTTATAAAAAATTTATCCTTCCAATTTTTCCATTCCTCTCATATAAGGTTTAAGTACATCCGGAACTAAAACATTGCCGTCAGGCTGCTGATAATTTTCCAGTATGGCAATTACAGTCCTGGGCAATGCAAGGGCAGAACCATTCAGAGTATGGGCAAAAACAGGCTTACCTTTAGGTTCAGGTCTGTACCTTATATTGGCTCTTCTTGCCTGAAATTCGCCGAAATTGCTGCAACTTGAAACTTCAAGCCATTCATTACATCCGGGAGACCAGACTTCCAGATCATATTTAATCATAGCAGTAAAACTCAGATCACCTGTACACATTTTTACGACTCTGTAGGTAAGACCGAGTCTTTTCAGTATATCCTCTGCATCACCTACAAGTTTATCAAGTTCTTCCATAGATTTTTCCCTGGGTACAACCTTTACAAGTTCTACCTTATCGAACTGATGGCCTCTCTTAATACCTCTCGTATCCTTACCGGCAGACATTTTTTCCCTGCGAAAACATGCCGTATATGCCACATAATTAATGGGAAGTATTTCTCCCTCTAAAATCTCTTCTCTGTGAAGGTTTGTTACAGGAACTTCGGCAGTAGGGATAAACCAGAGATCCTCTTCTGCGTCTCTATAAAGGTTTTCACCGAATTTGGGAAGATTTCCTGTACCGACAAGGCATTCCCCTTTTACCATATAAGGAGGATATATTTCCGTATAGCCATGATATTCCGTATGGACATCGAGCATCCAGTTAATCAAAGCTCTCTGTAATTTAGAGCCTCCTTTTTTCAATACATAAAACCTTGTGCCTGAAAGTTTTACACCCCGTTCAAAATCTATTATACCGAGTTTTTCACCAATTTCCCAGTGAGGAAGGGGCTTAAAGTCAAAAGTCTTTTTTTCTCCTTCTGTTCTTACTATTATATTTTCTTCCTCATCTTTTCCGACAGGAACAGACTCATGAGGCAGATTGGGTATAAGAAGTAATTTCTCAGAAAGTTCGTCTTCCACCTTTTTTATCTCTTCATCCAGTTCCTTGATTTTATCTCCCACTTCTCTCATTTCTACGATAAGCTTTTCTCTTTCCTCTTTATCCTTCATCTTTCCAATCTGTTTTGAAGTGCTGTTTCTTTTTTCTTTAAGACGTTCCACCTCATAGGTAAATTCCCGTCTCTTTGTGTTCAGTGAAACTATATCATCTACAGGTGCAGTAGCATTTAATTTCACCAGTTCTTCTTTTACAAATTCAGTTTTTTCACAGATTAATTTTACGTCTATCATGTTTTATATCTCCTTTTTTATCAGTAGGTGAGAATTCGTGACGCGTAATGCGTGATCCGTGATCCGTATTTTAACCGGTACCGGGCGAACACAGTGGGTCGCCTCTACTGGTCACTGGTCACTGCCCACACTCCCACTTCATATTGATCTAATTTAAGCCTAACTTTTCCATCTTTAACCTTTATATCCCTGCCGAGAATCTTTTTATATTTCTGTGAAGACATATTGTAGGCACCATCAGGAAGAGAACATGAAATATTTATATCTGCTCTCTTACCTTTGTTCATGCCTGCAAGCACAATATTACCATTCAATTCTCTCTCGTAAACATATATGTCATCACTTACAAAAAGAGTTTTCTGAATACCTCTGGATATGGCGGGGTTCTCCTGTCTTAATGACGACAGCTTATTTATATTCTTAAAAAATGTCCCGTCCGTTGAAAAATTATTCATCATCTGTCTGTTATAAGGCTCTCCTCCGACGCCCCATGTAGAAGGAGTATCATTATGAAGGAACTGTTCACTTCCGTAATATATACATGGTATACCTCTCGATGTCATTATAAGATATATAGCCATTTCAAATTTTTTCTTTCCTTCCCTTTCAGTGGCTCCGTTTGCTATGGCAGTAGAAATAAACCTGGGCATATCATGATTATCAACACAGGTAACCATAGAACATGGATCTTTCAGGTTTTCATCAAGCTTAAGTGCTTCAGGTATCAAGGTGAAACTCCTGTTTCTGGCGATAGAAGATGTGATGGCTTCCTGAAGGTTAAAATCTATTACCGATATGTCACTTTCTCTGTCAAATTTTACAATGCCTTTCATAGCAAATTCCCTGTCAGTTTCATTTCTAAAATTCCCGAATGACCATTCTCCGAAAATAAAAACATCTTTTTTAGAGTATATCTCACCGGCAAAAGATTTCATATATTTACATGGTATATGACGGACCGTGTCAATACGAAACCCATCTATGCCGTGAGATAACCACATAAGACCGGCTTCTTTAAGATAAGTATCTACGTGAGGGTTATCGTGATTGAAATCTGTAAGATCAAAAAGGCTCTTATCTTCCCATTCCCTTTCATTCAAAACATTGAAATCTATAGAGCCTTTATGGTGAAACCAGTTATCCGGATCTTTACTGTAAGTTGCTTTAAACACTCCGTTATCATAAACTGCTCCATCACATCCCTGACCGTACGGACTTGTATGGTTAAGAACAAAATCAAGTATTATCTTTATACCCATTTCATGAGCGGTATGAACGAGTTTATCAAAAGTATCCATTGAACCGAAATGAGGATTTATTCTCTTAAAATCTTTTCCCCAGTAACCATGATAGGCACTTATCTTTTCCGTTCCGTATATATACACTTCTTCAGGATTTTCAACTACAGGAGTAATCCATATAGCTGTAGCACCAAGACTTTTTATGTAGGGCAGTTTCTCTATAATACCCTGAAGATCGCCCCCCCAGTAAAGTTTCCACTCTGATTTATCAGGTGAATAGATCTTACCTGCAGGATTATTGGAAGAATCACCGTCAGCAAATCTATCTATTAAAATGAAATAAATAGTTTCTTTCGTAAAATCTTTTGCATAAACTCCGGGGACTTCAAAAAAAGTAAAAAAAAGCAAAATTAAAGTTAAAATAATAAACATATATTTCACTTATAAATGCCTCCTAATGATTTATCATGACGTGTGACAGGATTATAATTCTTCATTTATGCCTGTAATTGAATATCTTTGAATTTCATAAGGGATTGTAAAAAAGAACCACGTCAAATTACTAGAACGGCTATAATCCTCTTGTCACGCGTTACGCGTTACGCGTCACGATTTTTAAATTATAACATAAAAATAATCTGCAGGCAAACTTCCAGCAGGATAAATGCAACTTCCGGCGAATTGCAAATTTCACTTTTTATATTTATTTCACGGAGAAAACCTGTGCAAGAAAATTCTGCAGAATTTACAAAAAAACAAGAAATGGAAGAAGGATGGAAAGACCACGAAAGGACACTATCCAGACTGGCCGACAATATGCTGGATATGATAAGTGAGATTGATATTAATGGCGTAAGGACTTATGTAAGTCCTTCCCATAAAACTGTCATTGGTTATGAAGCAGATTTTTTAAAAGGCAGATCTGTTTTTGAATTTACACACCCTGACGATCTGGAAAGAGTGAAATATGAATTTAATAAAGGCATAAAAGAACAAAAACCGGTAAAAATCGAGTACAGACGGATTCATGCTGATGGACATTATATATGGGTAGAAAGTATAGGAAACCCGGTCTACAGCAAAGACGGAAAATTTATCGGCGGAATTATAACTACGAGAGATATAACGGAAAGAAAAAAATACGAAAAAGCTCTGGAATACAGACTTGCCATAGAAAAATTAATAACGTCTCTTGCAACAGGTTTTATAAATGTCTCTACCTGTGATATTGATAAAGAAATAAATAAATCACTAGAAACTCTCGGAAAATTTATGGGTTCAGACAGAGCATATATATGGCTGGTTTCAGATAAAGGTAAGAGCGATATATATGAATGGCATATGGAAGGACAGGGGGCAGGACTTATTAATGGTTCTTCCAGGGAACTTTTTACCTGGATAGTAAACAGATTAAAATCCGGTGAAGTTCTGCATATTTCAAATCTGTCAGAAGTGCCGGGAGAAAAAGAATATTTTAAAGTTTCAAAAATCCATTCCCTCATAGCAATCCCTGTCATAACTCATAACATATTCACAGGTTTTCTCAGTTTCGAAAACTTCTCTTCGGCAAAAGAGTGGAAAGAGGAAGATATAAGACTCTTAAAACTGGTAGCAGAGATATTTGTAAATATCTTAAAAAGAAAAGAATCAGAAGAAAAACTCAGGAAAAGTGAAGCCCATCTATCACAGACCCGGAGAATTGCCGGGCTTGGCAGTTACGAATCAGAATTACCTGCAGGGAAATTAATATGGTCTGAAGAGACTTTTCGAATTACGGGAATGGATCCTCTTAAGGAAGAACCTTCTCTGGATGAGTATATAAATATGATCCACCCTGAAGACAGGTTTACTGCGAAAGAAATAACAGAAAAAGCAATAAGAGAAAAAAAATCCTTCAATATTGAATACAGAATAATACTTCCCGACGGTTCTTTAAAATACATCCAGTCTATCGGTTATCCTGTTATAAATAATAAAGGAACTGTAAGTAAAATAGTTGGCACAATTATGAATATTACAGGAAGAAAAAAAGAAGAAGAAGAAAGGAAAAAAATAGAAGAACGCCTTAGATTTGTTCAGAAACATGAAAGCCTCGGGAAAATGGCAGGAGGGATTGCCCACGGATTTAACAATATACTTGCAAGTATCCTGGGATACACGGAAATAACCCTTATGGATCTTCCTCCTGATTCAAAAGTAAAAACCTATATTCAACAAATAGAAAAATCAGTCTACCGTGGTTCGGAAATAACAAAACAAATGCTTTCCTATACAGGTCATGGGAAATTCATACTTGAGCCAATAGAAATATCAAAATTAATCAAAGAAATGTATCAATTTATACAAATAACCATTTCAAATAAATGTATAGTTGAATATGTTCTGGAGGAAAATCTGCCATATATCGAAGGAGATAACGCTCAAATACGGCAGGCTATAATGAATCTTATAATGAATGCCTCGGAAGCAATGGAAGATAATAACGGTATAATTATTTTAAAAACGGGTAAAATAATATGCGACAGATGTTATCTCAGGGATAACTATCATGAAGAAAATCTTTCGGAAGGCCTTTATGTATATCT
Organism: Vulcanimicrobiota bacterium; assembly: GCA_036746235.1. GTDB lineage: Bacteria > Vulcanimicrobiota > SpSt-956 > SpSt-956 > JAKJGF01 > CALARM01. The sequence goes on along the minus strand of DAIOEN010000034.1, from coordinate 6,923 downwards.
GGATATATCAGATACAGGATGCGGTATGACAGAAGACACGGTGAATAAAATATTCGATCCCTTTTTTACTACAAAATTCCCCGGAAGAGGTCTTGGCCTTGCATCGGTTCACGGTATTCTCAGAGCTCATAAAGGAGCCATAAAGGTCTTCAGTAAAAATGGTGCAGGAACAACTATGAGGCTGCTATTCCCTGCTCAAAAATCTTTACAGGAACAGGATTTAATAAAACCGGACCTTCAGGCAAAAGGTAAAACAATACTGATAATTGATGATGCAGAAGATATTTGTACAATAGCAAACAACATTCTTCAAAGAGTCGGCTTTAAAGTAATATCAGCTCCTGATGGCAGGGAAGGATTGAAGATGTTTCGTGACTCTATAGAAGATATATCTCTCGTAATACTTGATATGATAATGCCTGTCATGGACGGTAAAAAAACCTTTCACGAATTGAAACGTATAAAAAGTGATATACCTGTCATAGTTACAAGCGGGTACAATGAAGAGCAGGCAATGAAAGTCATGGGAGTTTCAAACATTGCAGGATTTATACAAAAACCTTATAAAGGGCATGATTTAGTAGAACTGGTAAAAAAAATAATAAAGAAGTAACAGAAGATATGAGAAAATTTAATTTCCTTTATTAAAAATTATATACTAATATAAATCTTGCAGAAAAAACTTTATATTTTGACGAATTTTTTCTAAATAAGAAGATTTAGTAAGAATGAATCCTATTAAAATCAGATTGCTTATATTGTGGAGAAAATCCTATGAAAAAAATCCTTGTAATTGAAGATATGGAATCTATGAGGATGTTAATTATTACATTTCTTCAATCCAATGGTTTTGAAGTAAAAGGCACAGGTGAAGGATTAAAGGGAATTGAACTGATAAAAGAATATATGCCTGATTTAATTCTTTGCGATGTAGATTTACCTGATACTGACGGTTATGAAATTTTAAGTACAATAAAACAGGACGAAATTCTCTCCATAATACCGTTTATTTTTCTGACAGTTCATGCCAACAGTAACGACATACGTCATGGTATGTCCATCGGTGCAGATGATTATATAACAAAACCTTTTACAGAAAAAGAACTTATTTCTGCAGTAAAAGCAAGACTTAAGAAACAGGAAATTCTAAGCAAACATTTCCTTTTAATGGCAGATGCATCTCCTGTTATGATCTGGTTATCAGGCCCGGACAAATCATGTACCTATTTTAATAAAAGATGGCTTGACTTCAGAGGAAGAACTATGGAAGAAGAAAAGCATAACGGATGGATAGAAGGTCTTTATCCGGAAGATATTACTCCCTCCATGGAAGCCTATAGAAAAGCTTTTAATGAAAAAAAAGATTTAACTATAGAATATCGCCTGAAACGTTTTGACAACCAGTACAGATGGATTCTTGAAACAGGTAATCCCTATGTTGATTCCGATGGTGCCTTTGCAGGTTACATTGGTTCCTGTATAGATATTACGGAAAGAAAACAGATGGAAGAAAAACTGGAAGCTTCCCTGAGAGAAAAAGAAATTCTCCTGAAAGAAATTCACCACAGAGTAAAAAATAACCTTCAGTTTATTTCCAGCCTTTTATATCTGCAATCAGTAAACATAAAAGACTGTCAGGTTCGTGATATATGCAATGACATAAAAAATCGTATCTCTATGATGGCAAATATTCACGAACATCTCTATCAATCGGAAAATTTTTCCTGTATTAATTTCTCCAAACAAATAAACAGTCTTGTAAATAATATATATCAATCATACAGCGGTAATTCAAAAAAAATAGACTTCAATATAAAAGTAGAAGATATAGCACTCGAACTGGATATGGCAATATCATGCAGTTTAATTCTGAATGAACTTCTTACCAATTCTTTTAAATATGCCTTTACAGATAAAAATGACGGAGAAATTTCAATAGAATTTTACCGTAAAGATAAAAAATATATACTTGTCTATAAAGATGATGGAAAAGGTCTTCCCCATGACATGGATCCTTTTAAGAATAAATCTCTGGGACTACACATAGTAAAACTTTCCGTAAAACAGATGGATGGTAATATGGAAATAGACAGAAAGAAAGGGATAAAATTCAAGTTTGAATTTTCGGCAAATGATAAAGAGCATGAAAATCTCATAAGAAGTGTATAAACCGGGGTTATCTGCTTTATTGTAAGAGCTTACAAAAAATATATGCAGTAAAAGGAGTAACCTATGAAAAAAGGTAAAATTCTTATAGTAGAAGACAATCTCATAGTAGGAGAAAGTATCCAGCAAACACTTGAAGATTATGAATATAATGTACCTGAAATAGTTATTTCCGGGGAAGAAGCCATTAAAGAAACAGGAGAAATAAAGCCTGATTTAATATTGATGGATATAAAATTGAAAGGTGAAATGGACGGAATTACTGCTGCAGAAAAAATACACTCTAATTTTGATATACCGGTAATATATTTAACAGCCTATTCAAGTAATTCTTTACTGGACAGAGTAAAACTGACCGGTTCCTATGGGTACATACTCAAACCCTTCAAAGAAAAAGAATTAATATTTAATATAGAAATGGCTCTTTATAAGCATAGAATGGAAAAAGCTCTGAAAGAAAGTGAAGAGAGGCTTAATCTGGCTCTTTCCGAAACAGGATTGTGGGACTGGAATATGGCAACAGGTATGATTTATTTCAGCCGCTTTTATCATACAATGATCGGTTATGAAGCGTATGAGATACCACCTTCTTATGATATGTGGAAGACTCTGATTCACCCTCAAGAAATAGAAAAGTTCGAAGATTCTATCAATGAGGTAATTGAAAATAAAAAAGAATTTTATGAAATAGAATACAGAATGAAAACAAAAACAGGGGAATGGAAATGGATTTTAAGCAGAGGGAAAGTAGTGGAAAGAAATGAGGAAAAAAAACCTGTCAGAATGATAGGAACTCATACTGATATTACGGAGAAAAAGAAGACAGAAGAAGAAAATAAAAAAATCGAGGAACGTATCAGATTCATACAGAAACATGAAAGTCTTGGTAAAATGGCAGGAGGTATTGCCCATGGATTTAACAATATTCTGGCAAGTATACTCGGCTATGCTGAAATAAGCATTATGGAAACCTCTCCTGATTCTCCCATAAGATATTATCTTCAAAAAATACAGAAAGCCACACACCGTGGTTCTGATATAACAAAACAGATGCTTTCCTATACAGGGCATGGAAAAGTCACATTGCAGGAAATAAATCTGCCCGAACTGATTAAAGAAATGCATCAATTTATAGAAATAAGCACATCAAACAAGTGTATCTTTAAATATGATATAGAGGAAAACCTTCCCACTATTCATGGAGATGCAGGACAGATACGACAGGTAATAATGAATCTAATACTGAATGCTTCTGAAGCAATAGAAAATAACAGCGGAACAGTTACTTTAAAAACAGGCAAAATCTTATGTGATGTACCATATTTATGTAAAAATTACCATGAAGAAAATCTTTTACCCGGAACTTACCTGTATCTTGACATATCAGATACAGGATGCGGTATACCGGAAGAGATTCAAAGTAAAATATTCGATCCCTTCTTTACGACAAAATTCCTGGGAAGAGGCCTGGGACTCGCTGCAGTACACGGCATAGTCCGGGTTCATAGAGGTGCCATAAAGGTTTTCAGTAAAAATGGAGAAGGAACGACAATGAGATTGCTCTTCCCTGCCCTGAGATATTTAAAGGTAAAAGAAAAGGTAAAAGAAGTTATTGTGCCGGAAGTTTATGTCAGTGGAAAAACTGTTCTTGTAATTGATGATTCAGAGGATATATGTACAGTGGCAGGTAAACTGCTCGGCAAAGCAGGTTTCACAGTAATGACCGCTTCCAATGGTCAGGAAGGGCTGAAAATATTTCGTGACAGTTGTGAAGATATTTCTCTCGTAATACTTGATGTAGCTATGCCTGTTATGAGCGGAGAGAAAGTTTTTAAAGAACTGAAATTTATAAAAAAGGAAGTACCTGTTATAATTACAAGCGGTTATAATGAAGCTTATGCCATGAGTAGATTCGGTAAAACAGAAATTGCAGGTTTTATTCAAAAACCTTACAGAGGACATGACTTGATAGAAATAGTACAGAGTCTTACGAAAAAAATAACCTGACACTGTAAGGTTAATTGATATTTAAATGAGTAGTGAGTGGGAAGTTCCCCATGCTCACTACTCACTACTCACTCAAAATAGACTTCCGGGATAACCCATTCTTCTATAATAATTATAGTAAAATTATTCTGCTGAAATCCATGAAAACTGCTTCAAACTGTTCTTCCACAGCCATACTGTTATCACAGGGTAAACTATAAAAATAGTTATTATAGTTCCTGCAATATAATAAGCCTGTACGGAATTTCTGGAAAATTCTTCTGCGAATAAAATCAAACTGAGACTGGCAACAGGATTAAAAAAAAGAGGAGAAAAAGACACTATTTCTCTGTGGGTATAATCACATGGCATATAGATAGAAGCCACACAGGATAAGACCATTGACATAATAAAGGTACCGACAATTAAAACCCCCATAATAGCACTTACCCATGAATGAGATTGTTGAGAATTTTTAGTTTTTGTAGAAGACCAGAGGCCTGTTATTACTGTAAAAACAGTAAGCCCCATGGTAAACAGATATACTGTAATCAGTTTAAAGAAACTTATTCCTGTACATATACCTGCAAGGAAAAATATGGGAAATAAAGCAGTCAGTTCCCATGCAAGAGGATAAAAGGCTATCCAGAATTTACCGGATAAAATCTCTCCGGGAGACATGGTTGTGCTGATAATACTGTCAAATGTTCTCTGTTCTTTTTCTCTGACAATAAGGCTGAAAGAATTTGAGATTGCCCTGTAGCAGAAATAGAGTATCTGCAGATAACAGGAAAAAATAAAACTTCCCTTTATTACCTCAACCTCTAAAGTCTTATTATCCATATACATTATTAAACTGGTAACGACCATGGGTATCAAAAGAAGACAGAGATACCAGATACCGGGTGGTAAATAACGAAATCTTCTGCGGCTGTTTATTCTGTTCTGAATAATTTTATCTTTTATATAGAGGGGATTTTTATTTATTTGAGAGATGAAATTTAGCATTTACTTTCACTCCTTTTAGTTTCATAACGCGTGACTGGTAATTTCACTTTTCACTACTCACTTAATTAGCTTTTACATCAGTATATTTCAAATATATATCTTCAAGTTTTGGTTTTTCTCTGGAGAAAGAAACTATATTAAAATCCTGACTCATTAATTCCTTTAACAGTAAGGTTGCTTCTTTATCATCTCCGAGAAATTCAAAAGACAGATCATCACCTTCCCATATAAGGTGTCTTATAAGTTTCTGAGAGGCTAAAAAATCCCTGGCTTCTTCCCTTCTGTCCAGAAGACTTATAAGATAAATGGTATAATCTGAGATTTCCTTTTTAAGGCTATCTTTATCTTCAAATTTTATCATCTTCCCCCCCTCGATTATGCCTATTCTGTTACAAAAATCCTCTATATCTTCCAGAATATGAGATGAAATAATAATAGTTTTTCCTTTTCTTCTCAGATCTTTTATTATATCCCTGAGTTCTATTCTTGCACGGGGGTCAAGACCTGATGCAGGTTCATCCAGAAGAAGTATGGAAGGATTGTGGAGAAGTATTCGAGCAAGAGACAGCCGCTGTTTCATACCGCGGGATAATGTTTCTATTTCCATGTTTTTTAATTCTGTTATACCTGCAGTCTCAAGAGCTTCGTCAATAACAAATGGACGTAATTCCTCTTCTATGGAAAAAGCTCTTGCAAAAAAGTCAAGATACTCACTTACGAGAAGATTATCGTAAAGCCCCAGAAAATCAGGCATAAAACCTACCAGTTTCCGTATTTTTTTTAAGTTCTCATAAGGAGAGATGTAGGTAAGTGAAATACCGTTTATATCCACTTCTCCTCCATCTTTTTTTAGTAATGTAGCCAGTATTCTTAATGTTGTAGTCTTACCTGCACCGTTAGGGCCTATAAGGCCGAAAACATCGCCGGGATAGAGGGAAAAACTCATGTCATTCACAACTATATGTGATTGAAACATCTTCGTAAGACCTCTCACTGTGATGATCTCTTCAGGACTTTCATCCATAATTATTTTCCTTTCCCATAATACTGTTTTAATTTTATATCATAAACTGCTGAATTGCAATATATTTATCTCTAAAATAAAATACGAAGGAGTGAACAAAAAGTTCACCCCTTTTTTTCAGTCAAAATTTACTTCAGAGACTGTAAGAAAATAACTCTGTCAAACTATGGTTCTTGTCCTCGCATCACGCGTCACGATTGCAAATATGATATGGTTATTTTTTTGCAACCCTTAGTACCGCACCAGGTAAATTAGTAACCATTTTATCAGCTTCTGCCTGACAGGCTCTTACGAAGAAAAATAATTTGCCTTATATCATTTGTTTTACAGACAATAAATTAACCCTTATTTAATTTTTAATACTATAGAAAAAACTAATTTTTCTTCTCCAGAGCCTGCCAGGCAGAAGCTTTTTATGGATACTTTTTTATCTGTTACCGTACTTAGAGCCTGTCCGAAAAGTAATATTTTTTTCACATCCTTTCCACTGCCAGGTTCTGGAGAAAAATATATACCGTATTAACAGCCAGTTGTAAATTAAACAGAGGCAAGATAGTAAATGTCTGTAAAAATAGATTTCCTTTCAGGAGGATTATAGATTTTTCGGAAGAGCCTGGCAGTGGAAAGGTATGGAGCGACTTTTCGGATAGGCTCTTAGTACTGTAACAGGTAAAAGGGTATCCGTAAAAAGCTTCTGCCTGGCAGGCTCTGGAGAAGAAAAATTAGTTTTTTCTATAAT
>DAIOEN010000033.1:19636-44313 GCA_036746235.1 Vulcanimicrobiota bacterium | reverse complement strand
TTTATCATATTTTTTACTATTTTATAATTAGTTTTATAAGAACCATATAAAACAAGATTGCGTTTAAAAATGACAGGTGATTTTATATACATATGGAAAAAGAAATTTATCACAGAATATTCAGAGTGAAAAGTGAAAAGTGAAAAGTGAAAAAATTTAGATTTTACTTACTTTTCACTTTTCACTACTCACTATTCACTAATTAATAGATTTACAAAATCAAGTGCAATTTCCAGTAAAAGTGAATCTACCTGTCATAAAAAAACACTATCATAAAACAAATATAATCTCAGGCAGGAAAATAATAAAAATAGTTGAAATTTTAAGGTCAAGAAATCAGTAAAAGAAAGAGGTGAGCTCTTTTGGAGAGAGCAACTATAAGAGATATCTCAAAATATGACGGACAGGAAGTAGAAATAAGAGGATGGGTTTATAATAAACGTTCCAGCGGGAAGATACATTTCCTTATGATAAGAGACGGCACGGGAATTATACAGGGTGTGGCAGGTAAAAATGACGTTTCTCCTGAAGTATTCGAAAGCTTCAATCCTCTCACACAGGAATCATCCGTAATAGTAACGGGGAAAGTCAGAGCAGATAAAAGAGCACCGGGAGGATATGAACTTACCCTTACAGGACTTAAAACCATACAGATAGTAAAAGATTATCCCATATCCCCCAAAGAACATGGCGTGGAATTCCTTATGGCACACAGACATTTATGGCTCAGGTCAAAAAAGCAGCATGCCGTTATGTTAATAAGACATGAAATAATAAGATCCATAAGAAATTTTTTAGATGACAATGGATTTATACTTATGGATACACCAATACTTACACCATCTGCCTGTGAAGGAACAACGACCCTTTTTGAAACACCTTACTTTGATACAAAAGCCTATCTTGCACAGAGCGGACAGTTATATAATGAAGCAAACTGTATGGCATTAGGGAAAGTTTACTGCTTCGGTCCCACTTTCAGGGCGGAAAAATCAAAAACCAGACGACACCTGATGGAATTCTGGATGGTTGAGCCTGAAATGGCCTATGTGGAACTGGAAGAAAATATGGACATACAGGAACAGTTTGTTTCCCATATAGTTAAAAAAGTCCTGGAAAACAGGATGGAAGAACTTAAAACTCTTGAAAGAGATATTACTCCTCTGGAAAATATAAAACCGCCGTTCCCCAGGATAACCTATGATGATGCAGTAAAAATATTAAAAGATAAAGGACTTGCTTTCGAATGGGGCGGAGACCTGGGAGCACCGGACGAAACAGCTATTTCAGAGAATTTTGACAGGCCGGTATTTATAAGCCACTATCCGACAAAATGTAAAGCCTTCTATATGAAACCAAAGGAAGAAAGACCGGAGGTATGCCTGGGAGCAGACCTTATTGCACCGGAAGGATACGGTGAAATCATAGGAGGAGGAGAGAGAATCTCAGACCCGGAACTGCTCCTCAAACGTATCGAAGAACATAATCTCCCTAAAGAAGATTATCAATGGTACATAGATTTAAGAACTTACGGAACAGTACCTCATTCAGGTTTTGGCCTCGGCATAGAAAGAACTGTTGCATGGATATGCGGACTGAAACATATAAGAGAAACTATCCCCTATCCGAGAATGCTGGAAAGGATTTATCCGTAATTTTAAATCGTGACGCGTAACGCGTTACGCGTCACGCGTTACGAACAAAATTATGCATATACATGAATTTCAAAAACTAATAGAAGACATTTATCTTGAAAAAGACAGTAACCGGGGTATAGAAAAAAGCTTCCTCTGGCTTGTGGAAGAAGTGGGAGAACTCGCTGAAGCCATAAGAGAAGGAGACCTGGAACAGCAGAAACTTGAATTCGGAGACTGCCTGGCATGGCTTGTCACAATAGCAAGTATGGCAGGAATAAATATGGAAGAAGCTTCTTCTATATATCACGATGGCTGTCCCAAATGTAAAGAAATACCCTGTAAATGTAAGGAAAAAAAGAGAACATGAAAGTAAATTTCGAACTTTATAAGAGTGAAGATTATTCTGAACTTAAAAATATGATACTCGGTCTTTACAGCGAAGATCCTCCCAGTGTGCCTATGGCAGAAGAAAAAATTCTTGAAACTATAAAAGAACTGACCAATCATCAGGATAAAGGGCAGATTATCTTATTCAGAATAAATAATGAAACAGTTGGTTATGGTATCATAATCTTCTTCTGGAGTAATGAATACGGAGGAAATATTATTTATATCGATGAACTGTTTGTAAAAGAGGAGTGGAGGAGTAAAAAAATAGGTACATCCTTTTTTAATTATCTCCTGGAAAATTTCAAAGATAAAGCAACGGCATTAAAACTGGAAGTAACCCCGCGAAATGTAAGAGCCAGGAAGTATTATGAACATATGGGCTTTAAAGAAACAAGAAATATTCATTTACTAAAAACTATTTAACAATATCATGGTGCGGTAAATGTAATGCGTAATGCGTAATGCGTAATGCGTGTTTTCACCGGAATCGGAGGAACACAGGGGTTTATTTCTACTATTCACTTTTCACTATTCACTTTTCACTTTTCACTTATTGCCATAAAGGCTCTTAAATGATATAATTACATGAGACAAATTACATAAAAGAAAGAAGTGATTTTATGGCTCAAATGAGAAGAATGAGCAAAGAAGCTATGAACCTGTGGGCGGCTAAAATGGGTAAAAAAGATGAAAAACTTACTGAAAAAGAAATTCAGTCTGCAGCGGAAACCTTTGTAAAAGCCATAAAAGACAGCGAAAAGAAAAAGAAAGTGCAGTTCAATACTGTAGCTCTTGCAAAAAGTCAGACTCATGTTCTTGCAGAACAGGATCTTACACCTCAATTAAAAGCAAAGGTTGATAATTTTAACCGCTTCGAAAGAGGAATAAAGAAAACGGAAGCAGCTTCAGCAAGAATTAAAGCACAGGTTACAAAGCAATTTTAGTGAAAAAATTAAGGAGTATTTTTAATGATTGAAGCCTTTGCTCCTGTCAGAATCGATCTGGCAGGAGGCACACTTGATATTTATCCCCTCTATATCTTTGAAGATTCCGGTATAACAGTAAACATAGCAATTAATCTCCTGAGCCATGTCCGAATTATCCCCGGAGGAAATACCTTCAGATTTCATTCAAAAGACATGAATCTGAAAGCAGAAACGGAAAACCTGGATAGTCTGTTCGACGGGAATTTCGACCTCATAGCAAGAGCCGTAAAATACTACTGTCCCGGAAGTCCTATGAAAATTATTACAAATAATCCCATACCGAAAGGTTCCGGCCTGGGAGCGTCGTCTTCCCTCCTTATGGCACTGAGCGGTGCACTGAACAGACTTTCAGGAAAGGGATATGATAGAACACAGATTATTGACGTAGGCGCAAATATAGAAGCAAAATCCATCAAAATACCTACGGGGAAACAGGATTATTATGCTGCCGTATACGGAGGAGTAAATGCCATATGGTTTAAATATGACGGAGTAGAAGTAGAAAAACTTCTTAAAGAAGAAAAAGACATAAAAGAACTGGAAAAAAGAATTATCCTGACCTATACGGGCGAATCCAGGTTTTCCGGCACAAATAACTGGGAAATGATGAAAAGATATATTGACGGCAAAGCAGTGGGGCCTATGAAAAACATAAAGAAAACTGCTGAAAAGATGAGGATTTCCATAATAAATAAAGATTTTTCTTCCCTCTCTTCCATTCTGGCTGAAGAATGGGAAAACAGAAAAAACCTGGCAGAAGGGGTAACAACGGAAAAAATAGAATTCTTAATGGAAAAGGCCGGAAGAGCCGGAGCTATGGCCAGTAAAATCTGCGGTGCCGGCGGTGGGGGATGTATGATATCTCTGGTTGATCCGGAAAAAAAGGAACACGTTGTTTCCGCCCTGGAAGAGGGAGGAGCAAAAGTAATGGAATTTTCAATAGATAACGAAGGAATAAGGGTTTTAGAGAATCATAACGGGTGACGGGAAAGTAAATTTCATCACTGATTGTAAAGGATTTATTATGATAAGCAAACATGTAAAAATACCAAAGGATCTTCATGCAAGACCTGCCACATTGCTCATACAGAAAGTTCAGGAATTTCCCGACACAAAAGTGTGGCTTGTAAATAACGGGAAAAAAATTCAGACAAACAGTTTAATAGGCATACTATCTATGGGACTGAAAAAAGATGATGAAATAATCATGGAAGTAGAAGGAGAAGAAGAAACAGCAGAAATTTTAAAAGATTTTATAGAAAAGGGAATGGAGACGGGACAATAATTTGTAATGGCAGAAGAGGTAAAGAACATTGGATAAAAGCGAAATAATTTCTCCCGGCATCGGAGCAGGGAGGATTTTTATTGTAAAAAAATCAGGTAAGATATCTCAGAGGGATTTTTCATCCGTAGAAGAAGAAAAAAACAGACTGGCTCAGGCTGTTATTAAATGTAAGGAAGAACTGGAACAGCTAAGAGACAAAACGTCACAGAAACTTTCAGAAAAAGAAGCCCTCATATTTGAAGCCCATCTGTGTTTTCTCCAGGACCCCATGTTGATAGACGGCACTGTTGAAATAATAGAAAAAGAAAAAATAAAAGCAGAAGAAGCCCTTCAGAATAAATTAAAAGAACTGGAGGTCATATTCGCTCAGATACAGGGCCAGCTCTTTCAAAACCGCTGGGCAGACCTTAAAGACGTAGCTGAAAGAATTCTCAGAATTTTAACAGGCAGAAAAAACACAGGACGAGAAGACGAAAAAATAATATTAATATCGCCTGAAATAACTCCTTCCGAAATACTGGAACATGCCGAAATACTCTCAGGTATAATTACAGAGAAAGGCTCAACGAATTCCCACAGTTCCATACTGGCAAGAGCCCTTAAAATACCGGGAATAATAAAGACTGATGCCACAGCCTCCCTGAAAGAAGGAGAAGAAATAATCCTTGACTGTAACGAAGGTTTAATTATTTCTCATAAAGACGAAGAAAAATTCAGAAATTATAAAAATAAAATTACCGGTATCTCTGAAATATTATTAACAGAGCCTTCCCCTGTAGATACATTTACGGAAGACGGGGAAAGAATTATACTATTTACGAATATCGTCCATTATAAAGAAGTACAGTCTGTCATAAATTCACAGGCAGAAGGAGTGGGCATATACAGAACGGAATTTGCCTATCTTAACCGTATGCCGTCAGAAAAAGATTTATATGAAGATTATAAAAAAATTTTAGAGAAACTCTCACCTTTACCGGTAACATTCAGAACACTCGATCTTGGTGCCGATAAATGGCCGTCCTATCTCCCGCCTCTAAAAGAAGGAAATCCTTCTCTCGGTCTGAGAGGAATAAGATATTCGCTCCATAACGAAGAAATCTTCACCGTTCAGATAAAAGCAATAGTAAAAGCCTCTGTTTACGGGAATCCGAAAATAATACTTCCTATGGTATCATGCCGTGACGATGTAATAAAAGCAAAAAATATTATAAAAAAAATCTGCGGAGAATTAAATATAAAAATGCCTCCTCTTGGTATTATGCTTGAGACTCCTTCATCAATACTCTGTGCGGAAACAATGATAGGGGACATAGATTTTATGAGCATGGGCACAAATGATCTGGTTCAATACACAATGGCTGCAGACCGTGAATCTCCGGATGTAAAAGACTGGTATCAATCAATACACCCTGCCATGTTAAAACTTTATTCTATGGCTGCAGATACGGCAGAAAAACATGGACTCTATGTAAGTGTATGCGGAGAAATAGGAGGAGATAGCGACATAATACCTGTTTTAATCGGATGCGGCATAAGACATTTCAGCATGGTGCCGGGAAACATACGTAATATAAGAGAAAAGATAAAAACACTGAATTATAAATCATTAAAAGAACTGGCTCATAAAGCATGGAACTGTAATAACAGTGATGAAGTAAGAAATATGTTTTCAAACAATCAAAATCGTGATGTGTAATGCGTAACAGGTTATTATTCCTTCGCATCACGCATTACGCATCACGCATTACGAAATTATAAACTATCTATTTTCTTTTTCATCCTCTGGAGTAATTTTATTACATTCTGATAATGGTTAAATTGAAACTGATGAAGTAAAATCATAGCATATGCAGTTCCGCCCAGAGGTGAAAGCCATAAGTTTATCAGGTCAGTCATATCGGCACTTTCTCTCATGGTTCTTGCTATGGATTTCATAGAAATACTCCCGTAAGAAGATTTCTTTCTATGATAACTGTAATAAGAGCCTATCCGAAAAGTAATATTTATTGTCACCACTGAAAGGTATTCGATGACTTTTCGTACAGGCTCTAAGATTATTCTAAAAATTCCTGCAACATTATTAGCCCTTAACGAAAAATACGATTGGTTCAATTAAAGAAAAAAGTTGCTTTCCCATCATATGTTCTTTTCTTAAATTCTTTTATCATCAGTTCAACAAGTGACATCAAGAATAGAAGGATTCTCACTGAATAGATAGAATAGGAAAAATCAAATTACCATTGAAAGGGGAATTGCCCTGTGATTATAGATGCCCATGCCCACATACAGGAACTCAAAGGTTCAAGCTGGGATTCGCCTCCTGAAAGACTCATAACATTAATGGACAGAGCAGGTATTGACAAAGCCATTGTAATGACCTATTCCGATATGCCCGGAAGTGACACTGAACTTCTCCGCTATGTATCGGAAGCTACAGAAAAACATTCAGGAAGATTGATAGGTTTTGCGAGGTTAAATCCTGCCTATGGTATAGTAGCTGAAGAATTACTGGTTCTTGCCATAACAAAACTCAAAATGAAAGGTCTGAAACTACATCCTGTAGGTTATGGTATTCATCCGGGAAATGAACTGACTGTGAGACTCATAAAAAAAGCGGCAGAATTTGACGCACCCACACTGTTTCACTGCGGTGACGAAGAATATACCCTTCCTCTTCAAATTGCAGAGGCAGCAAAACAATGTCCTGAAGCTACCATTATTCTGGGTCATATGGGGGGATATTTCCATGTCCACGATGCCATAAGAGCTGCCAGGAAATATCCGAATATTATACTTGAAACATCTGCCATGCCCTATCCCTATCTTATCAAAGAGACAGTAAAACAAATAGGGGCAGAAAGGGTATTATTTGCAAGCGACGGCCCTGGATGCGATCCATTACTTGAAAAGAAAAAAGTTGAACTGGCAGGACTCTCTAAAAAAGAACTCAAACTCCTTTTTTCAGAAAATATTATCAGAATTCTGGATAAAGTAAAAACTATCAAAAGGAGGAAGTAAACGTGATAATAGACAGCCATGTACACCCGGGGAAATCCATATTCGGATATAATCTGACAGTAAAAAAACTGATTTCATTAATGGACGAATGTAAAATAGACAGGGCAGTATTGTGCCCTGTAAAACCATATAAATACCAGTTAAAACCGGAGAATGATTTTATTTCGAAAGAAGTGAAAAAAAATCCCGGACGGTTTACTGGTTTCTGCAGAATAGACCCATGGCATGGTGAAAAAGCCTTAAAAGAGATAGACAGATGTGTTAATGAACTGGGTTTAAAGGGAATATTCCTCCATCCATGGGAAGAATGTTTTCCCGTAAACTCAACAATTGTTTATCCTGTTATGGAAAGAGCCAGAAAATATAAAATTCCCGTTATGGTATCGGGAGGACATGTAAGGGTATCTGAACCTCTTCAGATAGGTGATATAGCAGGAGAATTTCCTGACGTAAATATTATAGCCACAAGCGGCGGACAGATTAATATCTGCGGCATGGCTCTTTATGATGCTGAAAATATGCTTACAGAACATAAAAATGTTTTTGTAGAAACGTCCGGCATATACAGACAGGATTTTATAGAAAATATGATAAAAAAACTGGGGTCAAAAAGGGTCATATACGGAAGCAATTCCCCTCAGATGGATATAAAATATGAAATACTGAGAGCTACAACAGCCAGGGTTTCGGAAGAAGAAAAAGAAGATATACTGGGAAACACTATAGCCGGATTAATCGGCATTAAATAAAAATGCGTAATGTGTGACGCAGGAAGGAAGGTATATAAAACATGAAAAACGTAAAAGTAGTTTTCTTCGGAAGAGGAGAAGCGGGAAAAAGTTCTCTTATATCAAAGATAATACCTGATGCTTTGAATATAGAACATAAAGGTATGACTGTGGCAATGGATTTCGGCCATACAGTCTATAAAGATATTAACTTCAATCTATTCGGCACTCCCGGCCAGGACAGATGGGAAAAAATAAGAGATGTCGTGGCTTATGGCGTTCAAATTGGAGTCTTCGTGATGGATGGTTCGAGTGAACCGACAGAGGAAGATAAAAAGATCATGGAAGAAATAAAAAAATACAATGTTCCCTATGTAATATTCGTAAACAAAAGGGATATTGCAGTGGATAATATTGATGATACTATGGAAATTTCAAAAAAATTCTTCCCTGCAGATCTCAGAGCGCCGCTTCTCTTTGGTTCCGCAGAAGACGGAAGAAATGTTGACAGGCTTTTAGATATACTTGTAAGTATGGCAAATAATATTTAAGCGGTAATGTTCAGTGAAAAATGAGTAGTGAAAAGTGAAAAAAAATGGGATTTTATTTCTTTTCACTTTTCACTTAAATATTTTTACCATTTTTCGAGCCTTACATTTATGGTATAATAATAACGGAGGTGTTAAAGATGGATGGTATTTTAGAAGAACTTGTTCAATCTCCGGAACTTTATACTTACTTTAAAAAGATAGAAGAATTTATTAAAGAAGAAAATAAAAAAAGAGAAGAATTCTATACCATAATTGAAGAAAAAGATAAAGCAGAATTTATCAATGGTGAAATAATCATCCACTCTCCGGTAAAGCTCAATCACAATCAGGTTCTTGGTCTTTTATTCACACTTATGAACAGCTATGTGAATCTGAATAATCTTGGTTATGTAGGAATAGAGAAGATATTAATTTCTCTGACAAGAAATGATTATGAACCTGACATATGTTTTTTCAATAAAGAGAAATCAGATATGTTTACTTCAACTCAGATGAAATTTCCTTCCCCTGATTTAATTGTAGAAATTCTTTCAGAATCAACGGAAAAATTTGACAGAGGCATAAAATTTAAAGATTACGCTCTTCATTCAGTAGGAGAATACTGGCTTATTGACCCGCAGGAAGAATTTGTGGAACAATATATTCTGGCAGATAAAACATATAAACTGAACATTAAAAGTTCTACAGGAACTATAAAAAGTTCTGTTATCACAGGTTTTGAAATACCGGTGAAGAGCATGTTCAATAAAAAAGAAAACATAAACGTAATAAATAATTTTTTTAAGATATTCTCAGAAGCAGCACCACACGCTAATAACACCTAACAGGCATGACCGGAACGGTCACAGCCAGCTATGAGAATCCTGTAATTCCTTTCACTGTTCACGCTTCTCATATAAACTGCTATGACCGGGTGTTTGCAAGAAAGAATAAAAATCTATCCCTCTCTTCACCCTTCACCTTTCACTCTTCTCATATAAATCTATATAATTTAATTTATCTGAAATCTCATGTTCAGGATATCCCAGTTCTAAGGCTTTATTAAGTAAAATTCTGGCTTCTTTAAATCTGCCGGCTTTTATCATAGCCACAGCCAGATTATACTGAAGCTCAGGTACGGACGGATTTAACTCTACAGATCTGTTCAGAGCAGTTATGACACCTTCTATATTACCCTTCTTATCATAAATTACTGCAAGATTTGAATAAACTGCAGGATTATCAGGATTTAATTCAAGAGATTTTTTAAAATATTCTTCTCCTTTATCCAGGTCACCTTTTTCAAGATATACAAGAGCCATATTGAAATAAGCTTCAAAATCATCAGGAGAACATGTGATGGCTTTTCTGTAAAACTCTTCTGCAAGGTCTAAATTTCCCTCTTTTCTATAAAGAAGAGCCATATTGCAATAGAGCTCCGGGAAATCTTCTTTAAACCCCAGGGCTTTATTATAATATTCCATAGCTTTTTTATAATCTCCCCGGAGATAATAAAGGAAGCCCAGACTGTTATAAACGTGAGGGAATTTATGAAGTTCCAGTGATTTCGTAAAAGCTTTTTCTGCATCTCCGTAAAGATGTTCTTTTTCCAATTCCATACCTGTCATATAATAAGCAGTGGCATAAAATTTCAGTAATTCTCTGCTGAAATATTCATTGTACCGACAGGGTTCAAGATTATTTCTAAATTTATACCCATCTTCCAGTAATGTTAAAATTTTCTCAGGTTTATGAGTGTCCCCGGAGGAGAATCCGTAAACAAGACCGCAGCAGGTCATATGACCGGAAAATTCTTCCGGCGGTATATCAAAATATAAAGGATATTTCATGACAATCATTTTTATAATTTCATCTCTGCCGGGTGAACCGGCAAAAATATCAGGATAAAGCTCTTTCATCTGGCGTTTATACCACTCAGATCGTAAAAGACCATAGTGAAAAACCTTCACGTCTTCCCTGAAATGTTCCACATACTGAAAATACATGGCTGCCATGCCACACAGATCGCTCTTACAGATGAGAGCAGAATTCTCAGGAAGACTGTTAAGAAGATTCCTGCTGTAGTCATAATATAAATAATTACTGCCGTTATTTACTTTCTGGTAATTATAAATAAGAGGGATGAGAATAAGTAACAAAAGCAGATATCCCATGGAAGGCTTTTTAATTTTTTCAGTAATAAACTGAATGGAAAAACCAGTAAAAAATGTAATAGCAAGAAAAGAAGGCAAATAAAATCTCTCTATGAGCCATTTCCAGCCTTCTTCTGAAGACGGTGAGGCTATAAAGAGAAAAAAGGGCCCAGACAAAATAAATATTAACAGAAAAAATAAAAAAATCTTTCTGTCTTTTCTGAAAGATTGAACGATTCCCAATAAAAACAGGGGGACGAATAAGAATGTACACTGACCTGCAAGGGATGTAAAATACACCGACATGGTATGAAGAAATCCGGCGAAATTACCGGAATTCCCTGATGCACTCAGGCTTACGGAGCCATAGCCCCTTCTTGATATTATCCCCATAATTCCGTATAAATCAGTACCTCCCCAGTTCAGAGGAGATGAACCGGCTCTGAGCGGTATATAGAGATACGGAACAAGTCCAATCAGAAAGAATATAAAAGAAAATAAAATGTTTCTATAAGACAAAGACTCTTTTTGAGTAAAGAGTAAATAAACAAATGAAGGAAACAATAAAATTATCGTATGATGGTGACAGAGACTCAGACCACAGAGAAAGGCGAATATATAAAGAAGTCTGTCTCCTGTTTCTCCCGTGCCGGTTCTTTCCCGTCTGAGTAACAGAACATATATCATAGAAATAGCGAGAAATAAATTCAGCGTAAAAACCTCTGTACATGCAGAAAGTTTCCAGAAAGTGTAGGAGAAAGAATAAATTAAAGCTGTAACAATGGCAGGCACCTTATGTTTAAATAAGAGAAAAGCGCTTAAAAAAATAAGAACAGACGAAAGAGAGGAGAAAAAAGAAGACATAAGATTCAATCTGAAGGGAATATTCCCGGCAGGAAGAGATACAAAAATATGTCCCACCATACTGTAAAGAGGATAGCCGGGAGGGTGGTTTATACCGAGCAGATATGAGCTGGTTACAAGTTCCGCTCCGTCTCCGACAGGTGAAAGGGACGGGAAAGCAGTCAATCCGTAAATAAAAAGAGTAAAAAGAAAGATACATATGGAAAGCAATAGGAGAGATTTTCTTTCACTGTATTTCTCTGAGGCAAGAACTTTATTTTTTTTCATCAATATAATATACACAAAAAGAAAAATTATGTAAAGATATATTTATATGTGAAGGGTGAAGGGTGAAGGGTTTTAATCTTCTTAACCCAACACCCCAGAGCAGTAATCAATGAGTGGCATATTTAACGTTATCAGCACTCAGTAAAGTAAACTCCTGAAATGTGCGAGGACTTTTCCCAGAATCTCATCGGGGCATGATGGCTCATCTACAAAAAACCAGTAATCACCAAACTGATCATTGATGGAAAATTTATAGTCCATGTAGGTAAAATCAATCCATGCTTCTGTAATGTCATCGCAAATAAAACCTGTAAGAACCGCTCCCGGCAGATTACTCACATGATCCCTTACTTCATACCAGAGTACTGTCTGAGGCAGACTGGTAAAGTGCCGAGATCCGTCGTTCATACGCATATCATAAATATATATCATTCTTCCACCTCGTCTGAACTCGGATTGGTCGGATTTATCGGATATATCGGATTGATAATAGTCACTTTTGAAACCTGAAATCACTCATAAAGATCAGGATGATTTTTCACCCATTCTTGTCCTTCTTTATTTTTTTCCTTCCATTTATTATAATTTTCCTTATATTCTTCTGAAGCACCCATCATTTCATAATCAAATTGATCTTTATTTTCTTTTTCCAGTTTTTGCAATCTTTCCATAGTTGACTCAGTCTTCAGAACAACGGTAATATCGTCATTTACTTTTTGCTTAATCTCTTCTGCGTTTTTTCCGTCATAAGCATTTTTATCAAAGGATATACTCACAGGAGGCTTTTTCCCTTCAGGAGGCATATATTCCAGATTTACAGGGGAGTCTCCTGAAAAACTCACATCGGCTTCCCATCCTTTCTTTCCTTTCTGAAGATTGTCCGGTTCAGATGCGCCGGGGAAGCCTGTAACCAGAGATTTGCCCTGGTTGTTATATGGTTTATCACGATCATACATGGTAGGCCATGTATCTACATGAACCCCGTCTACGGTAGTGGTCCAGTGTCTGCCTCCTGGCCGGGAAGCTTCGCCTTTATTAAGATGAAATTTAACATCTGAACCACCGGCAAATCCCCCTCTGGCACGGAGCTGATTTACTGCTTCAACCATTCCCTGATCATTAACTCCGCCCTCACCCTGTCCCTGGACTTTCTGAGTGACTTCATAAAGTGTTTTCTGAAGATGTTCCACATCTTTCGGACTGACGTTTCCGTCTGCTAAATGTTTCAGAGCAGTATTCTGTTCTTCTGTGAGTTTTTTAGGCTTACCCTGTTCATCTTTACATAGATCACCATAGACAGCCCTTATTGCATCTGCATTTTTCTTTGCCGCATCAGGGGGGCTGGTTTTTCCGCTATCCAGAATCATAGCACTTGTAAGAGCGGTGCCGCCGCACATATTTTCTCCGTCAGGGCCGCTTGTTTTATTTATCTGAGGAGTGCTTCTGAGGAGTTCTACCCGCTTTTGATGGGCTTCTGGCGTATCTCCGACTATGTTAATCTGTTTATTTCTATCAGTAGCTGTTTCTCTCTCGGCAGTAGTTTCAGTGGCAGCTAAAAAATTGGCTGAAAAGTCATCCTTTACCGGAACATCCGGCGTGTCTCCTCCGGCATTATCAATGCCGCCTGACGAACTGCTCTGTTCTTCAGGGAAATCACCTGTAATTTTTTTTGCCCCGTCTCCCACCTTTTCAAAACCTTCTTTTATTTTTTCCTGTTTGGATAAAGGATCGGAAGATGTATCTTTTGTACCTTTAGTATAAACTTCTCCTTCCGGTTTTGCTCCTTCCGTGCTTGATGCTTCCGGAGCCGTTTTATCCTGGTTTTCCTGGACTTTTTCAGTCTTTTGCATTTGCTGCGGAGTAACTGTTTTTATCTGAGGAGTTGATCCAATTTCCATTCAATACCACCCTTTCTCTGATTTTTTTTATTTATAGTGTATTTCATAACTTATTGTCGTGACGCGTAACGGGTAACGCGTGACGGGGTTATATTCCTGTGCATTACACATTACGTATTACGAGATTATTATTTATGGATAGTTAGAAACTAACTATAATTAATAATTCCCTGATATTATACAAAATTCCTTTTTAAAAATTGAAGGGTTTATGAAAAATAAAAATAATTTATAGATAGGATTATGTAATCAGGAAATTTTCTATGTAAAACAGCAGAGATGGAGGAAAAAATATGGAAACATTAACGGAAGAAAAACAGGGAACGTACAAAACATCAAATTATTTGAAACTTGAACAAGCATGTAAAAAAATAATCTGCGGAAGAATTTCCGAAAAAGAATTCGTGAGTGAATTAAGGAAAATGCAAAATCTGCTGGAAGATGCTTATATGGAAGATGAACTCTGTGGCATGGAAGAACTGGATTCCGATGAATTAAATGATTTAGTCTCTCTATATGTTGAAGGATTGGAATTATACAAAGAAGCCATCTCTGAAATTGAAATATATGTGAATGAAAAAGACGAAAAATCTATCGAGAGAGGATTAAAAATGGCCTTATTGGCGAATAAAACCTTACTGGAAGTTCAGGAGATAAGTGAACAAAAGAAAAAACAGATCAGGGAACTGGAACATTTATATAAAGGATCTCGTTTCAGTCATGTTTCAGGCAGTTACAATTATTTTATGTCTGAACCTCATATAATCAATTCTCCCGAGAAAAATACTCTCCTTGAAACTGCAAGGAATAAAACAGAAATTTTCAAATTGATACCTCTCTTCAGTGTTCTGAACGAAAAAGAACTGGAAAAGATAAGTCAGAAAATCAGGTTAAAAAAATATACAGCAGGAGAAATGATATTTAAAGAAGGAGACCATGCAGAGGAACTGTTTATAATAAAATCGGGGGAAATAACAGTATATAAAAAGACAGAGAATAAAAAAACAGAAAATTTTGCAGTCCTTACAAAAGGAGAGCTTTTCGGCGACATGGGAATTATTCTTGACTCTCCGAGAACTCTCTCTGTAATAGTATCTTCTGACATGGCTGAATTATATATACTTTCTAAAAGTGATTTCCTGTCTATGTTAAAAACCTATCCTGAAATGTCCTTTAATCTGGTTAAAATTATATGTCAGAGATTGAAAGATGCAAATGATAAACTTTTTCAACCATCCGTCACTAACCGTTAATGCGGTATAACGTGGATTTGCAACTTTTCACAGCCCACTCCTGCACATGCAAAAGCCCGGGTTATAATATCTTATAGTGGTACTACAGTTGTATCGAAGTGTCACTACTTCCTGTTTTACCAGAACCTCTGAAGCGGCCTTCTTTCCTATGGCTTTCCTGTTATTTGGATAAGTCTGACACATTCACCCTGTTTTCTTATATCTTTTTTTGATATAATAATAACGAGAGGTGACGCCCTTATGAATAAGAAACTTGAAAAACTGCCCTATGGTATATCTGATTTTGAAATTATAAGAAAAGAAAATTATTATTATGTAGATAAGACAGAATTTATAGAGAGAGTAGAAAATAATTCTCGTTATCTATTTTTCATAAGACCGAGACGGTTCGGTAAATCTCTCCTGCTATCTGTTCTTGAATGTTATTATGATATAGAAAAAAAAGATGAATTTGAAGCTCTCTTTTCCGGCACCTGTGTCTATGATAATCCCACAGAGGAGAAGAATAAATATTTAATATTAAAATTTAATTTTTCCGAAGTAAGCGGAAATATCAATAAAATAGAGGAATCGTTTAACAGGACTGTGAGACTCTCGTGCCTGAGGTTTATTAAAAAATATAAAAATTACCTTGAAGATAATGATGGAAAAATGTATAGAACCATAGAAAACACAGAGTATGCTTCAGAAATTTTAAAATATGTCATCAGTTTTATGGAAGACAGAGGAAAGATTTATCTTCTCATAGATGAATATGATAATTTTACCAACACAATAATCTCCTCACAGGGTAAAGACAGATATACAGCAATAACACACGGAGAAGGCTTCTACAGAAATTTCTTCAATGTAATCAAAGCAGGAACTACCGGCACAAATGCTCCTGTGTCGAAATTATTCATAACAGGAGTGTCACCTGTTACAATGGATGATGTAACAAGCGGGTTTAATATAGGAGATAATATAACTACAGATCCTTCCTTTAATGCAATGGTCGGTTTTACTGAAAAAGAAGTTTCTGACCTTCTGGATTATTATAAATCTTCCGGTTTAATCGGAGAAGAAAAAGATAAATTAATAGAGATAATGAAACCCTGGTATGATAATTATCTTTTTTCTGAATATGAAGAAACCAGAATGTATAATTCAGATATGGCTCTTTATTTTATTAAAGAATATATAAAGATTAATAACATTCCTAAAATTATGTTAGATCACAATATAAGAACAGACTATAAAAAGCTCAGGCATCTTATCATAACAGATATGGAGGGCCAGTTCAGGGTAAACGGGAATTTCGAGAAATTGAAGAAAATACTTGAAGAAGGTCAGATTATTTCAGATATAGCAAGAACTTTCTCTGTTGATAAAATAATAAATCCTGAGAATTTTATCTCTTTATTATATTATTTCGGATTATTGACAATAAAGGGAGTATATCAGGGAATGCCTCTCCTCATAGTTCCCAATGAAGTTATAAGGCAGTTATATTATGAATATATAAGAGATGCCTATTATGATACAAAGCTATTTAATATAGATCTGTATAAACTGGGGCAACTCTTCAGAGATATGGCCTATAACGGCAAATGGGAAGAACTCTTTATATATCTTTCTGATGAGATGAACAAACAGACCTCCTTAAGGGATTATATTCAGGGAGAAAAGTCTATTCAGACCTTTCTTCGTGCCTATCTGAATATATCCAATTATTATATAACCAGAAGTGAAAGTGAATTAAATAAAGGTTACTGTGATATATTAATGCTTCCAAATCTGCTGAATTTCCCCGATATGGGTTATTCCTATCTGCTGGAGATAAAATATATAGGAGTAAATGAATACACCGAAAACAGGTTGAGCTCTAAAATCCTTGAAGCAGAAGAAGAATTAAAGAGATATGAGAAAGACACTGATTTAAAGAAGCTCACAGGAGAGACACAATTGATTAAGATAATTCTTGTTTTCTGCGGTGTTGAATTGAAGGGAAGAAAAGAAATTCAATTCTGAAAAAATATTACTGTAATTTATATGGGAATTGTGAAGGGTGAAGGGAGGATAAGTTCTCATTCTTCGTTGTGCTCACCCCGTCATGGCCGTTTAATAATTCATTTCCCCCTGTTACGGTTGCTTTACAATCCGAAAACCCAGGTAATCATAACTGAACATAGGGGCTCCGCTGTTACGGATAGCAGATCTGCAGCAATATGCTTCATAACACCAGCAGCCGCCTCTATAAACACGGAATGTCCCGAAATTTGCTCCTGACGGATTAACGGAAGGATCTGTCAGATAATCACCGAACCAGTCGCTGCACCATTCCCATACATTTCCCATCATATCATAGAGGCCGAATTTATTGGGCTTTCTCTGGCCGACAGGATGGACTTTTCCTTCTGAATTATCAAAATACCAGCAGAACTCATCATCCATCTCTGTGCCCCAGTAATACTCGGTAGTAGTTCCGGCACGGCAGGCATATTCCCATTCTGCTTCTGTGGGAAGTCTGTAAGTTTTTCCTGTCTTCCCGCTCAGCCACTGACAGTAGGCACATGCATCATCCCATGTTACATTTACTACAGGCAGATTATCACCGGGATTATCATGTTCAGGATCAAACAGAGAATATTCTTTATTTGTCACTTCATATGTTCCCATATAAAAATCAGTTACAGTTACCTGATGAACAGGCCTGGCAATATCAGCCTGACCCATTTGAAAGGTTCCGCCCTTGATAAAAACCATATCAGGCTCTATACAGGGCTTTAACGCGTCAGAAGCAAGAAGTGACACACTTAAAGATAATATAAATATTAAAATGGAAAGTTTCTGTATAAGCTTCATATTCTTTTTTTATCGTGACGTGTCACGATTCTCATATAAACTGCCATGACCGGATGGTCACAATGAAGTATGAGCATCTGTTCCTCTCTTCACACTTCACTCTTCACTCTTCACGATTCTCATATAAATCCCTGTCTAAATCCCATTAATCCCCGTGAGGTAATCACATGCAATCTGGCATAAGAGAGCAGAGCCTGTAACAAGACTCTCTTCATTCAGGTCAAACTTCGGATGATGAAGAGGGGAATTAAAACCTTCTCCTCCGCCTCCGACACGAATAAAAGCGCCGGGAACCTTCTGGAGGAAACAGGAAAAATCCTCTCCCCCCATAGAAGGATGTGACTTTATGAGAACATTTTCTCTGCCCAGTAATTTCACAGCACTCTCTTCAACAAATTTTGTAATGGCAGGTTCATTGACTCCTCCCGGATATCCTTCCATAAAATTCAGTTCATAGTCCCCTCCGTAGCTGGCCACAATGGAAGAAATAACTTTATCCATAACAGGAGGAATTTCTTTATGAATTTCATTTGAAAGGGTTCTCAATGTACCTTCCATTTCAACATGATCTGCTATGATATTATATCTGTCTCCCCCTTTTATTGTGCCAATCCCGATAAGAACTGTTTCCGTAGGGTCTACATGCCTTGTTCTTATCCTCTGAATTGCCTGTATAACCTCTGCAGCCATAGTTATGGTGTCAATAGCTTTATGAGGTTTTGCCACATGGCCTGCAAGGCCCTTTAAAACAAGGGTAAATTTACTGCTTGCCGCATGGGTCTGACCGTAGGAAATACCAATCTTTCCAGCTTCAATATCAGAGATCATATGAAGGGCAAAAGCTGCATCTACATGAGGATTTTCAAGGACTCCTGCGTCTATCATGGGCTGAGCGCCTCCGGGGCCTTCCTCTGCAGGCTGAAAAATCAGTTTTACATTACCATTAAGTAAATTTCTTTTATTCGACAAAATATTTGCGGCACCAAGTAACATGGCAGTATGGGCATCATGGCCGCAGGCATGCATGACACCGGGATTTTTAGATTTATAGGGAACATCATTTTCTTCCTGAATACTCAGGGCATCCATATCTGCTCTCAGAGCAACTGTTTTACCATCGTCTTTTCCCCTGATAACTCCTACCACTCCTGTATTTACCAGTCTGAAACAGTCTATACCGAAACTCTTCAGACACTCCTCTACGAGAGCAGAGGTTTTTACTTCATTAAACCCTGTTTCAGGATATTCATGAATAAGCCTTCTCCATTTACTGAGATCTGATTTTATTTTCTCTGCATAAGTTAAAAACATTTATGTACCTCTCATTCATAACATATCTAAAATATTACTGTTCGCCATTTTTAGCAAGAATTGTAAGAATATCTTTTCTCCCTATTATTCCTACGAGTTTTTTATCTTTTACCACGGGGATTCTTTTAATTTTTCTCGTCACCATAGCACTGGCTATCTCTTCAAGAGGAGTATCTTCGGTAACTGCTATGACTCTTTTTGTCATAACGTCTGCTGCAGTGGTGCCGAGCATTTTCTTTAATTCAGCTTCCATAGCATTGGGATGTTCCAGATAAATAACTCCGCCAAGAATCTGATAAAAGAGTGGCATATGAAATTTAGATGCCCTCATAACGAGATCTCCGTCTGTTATTATCCCGACAACTTCTTCCTTATCGTTCAGTACGGGAATAGCTTCTATATCATTTTCCGACATCATTTTTACCAGTTCCTTTACAGGAGTCTCAGGTTTTACGGTAATAACTTCTTTAGTCATTAAATCTTTTGCAGTAATCATCTTTTATCATCCTCTCTTTTAATAATAAACTCTATCCTATTCTGATCCGCATCACGCATTACGCATCACGCATCACGCATCACGACATTATTCTCCCGTTACCAGTTGAAGCCAGTCCGGTTCAGAAGCATCAGGAATTATCTCTCTTATACCGGAGCCGTCAGCGTTCATAACATAAATTCCATAAGAAAGAAATGTCTGTTTACTGGAAGAGAAAAAATCTTTTTCGAAAACAATCTTATCTCCGTAAGGTGAGAAAGAAGGATTTGTATACTGACATCCTTTAGTTGTACCTATTAGTTTCACTACTCCCAGTGTTTTCAGACGTATCATACGTAATTCTCCGCCATGTTCATAGTTATACCAGCCTGCAACCAGGAAATTTTCATCAGGTGAAAAATCAGGTCTGAGCCAACCGGACTCTGAATTCAAATATTCTACTTTACGGGAGGCCAGATTATATGTAGCAAGATAACTGCTGATTTTTTCAGTTCGTAATTCATTAAATACAATGTCTTCTCCCTCGGGGAAAAATTTCGGATAGTTCATCATTGTTTCCCCTGCTTTTACAAGAACCTTGATATCTGTTCCATCGGCAGAGGCAACACATATTTCAGTTCTGTTCTGTCCGAGAAAATAATCCCACACATTACTTTCATGGGTAAAAATTATTTTTGTTCCATCCAGAGAATAAGAAGGGCTTATACAGTAGCCGGGCATATCGATAAATTTGTCAGATTTACCTGTAGCAAAATCATATTTCCATATCTTTCTGCCTGAGACATAAAGAATAGATTTTCCGTCAGGAGACCAGGAAGGTTCATTGACATCACAGGTCTGAGTAAGTTGCTTCTGTTCCGAACCATCAGGATTGGCAATCCAGAGATTATTCTGCATAACAAAAGCTATCTTATTTTTCATTTTCTGTTCTTTTTTTATATTTTTCTCTTTCGAGAAGGTACGGTCATTTAAAAATAATGTAAATACGAGGAAACACACCAGGATTAAATTTTTATTTTTTAACATTTTTGTTCTCCTTTTGTTCGTAACGCGTAACGCGTGACGCGTGGTTCGTGATGCGTAATGCGTAATGCGTGATGCGTGTTTTACCGGTACCGGGCGACCACAGGGGGTCGCCCCTACTATTCACGACTCACGACTCACGACTCACTACTCACTATTCACGACTCACATATAAAAAATCCATTCAACAGGCTCACGGCCTGATTTAATAACTCCGAAAGCATCCGGTATATAATCTATCAAATCTCCTGCTATTAAAGATTCTTCTCCTATGTCTTTACATGCAAGAGCTCCGCTGAGTCCATGAATAAAGGTTCCGCAGAGACAGGCATGAAGAGGAGTCAGCCCCTGTGCCAGAAAAGAAGTCACAATACCTGTAAGAACATCACCGCTTCCTCCTGTAGCCATACCGGGAGTTCCTGTGGGATTAAAATAGATATGCCCGTCAGGTGTTGCTATAATGGAACGGGCAAATTTTAAAATTATATAAACATTCCATTTCCGGGCAAATTCAGAGGCTATTCTGACCGGGTCTGCTTTAATCTCCTGTAACGTAAGACCTGCAAGACGGGCCATTTCTCCCGGATGAGGCGTCAGTATAACAGGATAGTTACGATGCCTCAGGACAGAAATATCTTCTGATAAAAGATTAAGGCCGTCCGCATCTATGACAATAGGTAATTCAGATATAGAAATCAATTTCCTCACAAGTTCTCCTGTTTCTTTTTCTGTCGATAATCCCGGCCCTATCGCCATAGCATCGGCAGATATAGCAGAAATAATGTCAAAGGCTTTAAGAGAAATAGTTTTACTGGAAGTTTCCGGCAGAGGTTTTGTCATAACCTCTGTGAGTTTAACTTCCATAATATCATTTAAACTTTCAGGAATAGCAACAGTTACAAGTCCTGCTCCCGTTCTCAGGGAGCTTTCTCCTGAAAGGGCGGCAGCACCTGTAAATCCCGGGGAACCTGCCACTATAAGAACTCTTCCGCAGGTACCTTTATAGGCATCCAGTTCCCTTACAGGGAGGTTATCTCTTACCATAACAGAAGTAATAAGATGGGTCCATAGATTTTTATCTTTTCTCCAGAAATCCTGTGGAATACTTATATCTGCCACTACAAGGTTTCCCACATAAAGTCCTCCGGGGAATATAAACATGCCTCTTTTAGGGAGGCAGAAGGTTACTGTTTCTGTGGCTTTTATACATGGCCCTTCCACATGTCCTGTAGTGCAGTCAAGACCTGAAGGAGTATCTATTGATATAACAGGCTTTCCTGTATTATTAACAATGTTTATAACTTCAGCTATAAGACCTCTGGCACCGCCTTTAATACCTGTTCCTAAAAGGCCGTCTACAATAAGGTCTCCTTTCTCTATTTCAAAAGAAAGAAAAGGAAGCTCATTTTCCGAAAAAATTTCTTTTACAGGGACATCGATTTTTTCTGCCACAAGACAGTTTGTCAGGGCATCACCTTTTAAATCTTCTTTTCTGGCAATAAGAAAGATTTTTACTTTATAGCCATTATTAAAAAGGTGTCTTGCAATGACAAAACCGTCCCCTCCGTTATTACCTCTTCCTGTAAGAATTATTACATATGAATCTCTATTAACTCTCCTGATAATTCTTTCATAAACGGCACGGCCTGCATTTTCCATTAAAACCATTCCCGGTATTCCCAGTTCATCTATGGTTTTTCTATCAAGATACTGCATCTCATCAGAAGTTACTATTTTTAACATTTTTATCACCTTTGATTTCGTGACACATAACGCGTAACGCATTACGGGAAGATTATTTATAGGGTTTAGATTTTCCATATCAAATGATATAGCTTAAATTCTATATGGTAAAAGTAAAATCCTTTATATTTTCTTTTCCATCACCACAAAAGCTATGGCCATATTCTGAGAGTGAGATATGGTAAGAAAAATTTTATCCACACCTGTTTCTCCTGCATATTCCTTTGCATTACCATATAAGATTATTTCAGGTTTTCCTTCATCATTATTCATGACTTCTATATCCTGAAAGGCAAATCCTTTGCCGAGAGCTTTCATAACTGCTTCTTTTGAGGCAAATCTTGCGGCAAAATGCTGGCCATTTCTAATTTTTGACATGCAATAGTCTTTTTCGCGACATGTAAAAACCCTGTCAATAAACCTTGGATTTTCAATGGCTTTTTCAATTCTGTCTATATCGATAATATCTGTTCCAATACCTGTAATCATAGGCCTGAATTAAATTTTACTAGTTTTTCCCAGTCAATTTTATAATCTATGCAGAAATCCTTCATAAATTCATCTGTAAATTTATTAATTACCTGTCCGTAAAGTTCCAAAAATTTTTCTTCTTTTTCCTTTGCTTTATATCCAATAGGATCTATTATTTCACTATATAAATTTTTATTTCCTGAAATGAATTCCCAGAATCTCTGTCCACATAGTTTCTGGTAATTACCTTTCTCAGGATTATTATCTTTTCCATAACAACATCCATTAACTGCAATAATATGTATGGCTGAATTATTTGTTTTTAAAATTCTTTTAGCCTTTAAAAAGTCATCCTCCATTTTTTTCACCTGCCTGCTGTTTCCCCAGTTAGGTCCGGATTTTATCGAAACAATATATTTGATATTATCTCTATCAAATTCAAGATCAATACCTTCTGCAGCAGATTTTTTGCCATCGTAAACCTTAGAACAAATAAATACGGCAAGTCCTTCCAGAAATTCTCCAAAAATTGTTTCTTCCTGAGAAGATAAATGAGCATCTAAAAGTAATTTTATTAAATCCTGAGCTATTACTATATTTTTTGCTTTAAATAAATAGGGATTTTTTCTTTTTAAAATTTTATTTAATTTAAGTTTTTCAAGGTTTTGTAATCGCTTTAAATGAAATGTACCTATATTATCTTCAACATAAATTATTACATCTCTTAAATTTATTTGTTTCATAAACTCCTTTTTCTTCCAGCAAATAATATTCTACCGGTTTTATTCTGTTTCTGGCATGTTCATAATATTCCGGTAATATTTCTATTCCGACAGAATTTCTTCCCATCTTTTGAGCTACTGAAGTAGATGTTCCTGAGCCCATAAAAGGATCAAGAACCCAGTCTCCTTCTTTTGTAAATAATTTTATAAACCACTCAGGGAGAGCTTCTGGAAAAACTGCACTATGATTTTTATTGTTACATTCGGTAGACATGTGTAACACATTTGTAGGATAAACCTTATCCCTGTCAAGCCAGTTAGCCACTTTTTTACCAAATCCGCTGCCAACTCTTGAATTATCCCTGATTTTATCTGTGTCACTTAAATTTTTCAGTCTTGTTTTTGCCCAGTCTCCCATTGGTATCATAACTTCTTCCTGGTACATATTAAACTTTTTATTCTTATTAAATTGTAACAGTCTTTCCCATGAATCTCTGAACCTGTTAGGCCATTTACCGGGATAACAATTCTTTTTGTGCCACATAAACTCTTCAGTCCAGAGCCATCCCTGTTTTCTCATTTCCAGAATCAGTTCTATTACATAGGTATGTCTTTCACCATTAACAACTTTTTCTTTTATATTTAAGATAAAAGTACCTGAAGGTTTCAGCACCCTGAGAAGTTCTGACGTAACAGGAAGAAACCAGGAAACATAGTCATCAGGTTTTATACCGCCATATGTCTGTGTTCGACTATCTGCATATGGAGGAGATGTAATTATAAGATCAATAGAATTATCATCCAGATGTTTCAATTCATCTCTACAATCTCCAAGATACAAATTTGCTATTACTTCTTTCATAAATATCACATCTTTTAAATTAATACAATTCTAAATTTATTTTATCGAAAAATAGAATAACAGGCAAGTAGCAATAGGATAAAAATATCACGTACAATCAAAATTCTGAAATGGTATAAACCAGACTTAAGAGTTAACCAATCCTGTTAATCCTTTAATCCTGAAAATCCCGGTTCAGACATCCTTGTAATCC
>DAIOEN010000033.1:0-19536 GCA_036746235.1 Vulcanimicrobiota bacterium | reverse complement strand
CAATCCTGTTAATCCTTTAATCCTGAAAATCCCGGTTCAGACATCCTTGTAATCCCAGAAATCTCCGTCACCAGACTTCTCTTCTCACAATAGTCTGTTCTCTCTGATGCCCTACGGAAACAAGGAACACTTCAACTCCTGCCTGTTCTGAGATATAATTCAGGTAATTCTGTGCTTCCTGAGGTAAATCATCATAATGTTTGACTTTAATCGTATCCTGCTGCCATCCGGGGAATTCCCGATAAACAGGTTTACACTTCTCTAAAATCTTTATATCCTGGGGAAAATCTTTATAGATCTGTCCTTCATATTCATAGGCGACACATAATTTTATAGTTTCAAAACCGTCAAGTACATCCAGTTTTGTGACACCCAGGCCTGTAAGGCCATTTATAATAGTGGCATATCGGATCATAGGCAGATCGAGCCAGCCGCAACGTCTGGGTCTACCTGTAGTGGAACCGTATTCTCCTCCTGCCGCTCTCAGTTCTTCCCCCATATCATCGAGTAATTCCGTAGGGAACGGCCCTTCTCCGACTCTTGTAATATAGGCTTTTGTCACGCCTATTATATGTTTTATCCTTGTAGGGCCTATACCGGAACCTATACAGGCACTGCCTGCGGTAAAATTATAATTACCCACATAGGGATAGGTGCCGAAATCCAGATCCATAAAGGTGCCCTGAATTCCTTCAAAGAGAATTTTTTTGCCCTGAGAACTCAGACTGTTAAGCAGGAATGGAGTATTTGTTACATATGGAGCAATAATATTTCTGTAATTAATATAATCATTATATATGACATCAAAGCCTTTTGATGAGAGATTATAAAATTCATTAAAAAATTTATTTTTCTCTTCTATTAATTTCCTGAGTTTATCTTTAAATAAAGCTTCATCCATAAGGTCCATAACCCTTATACCTTTGCAGGCAACTTTATCTAAATAGGCTGAAGCCACACCTTTTCTGGTTCTTCCCTTTTTAGCCGTATTATTTTCTTCTACTTCGAGTCTGTCAAGTAATTTATGATAGGGCATTACAATATGAGCCATAGAGCTTATTTTTAAATTTTCAAGAGAAACACCGTTCTTTTTCAGATAATCCATTTCTTCTGTCAACATGGCAAGATCTATTACCATGCCGTTCCCGAGAACAGAAAGTTTCTCCTGATAAAAGATTCCGACAGGAATAAAATGAAGTTTATATTTTACACCGTTATAAAACACAGTATGTCCGGGGATGTCGGCGCTGCCAAAACGAACGACTACATCGGCTTTTTCTGCAAGAAGATGAATAATTTTACCTTTTCCTTCATCACCCCACTGGGTGCCGATAACTACGGTACAGGACATAAAATACACCACCTTTCTATGGCGTGACGCGTGACGGGTGACGCGTGACGGGTGCTTCGTAATGCGTAATGCATATTTTCACCGGCACCGGGCGACCACAGGGGGGGTTGCCCCTACTACTTTTCACGACTCACGACTCACGACAGAATAAACGAAAATCCTGACTCCCTTCACACTTCACCCATCACCCTTCACGAACTCACATTTTCCTTCTTTAATATACCTCTTGCCACAACTATACCTGATACGGAAGCCTGCATCAGACCTCTTGTAACTCCTGCACCATCGCCGGCAGCAAATAAATTTTCTATACGTGTTTCAAGAGATCGCGTTAAATTAAGACTGGAAGAATAAAATTTCACTTCCACACCGTAAAGAAGGGTATGATGTGAATAAATACCGGGAGCAAGTTTATCCAGTGCCTGAAGCATTTCCAGTATGGCAGTAAGATATCTGTATGGAAGAACGAGACTTAAATCTCCCGGTGTTGCACTTTTCAGAGTTGGGACAACAAGACATTTATCCAGTCTTGATTTATTTGTGCGGCGCCCTGAAATCATATCTCCGAGACGCTGCACCATAACACCTTCACCGAGAAGATTGGCAAGCCTTGCTATATATTTACCATAACTGATAGGTTCTCTAAAAGGTTCTGTAAAATTTTTACTTACAAGTAAAGCAAAGTTAGTATTTTCCGTCTTTTTTTCCGAATAACTATGGCCGTTTACCGTGATAACACCTTCATAATTCTCTGTTACAACTTCACCGTCAGGACACATACAGAAGGTTCTGACTCTGTCATCAAACAATCTGGAATAGAAAATAAGTTTGGATTCATAAACATCTTTTGTAATAGGTTCTGCTATGGCAGAAGGCACTTCTACTCTTACCCCCAGGTCTACAGGATTAATTTTCTGGCCCAGTTCAAGCCTTCTTGCTTCCTGACTCAACCAGTCCGAACCTTCACGGCCGGGACATGCCACCACATAGGTTGCAAATATCTTTTCTCCTGATTTTGTAATGATACCTGATGCTTTTCCGTTTTCGACAAGTATCTGCTCCACAGAGGTTTCTGTAATTACATCGACTTTATCATCCAGGAATTTTCTCATTTCCTTTAATATAAAGAAACACCTGTCAGTTCCGAGATGACGAACCTTCATAGGGATAAATTTTAAATTGGCCAGGACTGCTTTACGATGCATGGCTCTTGATTTTTCCTCATCTACGCCATAAACTGTGTCAGTTGCACCGAATTGAAGATATATATTGTCTGTGTATTGAAGAAGACTTTCTGCTTCCGGTGACGGTAAATTCGAGAGAAGCTGACCTCCTACTTCCGTGGAAAGGGTAAGCTTTCCGTCACTGTAGGCACCTGCTCCTCCCCATCCACTCAATCGTTTATTTCTTGCTTCTATATCAAAACCTTTTTCAATAAGGGCAATATGGAGATTACTTTTTTGGGCAAGTTCAAGGGCAGCAAATATACCTGCAGGCCCTGCACCTATAATTAAAACATCATATTTATTCTTCATTTTAATATAAAAGCTCCCGTACTTTCCATATAAGTAATCTTACAAAGAAATGAACAGCGAGCCCTTTCTTTAATTTTATATAATTTCTAAAACAACACAAATCCAGAAATATCATCGTCCACCTCGCGTTACGCGTCACGCGTAACGCGTCACAATCCTGCTATCCGCCAAGAGCCTGCATATCTTCCTGAGGAGGAGCATATTCACAGGTCTTACACTCTTCAAAATTCTTCATGGGCCGTGAAATAAACGGATGGGTGCAGTTAATAAACACAGTAGGCTGACCTTCCATATTAAAACCGAAATCGGCATAAGAACAGAAGTATTCAGGTACAACACCGGAGCAGAATTGATAAACTTCCTTATAATTATCAGGATGACCATGTTCAAAAAAATGTTTTTCACATTGAAATATACCAAGTTTGGATTTTCTAAATTTACAGGGTCTAAAAACGTTCATAATAAATGGTTCCAGAAATAGAACCCTCTTCCCTCCTTAAAAATATGTTATATATCTATCTTAAAATTAAAGTAAACTATTTGAAATTGAAAGTTTAGAGTCTATGGCTACTCTCAACTCTCAGCCATAAACCATTAATTAATCCTGGCTGGCTACAGGCTGCTGGGCTGCTCCTTTATCTCCCTCCCAGTATAATATCCTGCCGCAGTGTTCACAGTATTCAAGGGTCATTCTCGATCTGGCTCTTTCCAGGAGCCTTTCCGAGAGAGTCATACCGCAGCCGGTACAGAAATTCTTCTGAAGAGCTACAATAGCAATTCCTCCACGGTTCATTTTCGTATCTTCATATATTTTCAACAGTTCTTCTGCTGAACTTTCCATGATTTTCTTTTTCTTACTTTCAATATCTTCCATCCTGGAATTAAGATCTTTCAACTGTCCTTCATAAAGAGAATAATATTTTTTATATTCCTCTTCTACCAGTTGATAATCCTGTTCCAGTTTTTTTATCTCATCCACCAGTCCTTCATTGTCATAAATCAATGTAAGACTTTCTTCATCTATGGTTTCTCTTTTCTTTTTTATATCGTCAATCTTTTTCTGCCACTGAGCAGTTTCTTTGGAATTAACAGGCCTGCCGCCGTACAGTTTATCTTCTATCGTTTTTATCTGCTTATCCAGTTCAAGTGTTTCAAAACCGAGAGCTTTAAGTCTCTTATTATTGGCTTCCTGTCTATCCCTGCCGGATTTGAGGAGAGAAGAAGCATTATTTTTTTTCTCTTCAAGTTCCTTTCCCGGGTCAAGAAGGCCTATCTGTTCTCTCAGATAGAGAAGATCATTTTCATAGGCCTGTAATCGATATATCTTCCATAAATCTTTCATTAACCTGACTCCTTCTATTGCAATCTGTTATAAACATTCTTCATCAAGAATATTTTTCCTCTTTTTATCTTTATAGAAAAGAAAAAACCATCTTAATTAAAAGATGGTTTTTATTATGGGCGAAACAGGACTTGAACCTGTGACCTCCTGCGTGTAAAGCAGATGCTCTGCCAACTGAGCTATTCGCCCCTTTACAGTGAACAGTGATCAGTTACCAGTTACCAGAAGATAAAAACCTCTTTATAAGAGTCTTTCTTATGATCACTGTTTACTGATCACTGTTCACTGTTTCTAATACCCCCACGGGAATTCGAATCCCGGTCTCCGCCGTGAAAGGGCGGTGTCCTAGGCCACTAGACGATGAGGGCATATTATTCATGGGCCCACCTGGATTCGAACCAGAGACCGATCGGTTATGAGCCGATTGCTCTACCGCTGAGCTATGGACCCGATGTGTTTATCAAACTTACGAGGTTTGATTATAACAAAAGTTTTTTAACTTGTCAATAGATTTATTGACCTTCCCAATAATCTTTTAACCACTTACTTCTGGCGGGATGACGGAGTTTTCTCAGGGCTTTGGCTTCAATCTGACGAATTCTTTCTCTCGTAACACCAAATTCCTGCCCTACTTCTTCCAGGGTTCTCGGTCTTCCGTCTGCAAGTCCGAAACGAAGTTTCAGAACTTTTTTCTCTCTTTCAGTGAGATTTTCCATAACATCTTCCATTTTTTCTTTAAGTAAGATGGAAGACGCCGCTTCTGCAGGGGCAACTGCTTCATGATCTTCAATAAAATCACCTAAATGGCTGTCCTCTTCTTCACCTATGGGAGTTTCGAGAGAAATAGGTTCCTGGGCTATTTTAATTATTTCCCTTACTCTTTCAAGATTATATCTCGTACGCCTTTTAATTTCTTCATCTACAAATTTTTTATCTCTTGACGTCAGTTTTCTTCCAAGCTGATCACTGAGCTGTTTCTTTATTTCTTCCCTGTCTACAGGATACATCTGCTGGGTTATTTCTTCTATGCTGGGATCACGGCCCAGTTCCTGAAGCAGTCTTCTGGAAACCTTTATCAGTCTGTTTATTGTTTCCACCATATGGACAGGAATACGTATGGTTCTGGCCTGATCGGCAAGAGCTCTCGTTATGGCCTGTCTTATCCACCAGGTCGCATAGGTACTGAATTTATATCCCTTATGATAATTAAACTTCTCTACTGCTCTTATTAAACCAAGGTTTCCTTCCTGTATGAGATCCAGAAATAACATACCACGGCTCACATACTTTTTTGCTATACTTACAACAAGACGCAAATTGGCTTCAATAAGTTCTCTTTTTGCTTCTTCTGCATCAAATTTTCTTCGTGACAGTTCACGTTCTACCTCTTTCTGTGAAGGAGAAGTATCCAGTCTTACCATATCAGACCATATAACACAGAAAGGACGCAGATAAAGCTGAAAAAGCAGATCAGGAAGATGGGAAACTATATAACCAAGATGAAAGAAAACCCACTCAGGACTTCCGCTTAATAACTGTTTCAAAAGAACTTTAGATTTATTTTTCAACATAAATTCCTGAGAAATTATTTTCTCCATAGTCTTTTCTATTAATTCATTCAGTGAGCGTTCCTGAGACCTGTGTTCTCCGTCTTTCTGAAGTAATTCCTGTTTAAGTATTACTTTGACTTTATGTCTTGTTTCCTCTCTGAGTCTTCTGTCATAATCAATCTCTTCCAGCAAATTGAATTTTTCCGCAAAATATTTATAGGCTTTATCCTCAAGTACCTCAACCTGTTCCACTCTTTTAGCCAGTTCTACTTCCTGTTCCGGAGTAAGAAGTTCAACTCTTCCTATTTCTTTAAGATACATTCTTACAGGGTCATCAAGAGAAACACCTTCAGGAAGGGTAAAAAACTGTTCTACATCTACTTCTTCATCAGGAGCTTTTTTACTGATAGTTTCATTTTTATCATCAACAACTTCTATACCTTCACTGGTAAAAATATCAAATAAGGACTCCAGCTTTTCTTCTGTAAGTTCCTGTTCCGTATCTAAAACCTCATTAATCTCATCATAAGTAAGGGTACCGTGTTTTTTCCCTTTTTGTATCAAATCCTTTACATGAAGAGGCATATTATTTCCGCTATTCACTTAAAGATTTCCCTCCCTTCAAATAACGCAGGAGTTTCTGGTATTCTTTATAAATCTCATCAGAAGGTTTTATTTTACCTTGTTCTAACATCAAATCTATTTCCTTCTTTCTATCAATTAACTTTTTATCTTTTAACGTCTTTATTAATCCGAGAACAGATCCTTCACCGTGAGGATAATCGTCTTCCAGTAACAACATTTCAGCAAGAACTTTTTTTTCTTTCTCATCATGTATTTCTTTTGCCAGTTCTTCTGAAGAAAATTCCCTTCCTGCAAGGAAATTTTCATAACAGATCTGAGCAATTTTATGACATATAGAATCAGAAAATTCGTCCGGTTTAAATTTCTGGAAGACTTGCTTCATAACATCTTCATTCTGTAACATTAAACGAAGTAGTATTCTTTCGGTATCAGCAAAAGATTTTCCTGTATCAACAGGAACTTTTAAATTCTTTTTTTCTTTATAAGTTCTGAATCTGGACATAAGCTCTCTGCCGGAAATTCCAAGATTCTTGCTCTCTATAATTTTAAAATATTCATTACGATTTAAAGAATTCTGAACATTTGTCATAAACGGCTCAATACCTTTTAAAAAATCCTCTTTACCTTCCTTTGCAGTAAGATCACATTTCTTCTCAAGCCATGTAATGAGATAGATAAAATAATCCACCCTGTCTTCCAGGATTTTATGAAAAGCATCTCTTCCTTTAAGTCTTATGAATTCATCAGGATCTTTTGCTTCAGGCAGGATTAAAGATTTAACAGAAAGTCCCGCACTTTCCAATAACCCAACTCCTCTACCTGTGGCAGACACACCTGCCGTATCCGCATCATAGGCGAGTATAACCTCTGAAGTGAATTTCCTCAGAAGACTGGCCTGATCCATAGTAAGAGAAGTACCAAGAGATGCAACCACTCCTTCACATCCTGCCTGGCTTACCGAAAGAAGATCCATATAACCTTCTGTAAGTATTAAAGGAGAAGTCTTATCTTCTCTTTTTCTGGCCATATTAAGACCATAAAGATTTTTTCCTTTATTGAAAACCGGCGTCTCAGGAGTATTTAAATATTTCGGATTACCGTCTCCTATTATACGACCTCCGAACCCTATAACCCTGTCACGAAGATCAAAAATAGGGAACATAATCCTGTTTATAAAATAATCCCTGTAACTACCGTCCTGTTCCCTTCGTACAAGGCCTCCGCTGAGAGCCAGTTCCATAGAATATTGCTTTTTATTTAACACTTTAACCAGAGACTGTTTATCAAAAGGTGCGTAGCCTATTTTAAATTTTACTATTATATCTCTGGTCACATTTCTCTCTTTAAGATATGAGACAGCATTACTATCTGTCTGTTTCAGAAGAACCCAGTGATAAAACCCGGCTGCCAGTCCATTAAGGGTATAGAGATCCTTTTTATCCTTATAAGCTTCGGAATACCCGGTTTCATCAGATTCTGGTATGGCTATGCCGGCTCTTTCAGCCAGAGATGTTACAGCTTCAAAAAAAGAGAGGTTTTCTACTTTTTTCAGGAAGTCGAAAATATCTCCTCCGCTGCTGCAGCCAAAACAATACCATAAACCTTTTTCCGGATTTACTGAAAAAGAAGGAGTCCTTTCTGAATGGAAAGGACAGAGTCCCTGATAACTTTTTCCGCTTTTTTTCAGAGTAACATAACAGGATATGAAATCAAGCAGATTATTTTTATTTTTTATCTCTCCTATAAGTTCTTCTGTTATCCTGCCCATATATCAGTGAGCAGTGAACAGTGAGCAGTGAACAGTGAACATCACTCACTACTCACTACTCACCACTCACGTACCCGGCCTCATTTCACTAACCGTTCTTAATTTTGGCCTGAGCTGCTGCCAGTCTTGCAATAGGAACTCTGTAAGGAGAACAGCTTACATAATTAAGGCCAAGCATATGGCAGAACTCTACAGAATTAGGTTCTCCACCATGTTCACCACAGATACCTATTTTAAGATTGGCTCTTTTACTTTTACCAAGCTCTATGGCCATCTTCATTAATTTGCCCACACCATCTCTATCTAACTCTTCAAAAGGATTGACCTTCAGGATATGATTCTTTAAATATGCAGGAATAAAGGTTCTTTCCGCATCATCACGGCTGTATCCGAATGTTGTCTGAGTCAGATCATTCGTCCCGAAGGAGAAGAATTCCGCATATTCTGCAAGTTGATCCGCTACGGTACAGGCCCTTGGAAGTTCTATCATAGTGCCTATCTTGTAATCAACATGGACACCAGTTTCTTTTATTACTTCTTCAGCTATACGTCTGGCACTGTCATGGGTAAATTTCATTTCCTGCTGATGGCCGACACCGGGTATCATAACCTCTACAACTGCATTGACCTTTTCTTTTACGAGCTGACATGCTGCCTCAAATATAGCCCTTACCTGCATCTCATAAATCTCAGGATATACTATGCCGAGACGGCATACTCTGAGACCGAGCATCGGGTTTGACTCATGAAGTTCTCTTACTCTTATAAGGATTTTCTCCTTTTCTTTAAGAAGAGCAGGATCTTTCCCTGTAACCCTTAAGGTTATTACTTCTTCAAGGAGATCATCCAGAACAGGTAAAAATTCATGAAGAGGCGGATCGAGAAGTCTTATTGTAACAGGACAGCTCTCCATAGCTTTCAGTATGCCGTAGAAATCTTCTCTCTGCATGGGGAGAAGTTTTGCAAGAGCTTCTTTTCTTGCTTCAGGAGTATCGGCAATAATCATTTCCTGAACTATGGGAAGACGTTCCTGCTGCATGAACATATGTTCTGTTCTGCAGAGGCCAATACCTCTGGCACCGAAATTACGTGCCTTTGCCGCATCTTCAGGTGTATCGGCATTTGCATGAACACCGAGACGTTTGATCTGGTCTGCCCAGTCAAGAATGGTTTTTGCTTCATGGCTTAAATCAGGAGCTTCTGTTTCAAGTTTACCGTAGAAAACCTGTCCTACAGTTTTGCCTT
The DNA here is from genome assembly GCA_036746235.1 of Vulcanimicrobiota bacterium. Classification (GTDB taxonomy): domain Bacteria; phylum Vulcanimicrobiota; class SpSt-956; order SpSt-956; family JAKJGF01; genus CALARM01. Next base: position 10,160 of record DAIOEN010000033.1, on the reverse strand, counting down.
CTTTAACAAAAGCGCCGTCTATAGTAATAATATCGCCTTCTTTAACAGTTTTTCCTGCGACTGTAAATTCTTTTTTCGCAAGATCAATCTTAATGTTGGTACATCCTGCAACACATGGTTTGCCCATCTGTCTTGCCACTACTGCAGCATGGCTTGTCATACCGCCTTCACTGGTAAGAACGCCCTTTGCTGCAATCATACCATGGACATCATCAGGATTTGTAACAGGCCTTACAAGGAGAACCTTTTCTCCTCTATCGCCCATTTCTCTTGCAAGGTCTGCACTGAATACTACAGATCCTGTAGCTGCACCGGGAGATGCCGGTAATCCTTCTGCCAGAAGAAGTCCTTCTTTTTCTGCCTTCTTTCTTGCAGCAGGTGCAATACGGGGATGAAGGAGCTGATTTAACTGAGTGGGATCAATTCTCATGATTGCTTCTTCTTTTGTTATAAGTCCTTCTTCTACCATATCATAGGCAACCTTTACGGCAGCCTGAGTGGTTCTTTTACCTACTCTGGCCTGAAGCATAAAGAGTTTGCCATGTTCAAAGGTAAATTCCAGATCCTGAAGATCTCTGTAATGCTTTTCAAGGATCTCGCAGATCTTTGCAAATTCATTATAAAGATGGGGCACATCAACTTTCATCTGGCTTATATGTTTTGGAGTGCGAATACCTGCCACAACATCTTCACCCTGTGCATTTTCAAGAAATTCTCCGTAAATTTCTCTTTCTCCCGATGAAGGATCTCTTGTAAAGGCAACGCCTGATCCGCTTTCACCGAAGAAATTACCGAATACCATAGTCTGAACATTCACTGCTGTTCCAAGATCATGAGGTATTTTAAATTCATTTCTGTAGGTTATTGCTTTATGACCGTTCCATGAATTAAATACGGCACATATGGCAAGTTCTAACTGTTTCCACGGATCAGACGGGAAGCCTTCTCCTTTTTCCTTTTTTACAAGGGCTTTGAAATCTTCAACTATGGCTTTCCAGTGTTCTGCCTTGAATTCAGTATCATGGGTGAAACCTAATTTTTTCTTATATTCTTTTAAAATAGCTTCAAAATCATGATGTTCAACACCGAGCACTACATCACTGAACATATCGATAAATCTTCTGTAACAGTCATAGGCAAAACGTTCGTCACCGGAAAGTTCTATAAGCCCCTTTACTGTGTCGTCATTAAGGCCGAGATTAAGGATGGTATTCATCATACCTGGCATAGAAAATTTAGCGCCTGACCTTACTGAAAATAAAAGAGGATTTGCAGGGTCACCGAACTTTTTGTTCATTTTTTTCTCAATTACCCCTACATATTCCTTTACACCTTCCATAAGTCCGTCAGGAAGGCCCCCTTTTTCTATAAATTCATTACACACTTTAGTGGTTATTGTAAAACCCGGTGGCACGGGAAGGCCAATATTGGTCATTTCAGCAAGATTGGCACCTTTACCTCCGAGAAGGTCTTTCATATCTTTATTGCCTTCTTCAAAAAGATATATCCTTTTATTACAATTACATGCGCATTCCGTCATTATTTAATAGTCCTCCTTTGTTATTACTCATAAAATTAAATATGAAATGAGAAATTCCATATTTCGACAGGGAAAATCCGAATCCTTTTATATAAGGATAAGTTTTTTACCTGTCTGGTAAAATTATACAATATTACTTCCTTCTACAACTATTTCAGAAAAATCTGCAACCTTCAGATAAAGATTGACAACCATGTCCAGAAGAGAAAGTCTGTTGTTTCTGAGAGTTTCATCAGGAACCATAACCATAACTTTATCAAAAAACTTATCTATACTGGGACGAAGAGATGAAAGCTTTCTCATAACCTCCGGATAATCTACCATATCGGGAACAAGAAATAATTTCTGAACATCTTCAGATGTTTCTTTGAAATGTTCATAAAGAGCTTTTTCTTCTTCTTCCTGGAGAAGATTTGCAGAGAATTCAGTTCTGTCTGCCGGTGTTTTCTTTAATATATTAAATGCTCTCGTAAAAGCTGTGACAAGAGATAAAAACTCCGGCAAATCTCTTACGGCAGTAATGGCTTTAACCCTTGAGATTGTATCTTTAATATTTCTTAAAGCACCATGCTTGATTGATTTAATAACATCATATCTTAACCCGGCAGATAAGAGATAATTTTCAAGTCTCTGAAATGTAAATTCTTCGAAATCTTCTGTAACTTTCTTTTTATCTTTCAGGGCAAAACCTCCCTGTATATAAAGATCAAAAGCTCTGGAGAAATATTCGGGAAGAGATCCTTCTATATAACCATCGGCTAAAAGCCTTATAACTCCGAGTATATACCTTCTCTGTCCGTAGGGATCTGCCGAACCGGTAGGGAGAAATCCCATACCAAGACATCCTGCTACGGAATCCAGTTTATCTGCAAAACTTATAACCTGTCCCGTAAGAGTTTCAGGAAGTGTGTCCTGAGAAAAGGCAGGTTTATAGTGTTCCCTTATAGCTTTGCTGACTTCTTCAGACTCGTCCGAGGCATATATACCTCCCATAATTCCCTGAAGTTCAGGGAATTCTTTGACCATATTGGAAGCAAGATCTGCTTTGCATATTTCTGCTGCCCTCTCTCCGAATTTTATCAGTTCATCATGCCTCATAGAGGTGAGTATAAACTTTGCCAGTTCTTTTATCCTTCCCGACTTATCAAACATAGTACCCAGATTTTTCTGAAAGCCTATGCTTTTAAGCTTTGGAAGATGTGTATCAAGAGAAACCTTTCTGTCTTCATGGAAGAAAAACTTCGCATCAGCAAAACGTGCATCAAGAACCCTTTCATTTCCCAGTTTTACCAGGTCAAGTCCTCTCTTATCGCCATTTCTGACAGCTGCAAAATAGGGCAGGATATTGCCTTTATTGTCTGTAACAGCAAAATACCTCTGATGTTTGCTCATTACAGTAACAAGTACCTCCCGTGGAAGTTCCAGATAATCCGATGAATATGAACCTGTAAAACAGGCAGGATATTCTACAAGAAAGTTTACTTCATCCATAAGTGAAGGGTTATCCAGGATAGCACCTCCCGAAGCTTCTGTGAGACAGGCTATCTCTTTTTCTATCATATCTTTCCTCTGATTGTGATCCAGAATTACCATGTTCTTATAAAGTAATTCTTTATATTGATCAGCATCGGGAACCTCTATGGGACCTGAACTTAAAAATCTGTGCCCGTAAGTAATTCTTCCGGAAGAAAGACCTGCCACGTTAAAGGGTATGACAGAAGAGCCGGAAATTGCCAGAATCCAGCGAACAGGACGGGTAAAACGGAAAAGACTTTCTTCCCAGTACATATTTTTAGGAAAATAAATCTTTTTAATAATTGCCGGAAGTACTTCAGACATAACCTGGACTGAAGATTTACCCTGTTCTAAAACTCTGGCAAATATATATTCTCCCTGTCCGACGGTCTTTACAAAGAGATCTTTCAGGTCAACCTTCTGAGATTTTGCAAAACCTGTAGCAGCAGAGGTAGGATTGCCGTTTCCATCATAGGAAGCTTTTCTGGGAGGGCCCTTTACTTCTTTAACTACATCGGACTGCCTGTCTGACAGGTTATCGACAAATACTGCCAGTCTTCTCGGAGTTGCCATAGTTATGACATTCTGAAAGTCAAGCCTGGCAGAAGTAAGTTCTTTAATCATCATATCCTTTAACTGTACAAGAGCGGGAGGAATAAAACCTGCAGGGAGCTCTTCTGTTCCTATTTCTAAAATCATATTATTACTCATAAATACTAATCTCCTTCCCCTTCTTCACTTTCCTGTGAAGCAATCTTATCTCTCCAGGAAGAAACCATTTCAAATTCTTTCAGTTTTTCTTCCAGAATTTTATTGACTCTTTTTTCCATATTTAAAAGACGATTATCATCTACAAGGAGATTATCCCAGACATTACTATCTCCACCGGAGGTCTGAGACAGGTTAAGAATATCAATTTCTTTCTCAAATTCCTCAGACGGTTTTTCCTGCGGGACAGAGGGAGTAAAGAAGCCCTCAAGAATTGATGCCATTTTCTTTGTTTCAATAAGATTAACTGACATGCTATAAATAAATTCATATTCATGCTGTAATATTTTATGGTCCGAATTCTTCTCAAAAGCTTTTTTCATAAAGCTGGCGGCCTCTGTAAGATTATCTTCAAGAAAATAGGTCCATGCCTTACCTCTATATCCGAAATGATATTGAGGAAGATCTTTTATCAATTTATCAAAACAGATATGGGCACCTCTGTAATTTTTACTTCTTGCCATAGAAGTACCAAGATTACAGAGACAGGCAACATGAGAAGAAATAGCCCTGTTTTCTTCTACAGGAGGTCCTCCTTTTACCATACTTTCTTCTTTACTGTAAGGATAGATTAACTTCAGGGATGCTTCTTCCGGTTCCTTTGCTTTCAGAGCTTTAAGGAGAATTTCACATGCTTTTTTATAATCTCCTTCCACAGCAAGGATAAAACCAAGATTTGAATAAGGAAGAGGATATTCGGGTGACAGTTCTATAGCTTTCGAGAAGTATTCCTTTGCTCCGGAAAGATTCCCCTGATGCATTTCCAGAAAACCCAGGTTATTTAAAGCAAGGAGATTATCTGGCTTGAACTTTAGAAGATCTTTAAACATATTTCTTGAAGCCTCTATGTCTCCTGTGCAGAAATAACTGTATCCTCCATTTAAATATGCTTCCACTATATCGGATTTTTCCTGGATTATCTTTTTGTAAGTCTCTATAGCTTCAGGAAAACAGGACTGATTTATATAACTCTGTCCTACGAGAAGCTGGGCAGAAAGCTTTACAGGAGCGTAAAATTTCGTAATCTCCTCATTATCTACCATGTCTGCCATAGAAGAAAATTTCATCAGTGTATTTCTTCCTTTATCAATAAGACCCTGGTAAAGATAACCTGCACCGAGTAAATACATGGCTTCAGGGAGTTTTGAATTATTTCTTAAAACATTCAACGAAGAATTGACTACTTCATCAAAATTGCCTAAAAGGAAAGAAATAAAAGATTTTTCTATATATATATGGGCCAGAAGAGCTTCATAAAATGCCTGAAGATATTTAGGACAGAGAGGCATTTCCTGTCTTATAAGATTTATAGCTTTATCCTGAGAGATAAGGGCTTTCTCAAATTCATCCTGCCTGAGAAAACAACGGGAAAGTAAATGATACCCCAGCCAGTCTTTCGGAGTCATCACTAAAAATCTGGAAAATTGCTTCTGAAATTCATCTTTTACATCCTGCTCCAGGAAAATCTGAACCAGTCCCCATATAACAGGTAATTCCATGGCACAATGGCTCGCTTTGTTGAGAAGTTCGAGAGCACTGTCAGTGTCTCCCCTGTCTCTGTAGAAAGATGCCAGATTTAAATAAGCCCATGGATGAGTTGAATTTTTATCAATACATTCTTTGAGTATAGCAATTGCTCCATCTTCATCTCCATCCAGTTTTTTCAGATTTGCAAGTCCTCTGGCTATCCATATATCTTTATCTCTTAAATATGCTTCTTCATAGTTTTTCTTTCCTCCTTCTCTGTCACCGGAACGAAGGAGTGCCTCGGCAAGCATATGATAGAGTATGGAAGATTCGGAATTATTTTTAAGGGCAGATGCAAAAGCTATTCTGGATTTATCATAATCCTCTTCGGAAAAAAATCTGAGTCCTTTCACAAATCTATCCTGAACATGATCCTTCTTTTTATCTTTCTTATCTTTTTTCTTTTTCTTACCTTTATGACTCATTTAACACCATCCTTTTTAAAAACTACCATCTTCCCATAAGGGGAAAACCTAATTTTTCTCTTTCCTGCAGATAAACAGCAGCACATCTGCTGGCAAGTTTTCTGGTTCGAAGCATTGTATTCATTCTTTCAGTAACACCGAGAGCGCCTCTGGCATCTAAAAGATTAAATGTATGGGAACATTTAAGGACATAATCATAGGCAGGGAAAATAAGTCCTTCATCCAGAAGTCTGAGAGCTTCCTTTTCATAAAGGTCAAATAGTTGAAACAGTAAGGAAATATCTGCATATTCAAAATTATATTTACAGAACTCAACTTCTTCCTGAAGATGGACATCACCGTAAGTTACTCTGTCTACCCAGGAGATCTGTAAAAAATTACTGACCTGCTGAATATAGGTAGCCAGTCTCTCAAGACCGTAGGTAATCTCGATTGCAATAGGGTTTAAATCAAATCCGCCTACCTGTTGAAAATAGGTATACTGGGTAATTTCCATGCCATCAAGCCAGACTTCCCAGCCCAGGCCCCATGCACCGAGAGTAGGAGATTCCCAGTCATCTTCAACAAAACGGATATCATGGTCAAGGGGTTCTATACCGAGAGCTCTCAAACTGTTAAGATAAATATTCTGTATGTCATCAGGAGAAGGTTTTATTATCACCTGATATTGATAAAAACGCTGCCATCTGTTGGGATTTTCTCCATATCTTCCGTCTGTAGGGCGAATAGAAGGTTCTACATAGGCAACACGCCATGGCTCAGGGCCAAGTGATCTGAGAAAAGTGGCCGGATTCATTGTCCCTGCACCTACTTCAGTATGATAGGGATGCTGTATAACACATCCCTGTTCTCCCCAGAATTTATCAAGGGTAAGTATAATATCTTGAAAATTCATAAATTTTGTGAAACCTGTACAGTTTTATTGTACAGAAAACACCAGTTACGTCACCTCCTGCGTTAAAATCAGTTATCAGTTATCAGTTATCAGTTTCCAGTTATCAGTTTCCAGAAATAATAAGCTAATTTCACTGTCCACACTGGTCACTGTTCAGACTGGTCACCGGTTACTGTTCACTGTTATCGCTTCCAATCTAAAAGATCCATCCCTTTTATCTAAAAGAGATGTAATTTTAAACATTCCAATATCACCTGTATGGATACAATGAGTTCCCTCACAGACTTCGCAGCTTATATCACCTATCTGACATATCCTGACTTTTCTGTCAGGATTTATATGAGAATCGTGATGCGTGATGCGTGATGCATGATGGGAGCACAGGTTCTCATTCTTCGTTGCGACCCCATGGTTATGGCAATTAACAGGCTTTACGGAACAGATTTCCTCCCCATGTTTTCCGGAAGTCATATATGTTAATACAGGGTAATCAGACATTATATAAGCATTCACTCTTTTCTCAAGAGAATAAATCTGTTCTTTCGAAGGCATAGAATGGGAAAGAAAATCAAAACAGAGCTTATCGTCAGATGCACATGAACAGTAACCATTTATTTTTTCTCCAAAATCATCTCTGAGGGCACAGTATAATAAATGAGCTGCTGTATGATTTCGTGATATATTCTCCCTTCTCATAGTATCTATATGAGTAAAAACCCTGTCTCCAACCTGAAGAGATCCGGAGTGTTTACATTCAACAGAATGAAAAAAATTACCTTCATCGGTAAAATCAACATCTATAACCTTTAACATAATATTATCATTATGTATCCATCCCATATCAGAAATCTGCGAATTATGGACAGGAAAAAAAGGACTTATATCTATTATAATTTTACACAGGTCTCCTTCTTCAAGTATAATACGTTCTTCATATCTATCATTATAAATAATACTCAAACTATTACTTCTGGATTCTACCGTATCATAACCGATAAATACAGTAGTATTTTGCGGATCAAAAAAATACATTTCTTTCACTATTTTTTCTTTACGACTACAAGAGTAATATCATCAAAATATTTCATTTGAGAATGATTTAAGACATAATTTATAAGACGGTCTACCAGATCCTGTGCCGTCAGATCTGCATTTTTAGTTATCATTGCTTTCAGACGTGAAACACCGAAGTGATTTCCTTCTCCGTCTCTGGATTCTGTTACACCATCCGTATAAAAGACAAGTATATCTCCGCTGGAGAAGGTTCTTTTTTTCTGTTCATAAGCCTGATCCCTGATAACGCCAAGAACAAGTCCGTCAGTTCTGAGTTCATCACAGCGCATTCTGTCTTTACAGAAATGTAGAACAGGTTCATGACCTCCGTTGGTAAAAAGGAATTCACCTGATTTAATATCAATATAGCTGTAAAAAAGTGTAATAAAACAATCAGGATCTATATCATTACATATGAGATTATTCAGGTGTGTTATAAGATTTTTAGGTTCTGCATACATGTCTTTTTTAGATATAAAGGCATGGAGTGCGTATTTAAGCATAGATATAAGTAATGCTGCAGGTATGCTTTTACCGGAAACATCACCAATCCACACACCGAGATTATGTTCATCAAAAGCCAGAAGATTATAATAATCTCCTCCGACTTCTTTCGCAGGTATCATCCTTGCTCCCAGGTCTATACCTTCAATTTGAGGTAACTGTCTCGGAAGAAGACTTTTCTGTATTTTTTTGGCAATCTTCAATTCCTGTTCCAATTGTTGATGCTGTATCTTGGCTTCCTGATATTCTCTATAACTGAGGCCATAGGCTACCATAACTTCAACGAGTAAGTTAAGAGATTTCAGCAGTAGTTTGGAAAGATTTTCCTGAGGAGATTCATTGACCAGTTTTTTTATAGACGAAAGATGAAGCCCTACTATTTCATCAGGCCCTATTTCTTCTTCCACGCAGATTTTACCGAGATTAAGAGCAGAATATAGATCTGCTTCGCTGCCTTCAATCAGATAATCTCTCAATATTACATCATAAAGAGAGCCAAGAGCTCCTTCTTCACCCATATATACTCCTTGCAGAGAACTGTGAGCAGGAATTTACCTGATCTTTCCACTCACCATCTATAGATTATAAAAAATTCCTGAATAGTTAAAGATTCCTTCTTAAAATTTTCTCTACTGCCACAACACATCCCTGTCCCTGTTTCGATTTTATAAAAAAATTATCCACAAGACGTTTAACCCCCGGAAGACCCGCTCCAAGTCCTTTGGCAGTAGAATAGCCATCCTGAAGGGCCAGTTTTATATCCTGTATACCGGGGCCATTATCTTCTGCTATAATACAGATGCTCGCTCTTCCTTTTGAAGATCCTTTCCACATCTTTATGTGGCCTGTACCTGCATAAAAGACTATATTTCTGGCCAGTTCCGAAAGAGCAGTAGTTATTCTGGCCTGATCGACTTCATTAAATCCTATCTGTCTTGCCAGTTCCCTGCCTTCCTGCCGGGCAACAACAATATCCCATTCATTTTCTACAATGATTTCTTTTAAGGTATCTTTATCAGGTTTTAAATAAAACTGATCTAATTCACTCATAAGATATGAAATAATTCCTGTAATAAAATTCAGTGATCAGTTATCAGTAACCAGTTATCAGTGGCCAGGTTATATTACCGGATACAATCACTGGTCACTGCTCACCGGTCACCGCTCACTGTTATTTAACCCATTTCAACTTCATTATATATATATCCTGCACATGTTTGTTACTGGCTATATAAGTAATACTCTGTCCGTCGGGAGCCCAGTATGGAACATAGTTATATGAAGAGCCTGTATCAAGCTTCTGAAAATGACTGCCGTCACTGCTTACAAGACAGATATAAGATGATTTATAATCTTTGTCCATCATAAAAACTATTTTAGAACCATCGGGAGACCATTCAGGTGAACCAATCTGTGCCTTAAGATCTGTTAACTGTACAGTCTTTTGAGTTTCAACGTCAAAGGTGTAAAGTTCTTCATGTCCTGTACGGCTTGAAACAAAAAGAATTTTCTTTCCGTCAGGGGACCAGTCAGGAGAAAAATTATCTCCAGACATAGTAAGACGTTCCAGACCTGTACCATCAGAATTAACAACATAAATATCGGCTTTCGGCTGCATAGGATTCCCGCTGAAAGAAATGAAAACTATCTTTTTTCCGTCAGGAGACCATGCAGGACTGGCATTATTTAAATTTAATTTTTTCGTTACTCTTGTTACGGCGGCACCATCAAAATTCATCACATATATATCTTCATGCTGATCCCTGCTTGAAACAAATACAATTTTTGAGCCGTCATTGCAAATTTCGGGAGAAAAATTCCTTCTCACATCTCTTGTCAGTTTTATTAAATCACTGCCATCGGTTTTCATAGTATAAATATTCCAGTAATCATTGTTACGGTTTGAAGCAAAATAAATTCTATCTCCCTGAGG
>DAIOEN010000032.1:0-43878 GCA_036746235.1 Vulcanimicrobiota bacterium | reverse complement strand
CTCTTCTTTTCTTCTTCTTCCAGTCTCTTCTTTTCTTCTTCTTCCAGTCTCTTCTTTTCTTCTTCTTCCAGTCTCTTCTGTTCTTCTTCTACTTTCTTCTTTTCCTCTTTTTTCTTTTTCTTTTTCTTTTTCTTACCTTCTTTATCTTCTTCTTCTGCTCTCTTCTGTTCTTCTTCTTCCACTCTCTTTTTTTCTTCTTCTGCTCTCTTCTGTTCTTCTTCTTCCACTCTCTTTTTTTCTTCTTCTGCTCTCTTCTGTTCTTCTTCTTCCAGTCTCTTTTTTTCTTCTTCTGCTCTCTTCTGTTCTTCTTCCAGTTTCTTCTGTTCTTCTTCTGTTCTTTTCTGCTCTTCTTCCAGTTTCTTCTGTTCTTCTTCTGCTCTCTTTTCTTCTTCTTCTCCCATATCTTCTTTCTCTTCCGTTATATCTTCTTCTATATTATCTTCTTCTATTATATTATCTTCAGATATATTATCTTCAGATTCATTTTTTAAAGCTTCTAAATCTTCAGCAGATATTTGATATTTAAATATTCTTCTATATTTTACTTTTTTAGCTTTTAATTTTCCTGATTTTATATATTTGTTAATAGTTGCCCTACTTTTACCTAACTCTTTTGCTGCTTCATTAATTTCATAATAATCTTTTTTCATATCTTCATCCTTTCAACTTTGTAATTAAATATTCAAAGTTATTTTATTGTCAGGCCAAGTAAGATTTACATGAATTTACGATTTTTACGAAGGATTCAGCCTTTAAACTGGCTCCTCCAACCAGTCCGCCGTCAATGTTTTTCTGCATAATAAGTTCTGACATATTGTCAGGTTTTACACTGCCGCCATACTGTATTCTAACCTTATCGGCTATATCAGTATTATATAAATCAGAAATAAGTTTTCTTACATAAATATGAACTTCTTCAGCCTGTTCAGGTGTTGCCGTATCACCTGTTCCAATAGCCCATACAGGTTCATATGCTATAGTTATATTTAATATGTCATTTTTAGAGATTTCTTTCAGGCTTCCTGTCATTTGTTTCTTTATGATTTCTTCTGTATGTCCTGCTTTTCTTTCTTCCTTTGTTTCTCCTATGCACACAACTGGAAGTAATCCTATGGAAAGAGCTTTTTTGAGTTTTTTGTTTATAATTTCATCGCTTTCCTGAGGTTCTCCTCTTCTTCTCTCAGAATGTCCTAGCAAAACATAGGTGCAACCTGCGTCTAATAACATTTTCCCTGATATCTCACCGGTGAAAGGACCTTCGTCATCCCAGTGCATATTTTGAGCAGCTAATTTTATTGTAGAGTTTTTTATTATTTCTCCGACTTTTTCTAACATAGTAAAAGGAGGACAAATAAACACATCACATTCAGTAAGATTTTGCAAACTATTTACCAGATCCTTAGCTACATTAACTCCTTCAGAGATAGTTTTATACATTTTCCAATTTCCGCCAATAACAGGTTTACGCACAGTATCTCCTCCTTTAAATGTTTAAATGAACAGTTCATTAATTTTCAAAAATTCCTCTATAAATTCTCTAAAAAAAAATCTTTCCCTTCTTAAATTTTTTGCAAATTCCTAATATTTTATTATAATTTAAGCACTTGAAGACTGTGAACAAAAAGTGTAAAATATAGTGTATTTCATAACTTATTAGAATTTATTTAATTAGAGTGAAAAGTGAAAAGTGAAAAGAATAGGACACTATTCATTCCTTTCACGCGTTACGCGTTACGATAAAAAAAGAAAGGTTAACTTTTTATGTTTTTAGATGTATTTAAAAACCTGTTTTCTCAAAAGTCAAAACAAATAGAAGAATATGAGCCTCTTAAATATGATGTGGAAAAAGAACTTGAAAAATACCAGAATATGCTTGAACGTGGCGAATTGAATGATGTTTCCAATTATCGTCTTGGAAAAATTTACCAGCATAAAGGGGAATTAAAACTGGCAATTCAGAGTTATCATAAAGTTCTTCATAGTAATCCTTCAGATGGGAGAACTCATTACAATCTTGCTATGATATATTTTGAAGAAAATAAGTTTACTGAAGCTCTGGAACAATTTAAGAAAGCCGTGAAATATGATCCCCGTAATCCACATGTTCATAACGGTCTCGGTAATACATATTTGAAACTGGGTCATTTTGATAAAGCGTTAATTTCTTACAGAAATTCGTTGAAATTGGATAAAGATAATATATATGCTCAACTGGGGACAGGTCATGTTCATTTTGAAAAAAAAGAATATGATAAGGCTCTTGAGATATATAGAAAGGTCATAAAAAGAAAAGCTTTGCCTGAAGCTTATATTAATACAGGAAATATTTATGCCTCCCAGGGAAAAATTTCTTCTGCCATAGAAGAATACAATAAGGCTTTGAGTATTTGTCCTGATGATAAAAAGGCCTATTATAATCTTGGACTTGCTTATTCAGAGCTCCAGGATTTTTATAAAGCAATTGACTTTTATAAAAAAGCTCTATCTATAGACCACAATTTTGCTATGGCAAGTTTAAATCTTGGTATAGCTTATTTTAATCAGGAAAATTATGAAGATGCAGAAATTCAACTGGAAAAAACTGTACGACTGGATAATAAAAATGCCTGGGCTTATTACAATCTTGCCTGGACCTATTATAAACAGGGAAAATTTGAAAAGTCTATAATGATGTTTCGACATGGAATGAAGCTTGTTCCTAAAGATACATGGACTCATTATAATCTTGGCTGGGTCTGTGCTGTACAGGGGAAGATAGATGAACTGGAAAAAAAGTATAAAAAAGATATAGAAGCCAGGCCTGATAATGCAAGAGCTTATAACAGTCTCGGTAATATCTATGCCAATCAGAACAGATTTGAAGAAGCTATAGAAGCTTTTGAGAGTGCCATAAATATCGATCCCGGTTACTACTGGGCTTATAATAACATGGCCTGGACTTATTCCAGAGAACACAGATTTACAGAAGCTATAGTTTATTATGAAAAAGCTCTTGGTTTGAAACCTGATTTTGCCATAGCACATAATAATCTTGGCGTTGCCTATGCGGGACAGGGCAGGTTCGAAGATGCCATAGAAGCTTTCGAAAGAGCAAATACTCTTGATCCGCAGTATACTGTATCTCTTTATAATCTGGGGCATATGTATATGAAAACAGATAAAACCGAAAATGCATGGGAGATTTTTCATATAGCGGCACATATGGATATTACCTTTGTAGAAGCCCATATTATGCTGGTATACTGTACTTTCAGATTAAACAGGCTTGATGAGATTATAATCTATTATAAAGCTAAATTGAAAGAATATAAAAAAGAAAATACGATACATCTTGCCCTCGGAATATGCTATTATTATAAAAATGATCTGGACAATGCTCTTTTACATTTAAAAGAATCTATTACATTGAGACCTATTGTGTTTCCCTCTTTAAGGTTTTATCTTGCACAGGTTTATTATTGCCTTGGAGATATGGATAAATGTTTGAGAGAACTGGATAGAGCTATGAAAAAAGATCCTGAAAGAGCAGAAATTTACTATAATAGAGGCTACTATCTCAGGCAAAAAGAGGAATTTGAAGAGGCAAAAAAATCTTTCCAGAAGGCCAGTACCCTTTCTCCATATTCTCTGGCATCTTTCTGTTCTCTTGCATATATTGCCTGTGATGAAGGCAGGCTGGAAGAAGGGGAAAATTATGCTAAAGCAGCCCTCCAGGAATATAAAGGCCTTGATGATGCTTATTATTTGCTCGGTTTAATAGAAGAAAAAAAAGGTAATAAAGAGAAAGCCCTCTCTTTATATAAAGAAGCCCTTTTTATAGATCCTGCCAATATAGATGCGAGAAGAGCGATTGATAAGCTCTCTGTAAAAGCATGATATATACTGACATAAAAGCTTATTGCTGATAACTGAACGGTTGCAATAAAATTATCTAAAAGTTAACATAATTTTAAAAAATACCTTCTTTACATATTTTTTTTACGGGATTATAATATATATAATAATTACCGAGTTAAGTATAAATAATACATATATACTCTCGTAACGCGTGACCCGTGACGGGAGGAAGACTTTTATTATATGCTTATGCTCAGGTCAGTAATATTCCCCGGGAGGTAAAAAAAAAATGGTTGATTCAATAAATAAATCTTCGAATATAACCAATCAGCCTCAGATCCCTGAAGTAAGAGAGAAAAAAATAATTGAACCAGAAGACTGTCTGAATATAGAAGTTCCATCTTTCCGTGATGAAAAAACAGGTTTTGTTGAACTTGGACCTGAAAGAATCGAAGAAGTAAAAAATCATATGGAGCAACAGGGATTTGCTTTTAATGCTGATGGCTTTGCATCATCTATAATTTATTCTACAGGTTTAGAACATAAATTATGTGATGCAGAAAAAGTTGTTCTCATGCTGGGCGGTAAGGTTACAGGTTCTTTATGGTTATTGAATGCTTTTACTGCAGAAATTACTCCGTCTGTATATGCTTATATGACAGAACATATGCCGGCTTATGCACCGACTCCTGACAGACAGTTTAAATCATTGATAAAACCTTTGCCTTTCTGCATACCTGATGAATAAATTTTTTTTAGTTTCACTTTTACTGGAAATTGTAATTGATTTCATAAATCTATTAATTTAAGGGTATAGGAATTTTCATTTTTAATGCCGTAAAATAAGGCTTTAGGTGAAAATTAAGTAGAAGCAATTTATCTAAATAATTTATGTGAGAATCGTAACGCGTAACGCGTAACGAGTGACGGGAGGAACAAAGTCTCATATTTCGTTGTGACCGAACCGGTCATGGTTGTTAGTGAAAAGTGAAAAGTAATTAAAATAAAGTTTCTTTCACTTTTTACTCTAAATATTCTACGATAAATTTCTTTTTCCATTGTATATAAAATCACCTGTTATTTTTTTTACACAATCTCGATATAAAAAATCTTATTTATAACCTTGACTTTCTACTACTAACTTCTTATACTTAGAAATAATCTAATTTTTGTATTTATAGAAAGGAAGTAATTATGGAAAAATTAACTGAGTATCCTTACACATTCAAAGTTGCCGGCGAAACTGTAGAAGTTCATAAGAGTATGGTAAGAAAGATTACTACTGAAGGAATAGAGCAGAAGGTATCTTTAGACGGTTCTGTAATAGGTGTTTCTTACTCGGAAGAAAATAATGATTATGTTATAGCCATTCAGTATCCTGTAGGAATTTATATGATTACTAAAAAATATGGCTGGTTAGGGCCTTTCGATAGTGCAGAAGAAATTTCTTATAATGTAGAAACAGGCCTTCCTGTTCTTAAAGGTAAAAGAGAAGGTAAGGTCGGACTTTATCAGTTATAAGTCAGGTAATATAAAACAGGCAAAAGGCAATATACGCACTTTGCCTGTTTTCTGATTGACTATCAATAAAGGAGATACATAAAATGCCATTTAATCTTAAAGGTAGAAATCTCATTACACTCAATGATTACACTCCTCAGGAAATAAATTTTCTTATTGATCTTGCAGCAAAATTAAAAGCAGATAAATATGCCGGCATATACGGCAGAAACCTGGAAAATAAGAATATTGCCCTTATATTCGAAAAACCTTCTACCCGTACAAGATGTGCTTTTGTTGTCGCCTGTGTGGATGAAGGCGCCCATCCTGAATATCTTGGAAAAGATGATCTTCAGTTCGGTAAAAAAGAAACAGTGAAAGACAGTGCCAGAGTTCTTGGCCGCATGTTTGACGGAATCCAGTTTCGTGGTTTCAAACACAGTACAGTTGAAATACTTGGTAAGTATTCAGGTGTTCCTGTATGGAACGGCCTTACGGATTTATTTCATCCGACCCAGGTGCTGGCAGATTTCCTTACAGTTAAGGAAAATTTTTCAACGTTAAAAGGCCTTACCTTTGCATTCTGTGGAGATGGAAGAAATAATGTGGCAAATTCACTCCTTATAGGAGCTGCAAAATGCGGTATGGACTTCAGGATTGTAGCACCGAAAGAACTTTATCCCGATAAAGGTCTTGTAGACATGGCAAAAGAATTTGCCAGAGATACGGGAGCAAAAATTTCTTTGCACAGTGATATAGCTAAAGGAGTAAAAGGTGCCCATGTAATTTATACAGATGTGTGGGTTTCTATGGGTGAAGAAGATAAGATACTTGAACGTATAAAACTCTTAAAGCCATATCAGGTAACTATGGATATGATAAATAAAGCAGATAAAGATGTTATTTTCCTCCACTGTTTACCTGCATTTCATAATACAGATACAGATCTTTCAGCAAAGTATCCTGATATATGTGAAGTTACGGAAGAGGTATTTGAAAGTAAATATAATAAATCCCTTGATGAGGCTGAAAACAGAGTTCATACTATAAAATCTGTTATGGTTGCCACACTGGGAAAATAATCTTATCGTTACCGGTAACAGGTAACTGATAAAATGTTACCTGTTACCGATTACCCCAGTTCTGACCCGCATTCGGTACAAAACCTCACCTGCATATCATTTTTACTCCCACAGGAAGCACATATTCTGGATGTCAACTTATCGGGAGCAACAGGAGCAAGTGAGGGCTCTTCTTTAGGAGGAAGATATTTGCTCTGTGTTCTTTTTAGTGACTGATCTACTACCTGAAGTTCCAGTTTCTTTTCTGCTGTAAAAGTAGGCAGCATAAACCCTGCAGTAAGATACCATCTGACAGTAAGTGTGCCGTACAGATTGGTAGGAACACCATCGGCAGGTATTGCTATATTCCCGTCTATTGTCCTCGGCTGCCCTGCATAGAGGGTCATACCTTCCATAAAAACTTCACTTTTTGCCATTGTATCATATGAATAACGCTTCCTGCCTCTACTGTCTGTATATTCAGACCTTCTTATACATTCAACCCTTATTCTTATTTCAGGTACTTCTACAGTTTTACTCGGGTTAACATGCATTAAAACTTTAAGCATTTCTCCTCTGCAAATCCGGTCCGGTTCTGTAGTTACAGCAAGACCTAACATTCTGGTTGTAAGATACTTTCCAAGTTGATAAAATCCTACTGCCAGTCCTACAGCGCCAGCGACCAGAAAAATAAATAAACATATATTGTCTTCTGTTATATAAATCCACTCCTTTTGTACGAATTTTTCAGAGATGTCGTAATATTATGATATATGATATTTCTTTAAAGTCAATAGATATTTTGTCATGGCTATAGATAAGGTAATTTTACTGAAAAACCACTTCCTCTGTTTAATTCACTTTCTACTGAAATTTTCCCTCTGTGATTTTCTATTATTCTGTAAGATATAGCAAGCCCGATGCCGTTTCCTTCTTTTTTTGTAGTGAAGAATGGTGTGAAAAGTTTTTCAAGGTTTTCTTTTGATATTCCGGCGCCTGTATCGCGAAAATCTATTTTTATATAAGGTTCAATTTTTTTTATGCTCACATAAAGATTTCCTCCGTCAGGCATAGCCTGTATTGCATTTAAGGAAATATTCAGAAAAACCTGCTGTAATTGCTGTGCATCTCCGGAAATTTCTGGCAAGCCTTTTTCTATTTCTTTTTCAATAGAAATATCATTTTTTTCAAATTCAGGCTTTAAAAGTTTTATCACCGGTTCAATAATTTCATCTATCTTGCATGGCAGAAGATCTGGTTTTGCCGGTCTGGCAAAGGAGAGGAAATTATTTACCACTTTATTCAATCTTTCCGTTTCCTGAGAGAGTATTTCAAGGAATTCTCCGGCAGGTGAGTTTTTATTTACAGTACCTTCTATTATCTCAACTGAACTTTTTATTGAACTGAGAGGATTCTTTATCTCATGGGCAAGGCCTGCTGAGAGTTCTCCCAGGCTCCTCATTCTTTCTGAAAATATAAGCTGTTTTTGATATTCTTTCTGTTCTTCAAGGGCAATTTCTAATTTCTCAGAGATTTCTTTGTAAAGGTATTGTTCTTTTCTCAATCTCTCAACCAGTATACCTGTAGTGACTCCTATTATAATAAAAAGTACTATTTCAAGTAACTGATTTATATATTCACCCATGGGAAGAGTCCACTGCCATGTAATATGTATAAAATATACCAGACCTACGGCAAGGGATGTAATAAGCCCTCCCGGTAAACCATAGGAAAAAGCTCCATATATGATTGGTATATAATAAATCTGACGAAATATTACATGAATATAAAATAATATATGATGGACCGGTGTGAAGAAATGAAGTAAAGTAATTACAATCCATAGAGCTATTATAATTATTAAATCTTTTTTAGAATTTTTTCTATACAATATCTTCATAATTTTTCTGATGTATCACAGTTGACGCTGGAAACAATTAACGAATCTTTGAAAAATTTTTATCTTCAATTATAATTTCTCTTTTTTTTTTTAATCCTTTAAGTTGTGGCATATTAATTGCCATGTAATTTATGAGAAGGAATAAAATATGTTAAAGGAGGTGATTACTTTGAACTACAAAAAAAATCTTTCTTTTATACTGATATTTCTCTGTGTTTTAGCTTTTACTGCCGGACAGATAGTTCTGGCTGATAGCAGAATCGCATCTTCTTCTATAGCTTCCTGTGGTTCCTGTACCAGTGATGGTAAATGCACTGATGTAACCTGCTGTAAAGACGGCAAATGCGCCTGTTGCGGAGAAAAATGTATCTGTACATCCTGTAAAGACGGTAAATGTGCAGAAGGCTGTAAATGCTGCTGTAAGGACAGCAAATGCAGTGACTGTTGTAAAAACGGCAAATGCGCCTGCTGCGGAGAGAAGTGTATCTGTTCATCCTGTAAAGACGGAAAATGTGCAGAAGGCTGTAAATGCTGCTGCAAAGACGGTAAGTGTGGCGACTGTTGCAAAGACGGCAAATGCGCCTGCTGCGGAGAGAAGTGTATCTGTTCATCCTGTAAAGATGGAAAATGTGCAGAAGGCTGTAAATGCTGCTGCAAAGACAGTAAATGCTGTGATAAATAATAAAAAAACCTGTTCTATGAACATAGAGCAGGTTTTTTTCTGTTTTAATATGTCTGAAAACAGACAGTATGTGTCTGAATTTAAACACTATTTCAGACTGTATTTTTCCATTCTGTAAATCAGGGATGATCTTGTTATAGACAGAAGTTCTGCGGCTTTTGTCTGATTATTATTTGCCTTCAGAAGAGCCTGCCTTATAAGGTCTTTCTCAATTTCTTCAAGTGATATTCCTTCTTCAGGCCAGTCTATATGGATTTTTGTTGTTTTCTCGATTGAGTCAATCAGTCGTTTATGGAGGCAGTCTACCCCTATTAAATTACCTTCAGATAAAACTATTCCTCTTTCTATTATATTTTCAAGTTCTCTCACATTCCCGGGCCAGCGATATCTATCAAATATATCCATAACTTCTTTTGTTACTCCGGTAACTCTTCCATTAGGAGAATATTTTTTTATAAGAAACTGTACAAGAAAAGGTATATCACTTTTTCTTATCCTTAAAGGCGGAAGTTCTAATGCAATTACATTGAGCCGGTAAAAGAGATCGTTTCTGAATTTTCCTTCCTTTACTTCTTCTTCCAGGTCTTTATTTGTTGCAGCAATCAATCTTACGTCTATTTTAACAGGAGTGATTCCTCCTACTATATCTATTTCTTTTTCCTGTATGACCCTCAAGAGTTTTACCTGAAGTTCATGTTTCATATCGCCTATTTCATCCAGAAAAATAGTTCCTTCATGGGCAATCTGAAATTTTCCTTTTTTATCACTTACAGCTCCTGTAAAGGCTCCTTTTTTGTGGCCGAAAAGTTCGCTTTCTATCAGGTTTTCCGGTATGGCAGAAGCATTTATGGCTATAAAGGGATGATTTTTTCTCGGGCTGTTATAATGGATTGCTCTTGCCACAAGTTCTTTGCCTGTACCACTTTCACCCAGTATGAGGATATTTGAATCTGTAGGAGAAATCTGTGAAATCATGCGGAAAATTTTTAACATTTCAGGACTTTTTCCCACTATATTATGGAAAGCATATTTTTCTTCAAGTTCTTTTCTCAGATATTTATTTTCTGAAACCAGGTCAGACATTTTAATTGCTTTATCTACAGTTATCTTCAGATCATCTTTATTAAAAGGTTTCAATATGTAATCATATGCACCGGTTTTCATTGCCTTAACGGCATCTTCGACTGTACCGTGAGCTGTTATCATGATTACGGGACAATCGGGCTTTTCTTTCAGAACTATTTCCAGTATGGAAAATCCGTCCTGTCCCGGAAGTTTTATGTCACATATAAGAAGATCCGGTTCGAATTTCTTGAATATTTCTATACCGCTATTGCCTTCATGGCATATTTTTACTTCATACCCTTCTTCTGACAGAAAATAGGATATAATCCTGCAGAGACTCTGATCGTCATCTATAACAAGTATTTTTTTGTTTTTTTTCATATCAAGATCCTTGATGTTTTATTAATTATGTAATATAGTTAACCACATGTTTAAACAGTTCTATATTATCATAAATTAATTTATTAATAAACCGGTGAAAGAAAAATGGGATTATTGGAATTTTTTACTGCTATTTTTGAAATATTTGATCCTGATATAAGAACAATGTTATTCAGAAACGACATAAATGGCCTGATAAAAGCTCTCAGTTACAGAAAGAGCAGAGTCAGGGAAAATGCTGCATGGGCTCTCGGAAAAACAGGTGATGTGAGGTCAGTAGAACCTCTTATAAAAGTGTTAAATGACAGTGATGCCTATGTTCAATATCAGGCGATGGAATCTCTTGTGAAAATAGGAGAACCATCTGTTGAACCACTTATAAAATCCTTAACACATGAAGATCCTGTTATAAGAAGCAGATCTGCTGCTGCTCTCGGTAATATAGATACCGGACAGGCAATAGAACCTCTCATTGACGCTTTAAATGACAGAGATGTCTCAGTGAGAAGAGAATCTGCGGATTCTCTTGGAAGATTAAAGGATAAAAGGGCTGTAGAGCCTCTATATAAAATCCTTGAAGATGAAGACACCGGTGTCAGTCGGAGGTCTGCCATATCTCTGGGAATAATGGGTGATAAAAGAGCTGTTGAAGCTCTTATTGAAGCCCTCTCTGATAAAGACTGGTACTGGAGGCATAAAGCAGCGGAAATTCTGGGGGACCTGAGAGATAAGAGAGCAGTAACTCCTCTTATAAAAACTCTATATGATCATGATTGGACTGTTTGCTGTTCATCGGCAAAAGCACTGGGGAAATTAAGAGATGTAAGCTCAGTGGAACCTCTTATTCAGGCGCTGAATTCAGAAGAGAGATCTGTCAGAAGGGATGCTGCAGAAGCTCTCGGTGAAATAGGAAATAAAATAGCACTTGATGCCCTCCGGGAAGCTTTAAATGATAAAGTCTGGATTGTAAGGGATAAAGCAACAGAAGCCATAAAGAAAATAGTCTCTTAAAATGATATGAGAACAATTAAGAGTTTTTTGATATTTATAGATTTCCTTTTAATTTTACATTACATGTGATACATTCCAGAGGACTGTCATCTTCTGTCAGAGTTGCAAGACATGCACATTTTTTGCAAAAAAGTTTTCTGCATATGGGGCAGTATCCGTAATCTTTTGCATCTGCAACGATTGTGCTTTTTGACATAATAATAAGTTTCCCACACTTTGAACATGTACCTTTTTTAGTGTTTTCCGAGAGTAAACCTTTGATAGCATCCAGTATACCCATTGATAGCCTCCCATCCAGTTTTTAGAGATTTATAATATTTGTATGAGTTTTTATAAAAGCTCTTATAGTCTCTATAATTTATGTGAGTATTATACAATAAAGGTTTATAAAGAACAATGGAGTTTTTTTGTTTTTTTAGAAAAAAATTTAAAAATATAAATCAATAGATAATGTCTATTTCTATGATTACTTAATAAATTTTTTACAATCTAAAAGCTTCTTTTTCACTTCTTCATTACCGGGATTTAATATTAAATATTTTTCAAAATACTCTACTGCCTCTTTATATTTTCCTGTAGAACTGGCGTTAATACCGGCATAGTAAAAATACTTATCATTCGGGTTTGGATTTACTTCTATACTTTTTTTGAAATGCAGGAAAGCTTCTTCCTTATGTCCTGTTTCATCAAGGGCTTTTGCATACCAGTAATGACCTGTAGATTTACTCCCCCTGGGAGTCATATCCAATCCTTTTTTTACAATGGCCAGTCCCTTTTCTTTTTCGCCTTTGTTTATATACCAGAAGCCAAGGTTAATATAGGCAAGGGAATAACGGGGATATTTCTCAATAGTTTTTTCATAATAATATTTTGCCTTATTTCTATCAATATTTAAATAGGACACACCGAGATTAAGGTATCCTATTTCATTTGTGCCGTATTTTTCACACTGGGTGTAAAAACTTATGCCGTCTTTCCAGTGTCTATTCATGAAATAGCCGGTTATACCGAAATAAAGTGATAAAATTACAGCAATGACAACGGCAATATTACGATTTTTTATATAACGGAACATAAGTAACGAAACAACCAGTGTCAGATAGGGAAGAGAAGGGTACATCCATCTGTCTGCTATATACTGAAAGAGCGGGAAAATTGATGATGAAGGTATGAACATAGTCCAGTAGGCAGCTATAGAGAAAGACAGAAGAGGCAGTTTTTTTCTCATATGCCATGCAATAATAATAGTAAGAACAATAAAAATAAATCCTGTAATCATTTTAATATCAGCCACTGATTTTACTACATCACAGTCGGGAAGACCTCTTATCGGGAAGGGATAGATGAAATTTCTGAGATAATAAAAAAGATGCATTTTAAACTGGGTCATAAGATAATAGAGTCTGTCTTTCAGAGATGTTCCCATATATGCGGCAGCAGTTTCGTAAACTATGGTGCCGAACCTTACATAAAGCCATACAAAAAATACCGATAGCTGAAAGGCCAGAAATCTCGCCCATGTTTTCCAGGAAAAAATCCTGCTTTTTGCCATTATAAGTTCGAATTCCAGTATTAAAAAAGGCACTATCAAAACCATTATTTTTGATAAAAGGGCGAGTAGAAAAAAGAAGATTACTGCTGTCCATTTAAGAGGTGTTTCTTTAGATTTTCTCATTTTTGTATAAATATAAAGACTTACTGCCAGAAAACCCTGCATCATAATATTATCTCTTCCACAGATATAATTTACGCAGAAACCTGATATGGGATGTATTGAGAACAGTAATACCCCGAAAAATGCTATGACTCTATAAAAGGATTTATCCTCATAATTTTCACTGTTAAAAGTCAGCAGTTCGAAAAAGAGAAGGTAGAGGAAAATTGATGCTCCTATATGAAAAAATAAATTGTACATATGGTATCCCACAACATTAGAACCCCATACCGCATAGGTAAGAGACATACTCAGAGGGAGGAGAGGTCTGTAACTTATATTGCCGGGTAATGTCCCTATTGTAGAAGGATCTGTGAAATGGCGCCATATGGGATGTATATGCCTTATGGCAGGATTGTTTACTACAGAATGAAAATCATCTAATTGATAGGCATTATGAAAGGTATTGCTGAATACTATAATAGAGATAAGATAGATATAAACTATATGTGTTACAGGAGAATATAATAGGAAGTTTTTCATATCTTTGCCAGTGTTATTTTTTCTATTGTTTTAACTGTGTTGTTATTATATTCTACAATATCAAGATCTTTAATGGTTCCCATGATAGCGAAATTTTCCTGATTTAATCTGTCTGCAAGAGATTTACAGGTTTCAGGTGATATAGAATTACCTGCACCTACATGAGGTATAAATGGAATGTCCAGTCTGAGTTCAGGTAAAAGTAAACCTGTATAGAGCCTGTCATGAAGTTTTACGATATGACTGTACCCTTCATCGGGAACGAGAAAAACATGACTGTATTCATTAAAAGAATCCTTTACTATGACCGCGCATCTCATTGTAAAATCAAATGCTTTAATATTTTCTGCCATGTTCTTTATATTTTTAATAAACAGGTCCGGTTCCATATTGAAAACAGGAAATACTATTGTGAAATGGGGGGCGGCAACCTTATAATAAAGTTCATCATGTTCTTTTCTGATCTTCTGAATCCATTCAAAATCTTTTTCTGATATGTCCGGATATGAAAGTACAAGGAGTGACATGAAATACCTCCGTAAATTATATTTATTGAGTGTTGAAATAACTGGCTGTACAATTTTTACGTCCGTCATATTGTAACAGAATTTGACAGATATTTCAATGAATATCTCTCTGTGCTATAATAAATATAATTAAGAATAATGAAAAATCTGGAGAAGAGTCACTTATGGAATATTCTGATTTATCATTTGCAGAAGAACTTGAAACAGAAGGAAGTTTTTTCGATTTTGATTTTGAATATTTTCAGGAATTTTACCGGAAATATTACGGAGAAGAAATTAAATCTCATCATAGCTCACGCATGAAATTGCTGAGAAGTCTGAAATTAATGAAAAATAAAAAATTAACCCTTGCAGGTCTTTTACTTTTCGGTAGACGCATAGAGAGTATAAAACCACAGTTTATTATAAGAGCCACATGTTTTGAAACAGATGAATTCTTAATACACAGATATCTGGATTCGGAAGAAATAACAGGTAAATTAATCGACCAGTTCCATGTAGGTATAGATTTCATTAAAAGAAATGTAAAATTTTACATAAGTGAAGAAATTTACAGAGAAGCTCTTTTAAATGCAATTATACACCGCAGTTATCTCATAAATAACTCTATATTTATTTATATTTTCAATAATAGAATTGAAATAATAAGCCCTGGCATTTTACCTTTTTCTGAAGTAGCCATTCATTGTAAGAGAAACCCTTGTATCATGTCTTTTCTTGAAAAAGAAATTAATTTTACCTGTATAGACATGGTTCGTAATATAAATGGAATTATTAAAACATGTAAAGAAAATAATATTAAAGTTGATTTTATAAATGATAAAATTAACAGGGAAGCTAAAGTTGTATTTTATTGCCCTGGCCTATGAATGACTCCATTTACAGTCAGGATTAATTCTGTCTTTCCGTTATGTATCAAATTTTTATATAAATTTTTAAGAGAAGGATTTTGTCATTAAGATGGGAACTATCTTTATGGAGGTGAATATAAATTTTCAATAAAAAATTATTTTTAATATTTTTATCAATACTGGCTTTCAATAACCCATGTTTTGCTCTGGAGAAAACAGTTACTCCTTCGGGAAGTCTTCCTTATTTTTTTCTTATGGCTTTTCTTGGAGGGCTTATACTCAATCTTATGCCATGTGTATTACCTGTTGTTTCATTAAAAGTATTCAGTCTTATGAAATCTGCCGGTGAAGAAAAAGGAAGAATTTTAAAAGCAGGTCTTTCATTTACGGCAGGTGTTCTTTTTTCCTTTTCAGTCCTTGCTCTGGTTGTAGTAATTCTTAAATCCATAGGCCAGTCTGTAGGATGGGGATTTCAGTTCCAGAGTCCTTATTTTGTTTTTTCTCTTGCTCTTGTAGTATATGTATTCGGTCTTTCTCTTTTTGATCTCTTTGAAATATCTCCGCCTTCTGCGGAAAAAATAGATAAACTGGCACAGAAAGAGGGTTTTATAGGAGCTTTTTTTGAAGGAATTCTGGCAGTATTGCTTGCCACACCATGTTCAGCCCCATTCCTTGGAACTGCTCTCGGTTTTGCCTTCAGCCAGCCGGGATGGATTATTTTCACAGTTTTTCTTTTCATAGGCCTTGGGCTTTCCACACCATATCTTTTATTTACGGCAAATCCAAAATTAATGTCATTTTTGCCGAAACCTGGAAACTGGATGCTGAAACTGAGATTTGCCATGGGTTTTCTCCTTATGGGCACTGTTTGCTGGCTTTTATGGGTTCTCGGTAAACAGCTCAATGCCGATGCAGTGGTTTCTACTGTCGTATTTTTCCTTTTTATCGCCATATCTCTCTGGGTTTTAGGATTTATTGAATATAAAACTTCAACCCTCAGGAGATGGATTGTTCG
Source organism: Vulcanimicrobiota bacterium (assembly GCA_036746235.1). Taxonomy (GTDB): domain Bacteria; phylum Vulcanimicrobiota; class SpSt-956; order SpSt-956; family JAKJGF01; genus CALARM01. The sequence continues at coordinate 27,851 of DAIOEN010000032.1, read as the reverse complement.
CTTTATATCACTGGTCCTGATTATAGCGGGTTTCTGGACTTCTTATATGTGGCTTTATCCTTTGAAAAATCTTTCTTCAGAATCTTCTGGCAGTCAGCTAAATATACCGGGAGAAGTAATAAACGGAGTATCATGGAAAAAATACACGGAAGAATCTTTCGGTATTGCAAGGAAAACGGGTAAAATAATATTCCTCGATGCTTCTGCCGACTGGTGCCTTACGTGTAAGACAAATGAAAATACCGTTCTCTATACAGATAAAGTCAGCGAAAGACTCAAAAAAGATGATATTATAGTATTTAAAGCAGATAATACAAAAAGGTCGAAAGAAGTAATGAAACTGATAAAATCGCTTGGTAAATCTGCTGTCCCTGTTTATGCGATTTACCCGCCGGGAGAAAATTCTGAACCGGAAATTTTACCTGAAGTCATTACCATACAGATGGTTCTTGATGCAGTAGACAGGGCATCAGGACATAAATAATTACCCGGGTAAGCATAAATAATATATATGCTTTCGTGACGCGTAACGCGTAACGCGTGACGGGAGGGACACCTTTATTACATGCTTATGGTCAGGTCAGTAAAATACTGATTTGTAACCGGTGATGGCTGAAACCTGAACAATGAACAAATTAAACCTCTTATATAAAATATTTAATTATAAAGTTTCACGATATTTTTCTGTCACTCCCTTACTTCCCGTGAGCCTTACTATAAGTCTTCTTTATAGCTGTAATTCACGGTGCCTTACCTGCAATATATGGAGAAAATACTGTGAACCCATGTCGAATGAAGAATATGAAAAAATCTTCCGAAATATCGGCAGCGGAGTTCTCTGGGGTACTTTCAGCGGAGGAGAACCTTTCCTCAGGGACGATCTTGCAGACATATGTTCTTCTTTTTATTCTATATGCAGGCCTTCTTTTATTAATATTCCTACAAACGGTCTTCTTTATGAAAAAATTCCTTCTGCAGTGGAAAAGATAGCAAACATATGCCATAAATCCAATGTGATAATAAATGTTTCACTGGATCACTGGCAGGAAGAACATGATAAAATAAGGCAGGTTCCCGGAAATTTTCAGAAAACCCTTAAGACCTATCAGGCATTAAAGGATCTGGCTTTGAAAAATCTGACAGTCGGAATTCATACGGTTATATCCAGATATAATGTCGGAGATTTCAGGGAAATCTATAAAAAACTCACATCTCTTGAACCGGATTCCTATATAGTTGAAATGGCTGAAGAGAGGGAAGAGCTTTCAACAAAAGGAAGTGATATAAGTCCTTCCCCTGAGGATTACGGAGACGCAGTTTATTTCCTACTTGAAGAGATAAATAAAAAAAAATTTGCCAGAGTATCCCGCCTTACCCAGGCTTTCCGAAGGGTTTATTATGAACTTTCAAAAGATATTTTATTTAAGGAGAAACAGATAATTCCATGCTATTCGGGACTTGTTTCTGCCCAGATTTCTCCTGACGGACATGTGTGGCCATGCTGTGTCAGGGGAGATTCTATGGGAAATCTCAGGGAGGAACGTTATGATTTTAAAAAGATATGGCACAGCGATAAAGCAAAAATTATAAGAGAAAGTATAAAAAAAGCGGAGTGTTTCTGTCCCCTTGCCAATGCTGCTTATACCAATATTCTGTGTGATCCTTTTTCAATGTTTAAGGTGTTATATTCTCTGGCAACTTAGAGACTGTAAGAAAATAACTCCGGCAAATTATGGTTCTTGTCCTCGCGTCACGCGTTACGCATTACGCGTCGCGATTGTAACCATAGAAGAGTGTAAATAGATGAAATCTTATATAAAATATAGTTTTACCTACCTCTCATGATTATGTTATAATATAAATAATGAGATTTTTTTTATTAAGAAAGAAATAAAAAATGAGAAAGGTGTTATTTTTTTATCCTACTAAAGCAATGTCTTTACTGGAGATACTGCTTTCTCTTGGCATCCTGGTTTCTGCTATAATAATTGTCTTCGGTGTAATGGCTCAGGGACTCATGGTAATAAAAAAAGGGGAAAATTATTCTGTTGCTTTAAATATAGCTATGGCACAGTTTGAAGCATACAAAGGGAATTTTCATATGATTCCATTTTATCCCGGTATAGCAGATCCTGTAAAAAGTAACTATTATTATCCTGATAGAAAAACTTCAAATGATATAAATCAAATAGGAAAATTTGTACATCACAGTGCTATTACATCAGACCTTCCGGGTGGAGATACTGCCTATATGGGGGCTACAGGTGTAAGTGCCGATTTCTATCACAGAGCCAATCCTCATGGAACAATAATGTCACCTCCCTATTATGATCTCAATCAGGACGGTTATCCAAATGATATACTTGAACCTCTTGAACCTCAACTGTTAAAAGAAGTAACCTTTACTCCTGTTGTGGAAATAAAAGCATGGAATAATGGTTTTAACATAAATGAAATAAAACATATGACAGTTAAAGTTTACTGGAAAGAAAAAAATGCTTCAGGTGCCGGAACTGCTCTGAGATTTGTTACATTTGAAGGTTTTATCGGAAGGACAAAATCAGATCCATGGTAGATGAAAAGGAGAGAAAAGTATGGAAATTCTTAAAAAAAATTCTTCTGAAGGTATGGCTTTAATTACAACCCTTTCAATAATGGTAATTTTACTTATAATATCTCTTGCTGTTGTAGTTTTATCTACAGGTAATCTCCATACAACATCGAGCGTTGCAGCAAGATTTCATGCTTTAAATCTTGCCACCTCTGCCTGTGTATATGCCATGTATGATATATATTCTCAGGGAGCAATTTTAACGCCCTTTTCTCCCTCTTCTATACCACCTCCTCCTTCTCTTTCCTTTGCTGATAATAATTATGAACTGACAGGTATGAACGGAATGGCAGGGAGATTCAGAGTTGCCTATGTAAATAATCTGAATAATCCTCATAACTGTACTGTAGCATCAGGTCCATCTTTCTATTCATCCCTTGTAGGTACAGAGGTTTATGGAGAAAGTGCAGTTATTGTGGCACAGGGTGAATATGGGGGATTTAAAAGAACTGTCAAAAGTACAGTTAAATATATGGAATGCGGAGCAGGAGCAGATGGTGTAATAACAATAGAGGACGGACATTTTCTCATGAACGGCATTCAGGACATAGCTACCTTTCGTCCCAGATCGGGCTCTTTTTATGCAAAAGGAGGAATTAATTATGAAAATCTGAGTTCTGCCCGTATACTTAACGGAAGTATTCTTTCCAGTGATGGTCCTGTAGTTGATACATGAGGGACTTCTATTATAGACCGGAGGTTTATAGAAGAAAATTGCAATAAAAATATTAATCTTCCTGACTGGAATATAGGAGATCCAAATCTTACAGATGGTATCCCTTCTGAACCTGACAGCTATTTTCGTCTTAATGAAACAAATTATCATCTTATAGATCCAAATATTACAGTAACTATACGCTCTTCAGGGCTTTCCATCGGCCATATAAGCCGTCCCTCTTTTTCTTATACTCCATCTATAGAGGATGATGAGGAATATTATATGACACTCGGAGGAACGTACCCCTACATACAGAATAAAAATATTTTTGTAAATGGCAGTCTTTTTATAGATGGCGGTGATGCAGATATATATCTGGATAACTGTAATATTTTTGTAAATGGTATATTGATTATAAACGGTGAGATAAGTGGGGTAAATAATTCCCGTGTCTTTGTGGCGGGATATGTAAATGATACAACATCGACAGATCCTCTGAAACCTTACGGTCTTTCTTTGTTGATGGCAGACTTGAGCTACTGGATTGATGAATATGATTTACAATATAGAAGTTTTATCAGTTTTTTTACAGAAGGAGATATAAAGATTACCAACCATACTACCGATATAGATTCTGCAGGCACAGATGTTGATGAATGGATCCGTTCTGCCCCTCAGGACAGTTCTAAAATATGTGATGTTTTTAATATGTTAAAGATTTCAGAATCTACCAATCAGGGTATTAATCCTGCATGGAAATGGTATAAAGATAACAGTGCCGGCGGGGATATTCCCATTGAACTGGGTGCACCGGGACAGGATATTCTTTCCGGTACCTCAGGAGTGGACCTTACAGACTACGGGTTAAAACCTGTACCTGATGAGATAAAAGACTGGTTTTCCAGTCCTTCTGCCTATAACAGTATGAAGTGGGCAACCCATGATTTTACCTGTTCTTTCTTTTATAAATCCTGGGAAGGTTTTAAAAGAAATCCTACTGTTTACAATGCAAGTAACAATGCTTTTCTTATAGGCCTTATATTTACTCATGGCAATTTTGTTGCTGAAAGTGTTATAAGCCCCATATCAATCATTGGAAGTGTTATTGCAAAGTCAAGTCCTTCATCTCCTCCGGGGCATGAAGGTAATATTATATTAAAAAATAGCTCATCTATAATATACTGTCCCGAACTTTATAATGGTTTATCAGGAGAAATTACTGTAAAACCTGTCCTTACAGTATATTCATGGGAAGAATTATGAAATTTTTTATTGAGAGATTATTTTATAGATCCAATATAACTTTTCATACCAGTTCTAAATCTGCTATGACAGTAATAGAGCTAATGATAGCCATATTTCTTTTTTCCATTTTACTTTCTGCTACAGGTATTATATGTATTCAATCAATGAAGATTTTTAACAGATCAAGATATAAACTTATGGCACAGCAGGAAGCAAAACTTTCTCTAGACAGACTCTGCAGGGAATTAAAGGAAAGTTATCTTCCTGGAGTAAATGTTCTGAAGAGCTACTGGAACAGCGGAGATCCGTCTGAGCTGTGGGATGCCATTTCTTTTCCTACCTCCAGAGACAGTGATGATGCTTCAGGCTCTACATCTATGTATGAAGGGAAACTGCGATGGAAAAGATATGTAGTTTATTTTAAAGGTATCGGGAAAAAAGAATTATACAGAAGAGTCATTACAGTAACAGATCATCCAAAAAATCCTCTTTATCCCGATGCCTTACCTGACATTAAACTCATAGATTTCCTGACTCCTGCCTATCCTCTGAACTGTCCTCCTTCCTGCACTGTTCCTTCCGGCACTATAAGTAATGACAGGAAAATAGCGAGGGATATATATAATATTGAATTTGATTTATATAATCCTTCAACAATTTATTACGGAATGCCTATTGTTCATATTACAGTCGATACTAGAATAAAAACAGGTACAGATGAAAACGGAAAAGATATATTTGAAAGAACTGTTTTGACTACAGATGTAAAGCCGGAAAATTATTGATTTTAATGTTCTGGAGGAAAATATTTATGAAAAGAAAATTTTTTGAATCAAAAATAGCCATAGTAAAAAATATAATCGGCACTTATGATAAAAAACACACTAAACCTGTCACATGTGCAGCTTTTTCTCCTGACGGCATGAGTGTTGCTTCAGGAAGTCTTGATAAAACGATAAAACTTTATAAAAGCCATAGGGGAGAAGAAATTGTTACTCTGAAAGGCCATAAAGATGGTATTTTATGTCTTTCTTTTTCTCCTGATAATAAATATCTTGCTTCCGGCTGTGATAGTGGAGCAGAAGGTTCTACGGCAAAAGTATGGAATGTGGAGACATGTAAAGAAGTTTACACTCTTAAAGGTCATTACAGGGTTTCTTCCATTGCCTTTTCACCTGACGGGAAATATGTCCTTACAGGCGGGGGAGAAGAAGATGGAACTTTAAAATTATGGGATTTTTCCAACGGTAAAGAAATATGGTCTGTTGAAACAGAAGGCAGTGATGTTACATCTCTTTCTTTTTCACCTGACGGAATGTTTATTGCTGCAGGGCGATACGGGCCTGCAGACAATAATGAAAATTACGGAACAGTAGAATTACGTAACACTGGTACAGGAGATTTGATGTGGAGCAGAAAAAGTCACGAAAACAACGGCCCTGCAGTTATTTTTACACATGACGGCACATATATTCTTTCATGGACGGGAGAAAGAAGAAGTTGTGAAGGAAGTTTATTGAATGTCTGGCTCTGTAATGGCGAAGAAATCAACAGTTTTAACGGAGCTAATATGGCATTTTTTCAGCCATCAGGAGAAATTACGGGAGGAAAAGTGTTTTTTCAGAATGGACTGAACATTCAGGATATGAACGGAATGGATATAAAAGGAAGAATATGCTTCTGTCCTTCCGGTGCTTTATCGTCTGATGGCAATTTTTTCTTTACCTGGACTGAAACTGTCCAATTATGGTCTCTTTTTGAGAAAAAAAATCTCTGGAGTCATGAGAAACTTTCTCCTGTCAGCTCCATTGCTTTTAACGGTGAATATATACTTTCAGGTCATGAAGATTTTACTCTTAAACTCTCTTCGTGGAATGAAAAAATATGGCATCATAAAGAAGAAATAATTAAACACATAAAATTTTTGCCTGATAGAAGGTTTATTGCAGGTTATAGAGGCGGTATGGTAAAAATAAGAGACATATCAGACGGGAAAGAAATAAAATCTTTTATATCGGGAAAAGCTGCAGGTTTTCCTTATAATTCGATAAATATCGATTTTTCTACCGATGGAAAGATGACTCTTGCGGCACATAATGATTATTCTTTCTCCCTGTGGGATAATGAAAAAGGAGAAGAATTTTATAAATTTCCTCCCGGAAAATCTCATATTACGTCTCTTTCCTTTTCTCCGGGAGACAGATTTGTTGCATCTGCCGACGGGGAGAAGAAAATAGCCATATGGGATCTTGAAAAAAAAGAAAAAATAAAAGATTTATTCTGGAATAAACCTTCTTATGGAAGCGGGTCAATTACTGTTCTATCCTTTACATCTGACGAAAAATATCTCTTTTCCGCTACAGATAGAGAGATTCTTTTATGGTCTCTGGATAAAGGAGAAACTCTGAAGGAAATAAATGAAGGAGCAACAAAATTATTGCTCTCACCTGATAATAAAATATTTGTAACAATTCTGGGACAGTTTATAAAGATATGGAATAGAGAAAACCTTGAACTTATTGATACAATTAAAATAAAAATATCAGGAGAGAGATTTCTTTCAGCAGTTTTTTCTCCTGATGACAAATCCTTTGTAACAGGCACTTCTTCCGGTATAATTATGGAATTTCGGATTTAACAGACATATTTAATAATAAACTATAAGTTTACCTGTTGCAGGATTATGGCAAAAGTTAAGAATATATAACAATAAAAGTTTATTTGAATAGGGGTGAAACTTTGTTGGAAGTATTTAAAGATTTGCCACCTGTAATACAGGCTTTGCTGGCAACGACCTTTACCTGGTTTGTAACTGCCCTTGGGGCTGCAGCAGTATTTACTGCAAAAGAGATGAGCAGAAAATTTCTTGATGTTATGCTCGGTTTTGCCGGAGGTGTTATGATTGCTGCAAGTTACTGGTCTTTACTTGCACCTGCTATTGAAATGTCAGAAGGGAAATCTTTACCTGCCTGGGTACCTGCTGCTGTGGGATTTATACTTGGAGGTATTGTACTGCGCATAATCGATATGATCCTTCCTCATCTACACAGAGGACTGGAAACGTCAAAAAGTGAAGGTATCAAAACTCCCTGGCAGAGGACAACACTTCTCATACTTGCCATAACCATTCATAATATACCGGAAGGTCTTGCCGTTGGTGTTGCTTTCGGAGCTGCTGCGGCAGGTTATCCTTCTGCTACTCTTGCAGGAGCAGTGGCTCTTGCCATAGGTATTGGACTTCAGAATTTTCCTGAAGGTATGGCTGTTTCCATGCCACTCAGACGGGAAGGTCTTTCTCAATGGAAAAGTTTTTTTTACGGACAGTTATCTGCAGTAGTTGAACCGATAGCAGGTGTTATAGGTGCAGCAATGGTAATTTTTGCCACTCCCATACTTCCCTACGCACTGGCTTTTGCTGCCGGAGCCATGATATATGTTGTTGTGGAAGAAGTGGTACCTGAATACAATCAGAGTGGAAACGGAGATATAGCTACTGTAGGACTTATGATAGGTTTTACAGTTATGATGATTCTCGATGTGGCCCTCGGATAGAAGTTATGTTTTATTACTTATGATCTGGAAATATAACAGCCAGATCTATTTCCAGTTCATTATTGAATATGCCTACTTTTATTTTATCGTCTCCTGCATATATGTCAGGAAATTTATATTTTCCATCTTCGCCGAGCATGTATACATCTACTTTTTTATGTACAGGATCTGCTATCCAGTATTCCTTTACACCGAATTTTTGATACAGTCTCCTTTTATCCTTTGTATCTCTTCTTGCAGATGATGGTGACAATATCTCTATAATGAGATCTGGAGCTCCGAAGCAGCCTTTTTTTGTTATTTTATTCTTATCGCATATGACAGTTATATCAGGTTGAACTATATTGGAAGCATTTTCAAATGTTTCTCCTTCTTCCGGTAGTATTACGTCAAAAGGCGGATGATAAACTCTGCATTTTTTACCTCTCAGATAATTGCCAAATTCCAGATACAGTTCACCTGATGTATCCTGGTGGATATCACTTGCACCCGGTGCCATACTATAAGCTTCTCCCTGAATTATTTCCCATCTCTCTTCATCAGGCCATAAGGCATAATCACTGTATGTATAAATATTTTTTTCTCTTTTTAATGCCTCTGCCATAAAGGTCACGCTCCATAATTTATCTAAATCTATCATATCATTTAGCTGTATTTCAGGCAATATCTAAAAATAACTTGACAGAATTAATTTTTTATGATATGTTTATTAAAATTAGTTAGATATTCTAAATATTTTAAAGACTAAATATTTTAAATTCTAATGAAAGCATAGAGGTTTTATTATGTATGCTCAGATATTCGTACCCTTTGATAAACTCATAAAAAAGAATGTTAAATTCAGTATTGATGGTTATGTAATACCAGGAAGAATATCATATGGTTTTACTGTTGATAAAAAACCTGATAATAATACTTTATGGTATAATTTGAGAGGAGAACCGGGCCATGAAAAAGGCAGACCTGTTTACAGGAAATTTAAAAATGGTTCTCAGCCAGGGTTAATATTTGACGGATTTAACATGGAAATAGATCTTGAAGCAGGATTTGAGAAAACTTTATATAAAATAAGTTATTGCTATAAATATAAAGATTCTCTTGACTATGACATAAATAATTTTGTGGATAAAGAAGAGATTTATATTTATGAACCTCCTGACAGCAATTTCTGGGAAGCTGTCATGTATTAATTTACGATGTGAGAAGAGGTGAAGTTATATGGAACAATCAAAGAAATATCTGGCTGAAGAAATAATTACGACTATCGCATCAGGTCATGATAAACTACAAAGATTCCTTTTAAAAGGCCTTGTCGGAAGTGCCAGTAATTTAAAGAATATGAGTTTATCTCAATTAAATGTATTGATGTTTTTAGAAACCCGTGACCATGTCAGAATGAAGGACATAGGAGTAAAACTCGGTATCAAACCCAGTTCTGTTACCAATTTAGTTGATAGGCTCATAAAGGCAGAGCTGGTAAAACGTTCCTGTGACCCTGAAGACAGAAGAGTAGTAGAAGTGAGTTTATCTGAAAACGGTAAAAATCTAATTGAAGAAGTCAGAAAGACCGACAGGAAACACTGGGAAAAAGTGATCGGAAAAATAGATGAAAAAGAATATGAGCAACTGCTCAGGATCATTAAAAAAATGGATGAAGTTTTAACTGAAATTATAATAGATTTCGAAGAAAATAAAAGTTATGGTTATTCAAATGATGGTTGATTTTGAGATTCTGCTATGTTTTGTGTAAGATTACAGTCAGGTAAGACTGTATCAGAATTTATATAAAATTTATTATAAAAAAATCGTCCTCTTTACTGAGAACAGAAAAAGGACAATATACATAAATCATTCATATTATATCAAAAAAAGAATTTTTTAACAGTACCTTATTACTTTTTAAAGTCACGGATAAGATTAAAAAATAAAGAGGGTTAATTTTTATGTGTAATCTTAAAAAATTATCAGTCATTACCATGTTCTTTTTACTGTTAACATCTCTAAAGGTTTTCCCTCAGGAAGAGGTTGTAAAATATACCATTGAAGAGACTATAAATACTGCCGTAAAAAACAGCCTTGAACTGTCAGGTATACGTCAGGATATAATGGCATCTGACGCAAGAATTTCTCAGGCAGAAACAGGAAAATATCCGGGTGTTAGTTCAAATATTTTCTATTCCAGAGTATATAATCTCCCTTCATTCACCATGGTAGATACGGAACTTACCCTGGGAGAGCCTGACCAGGCACAGGTTTCTCTGAGTTTTAATTACCCCATCTATGACGGGGATCTTACGTCAAATCTTACAGATCAAAACATTCTCTTAAAAGAAAGTGTAATCTTTGAGAGAGATGCAGTAAAACAGGATGTCATTTTTAAAGTAATAGAAGGCGATTATAATGTTTTAAAATCACAGGCTATGTATGGTGTGGCTGAGAAAAATCTGGATACGGCACAGGAACAACTGAAAAGAACTCAGGCTTTTTACAGAGAAGGTCTTGTTCCCATGGCAGATGTGTTAAATGCAAAGGCACAGGTGGCAAATGCCGAACTGGATATGATAAAAGCAAAAAGCAATATTGAACATGCAAAAACATCACTGAAACATATTATGTATATACCTCTTACAACCCCGATTGAACTGGTAACCGGGATACCTGACTGTGAGCCAGTGAAAGCAGATCTTGCTTATATTACAAATCTTGCATATGAAAACAGGCACGAGATTAAAAAAATGGAGATGCTGAACGGCGCGGCAAAAGCAGCTATAGAAGTGGCAAGAAGCCAGGGAAAACCTGACGTATATTTTAATTTTGATTATATCCCCGGCAGTTCCACCATCTTTAATCCTTCAAACAGTTTTACTGCTACCCTTGGTGCTTCCATACCGATCTTTGACAGAGGACTTACAAAATATAAAGTGGAAGAAGCAGAAGCAAATTTTAAGAAATCAGAGGTTTCTCTGGAACAGGTGAAAAGTGTTATAGCCCTTCAGGTGCAGCAGGCCTATCTGGATCTTATGGCAGCGGAAGAAGAAGTGGTAAAAGTAGAGGAAACTCTTAAAGCGGCAGATAAGAACTATAAAGTGGCATCTCTCAGATATGAAGAAGGTGTTGCTCCTTTCCTGGAAGTGACAGACAGCAGGGCTTTACTTACAAGAGCGGAAGCTTCCAGGGTGCAGGCTCGATATAATTATTTTACCGCCATAGCCAGAATCATAAGGACTGCCGGCATACTGCCGGAAAACGGAAATTTACAGAATATAAATCTTATAAATCATTCAACTGAATGACATTTTCTATATAAATTTACTATGGAGTAAGAATAGAGGTCTATACAAAATTTATGATATATTTGAGAATTTCGGACAGGAAGGAGTAAAAAGGCATCAGAGCCTTGTATGAAATATGTATAGAAAAATATTATTTCTTATAATGATCCTGTTATGTATGTGCAGCTGCAAAGAAAACAAAGAAGTTACCAGAGAAGATCTCCAGAAAAAAGAAGGTATCCCTGTGGAAGTGGTAACTGTAAAAAAAGGGGATATACTCGTAACAATAACAACCAGCGGAGAATTGAAGGCTGATGAAGATATAACTGTAAGTACCAGTAATAAAGGAACCATAGAGAAAGTATGTGTTAAAGAAGGACAGTATATAACGGCACAGCAGCTTATAGCAGTAATAGACCCCGGTGAACTTCAGGATCAGACTTTTCAGGCCCAGTCTGCTCTGAGCGCAGCCACATCAAGACTATCACAGGCACAGAGTAATGCCGTAATGCTTGACAATCAGGTGGAAGCTTCCATAAAACAGGCAGAAGCAGGAATAAAAGCTGCACAGGCCCAGTATATTCAGGCAAAAGCTGCCCTCGATGCTGCAGAGGAAAATCTTTCCATGGTAGAAGAAGGTGCAAGAAGCCAGGAGATTGCCAGGGCAGAACAGGGACTTATACAGGCAAAGGCAAATCTGGACCAAATAGAATTAGATCTTGGCAGAGCGAAAAGGCTTTATGACGAAGGGGCCATATCAAAACAGAATATGGAACTGGCACAGTTGAAATATAATGTTGCTCTTGCAGAATATAAATCGGTTGAAGAACAGGTCAGTATGGTAAAAGAAGGGTCAAGGGTACAGGAAAAAGAAGCGGCGAAAAATAAGGTTGAAATGGCACAGGCTTCTGTAGATACTGCCTTTGCAGGACTTGAACAGGCAAAAGAATTACTTACTATTTCCATATCAAAAAGGATTCAGGTAAAGGCGGCATATGAAGCTGTTACCGCTGCCAGGGCAGAGGTGTCTCAGGCCGAAGCAGGTCTGGCCATAGTAAAGAGAAATCTTCAAAAATCTTTTGTTAAAGCTCCTTTCTCAGGATATGTTACAAAACTTCACGTGAAAGGCGGGGAATATACAAACAGTCCCGGTACTACATCCATAATAGATGTGTTTAACCCTTCCACCCTTTATTTTGAGGGAATTATTTCAGAAAAAGATATTACAAATATACAAAAGGGCATGACTGTTACTATAGAGGTAGACGGAATAAGAGTAAACGGATACAGTGATAAAACCTTCAACGGTTATATAAAGGACATTATTCCTGCGGCATCTGAAAGCAGGCAGTTTACGATAAAAATAACTGTGAAGGAACCGGGAAAAGACCTGAAACCCGGCATGTTTGCCAGAGGGAAAATACTGCTTGCCGAACATAAAGCAGTTCCTGTCATACCCGATGCATGTATAAAAACAAAGAATGATAAAACCTGTGTCTTTACGGTAAAAGATTCTAAAGTGGTACAGAAATATATTGTAAAAGGGCCATCCATGAATAACAACAGTGAGGTTGTAGAGGGACTTGCACCGGGGGAAAAAGTGGTTTATTCAGGATTTGTAAAAGACGGAGATACTGTGAATATCATAAATGAGGAGTAACATATATGTGGTTAACAGATATAGCTATTAAACGTCCTGTTTTTACTGTAATGGTATTTATAGCTCTTATTGTTATGGGGATAAGATCGGTAACTATGATGCCTGTAGATAAACTTCCTGATATGGATGTGCCTATAGTAACAATAACGACAATATATCCGGGAGCAGGGCCTGAAGAAATAGAGAGCCTTGTAACGAAAAAGATCGAAGATCAGGTAAGCAGCGTCGATAAGATAGATACAATAAAATCCGTTTCCAGAGAAGGTATTTCAACGGTTATCATACAGTTCCTCATAGAGGCGGATATTGATGTTTCCACTGCAGACGTCAGGGCAAAGGTGGCCATCGCAAAGAAGGATCTCCCCGATGATGCTGAAGAACCTATTGTGTCCAAACTGGATCTCGGCGCCCTTCCTGTAATCACTATGGGTATTACCAGTGATTCCATGAATATAAGAGAAGTTAAAACCCTTGTGAAAAATATCATAGCAGACAGATTTTCAAAACAGAACGGCGTAGGTAATGTGGACGTATCGGGAGGAGATACAAGAGAAATCCTGGTGCTGGCAGACCAGGAGAGATTGATTGCCCATTCTATAACCATAGCGGAACTGAAAAACCTGCTCCAGGCATCAAACCTGAATGTTCCCAGCGGAAACATGAAGCCGGGAGTCCAGGAAAATTCCATCAGACTTCTGGGAGAATTTCAGTCTGTCGATGAGATAAAGAATTTAAGAATTTCAAAAACTACTAAAAATGGCATAGAAAATATAAAACTCTCCGATATTGTAGATGTAATAGACGGAAATGCAGACAGAGAAGCTTTTACAAGGCTTGATGGCGTTGACAGCGTCGGTCTTACCATAAGAAAACAGGGCAGTGCCAATTCCCTGAAAACAGTTGAAGCTATAAAAACAGAGCTTGCATCTGTACAGAAGGATTATCCTCAGCTCACAATAAAGATAAGCGACGACCAGTCAATAAATATAAAAAACTCCATAGAATCGGTATTTCATGAACTGCTCCTTGGAGGTATTCTTGCAGTAATAGTAATTTTTATATTCCTCCATAATATCAGGTTTGTTTTCATCGTAATTATGGCCCTTCCGTCTCCTATGATTGCAACATTCATTATTCTGTTTGCCACAGGGCAGACTCTTAACACTATGTCTCTTATGGGTCTTACTCTCTGTATAGGTATTCTTATAGACGATACCATAGTGGTTCTGGAAAATATACACAGACATCTTAAAATGGGAAAAGACCCCATGACTGCAGCCTTTGAAGGTAGAACGGAAATAGGCCTTGCCGCGATAGCCATAACAATGACCGACTGTGTCATATATCTGCCTGTTGCTTTTATGGGAGGAGTTGTGGGAAGAGCGTTTCTTTCCTTCGGTATTACAGTCGCTTCTGCAACATTATTTTCCCTTTTTACTTCCTATACCTTTACTCCCATGCTTGCTTCCCGGTTATTAAAAAGTGAAAAGGAAAAAGAAGAAAAAAAAACTATACTGGATAAATTTTTTGATGTTTTCGACAGGTTTTATGACGGACTGGATAGCTTTTACAGAACTGTTCTGGACAGAGCCCTTAAAATCAGATGGCTTGTAGTTATTGTCGGTATGGGTTCTCTTGTTGTGGCACTGGTTTTCATTGCTCCTCATATTCAGGTTGAATTTACTCCTCAGGATGATCAGGGGAAAATACAGATTAAGATAGAGCTGCCAACAACTGTAAATGTAACGGAAACAGACAGGATTACAAAAAAAATAGAAGATATAATTATGAATAAACAGGATTTCCCTGAAGTCAAATCTGTTTTTACAAATGTGGGGGCAGAAGCAGGAAGTGTTATATCCTCAGGTTCTCAGGGGCCTGAATATGCGTCAATAGATATAGATACAGGCCAGAGGAGCGACAGAAAAAGAAGTGTTTTTGAAATAGGCCGTATTATGACGGAAAAATTCTCGCCCATTCCTTATAATATAACGGTAACATATCCTAAATCAATGGGCGCCAATGATGTACCTGTACAGATAGAAGTTACAGGTAACAGATTTCAGAGAGATGACATTCTGAATATAGCGGCAAAAGTAAAAGAGATAACAGAACATACTAAGGGTACTACCAATGTCAGTATGAGCTGGAAAGAAGGCAAACCTGAAACAAAAGTCATTGTAGACAGGTTGAAAATTGCTTCCACTCCCTTTACAGTGGCATATATAGGGTCGATACTGAGAACCAGTGTGGCAGGCAATACTGACATGAAATACAGGGAATACGGAGAAGAATATGACATACGGGTAAGACTCCAGGAAAAATACAGAAAAGAAAACTATCAGACAGGCAATATATATCTGGGAGATATAAAAGGAAACCCTGTTTACATAAAAAATGTGGCAGATCTTGTGACAAAACCTGCTCCCAATAATATAGACCACAGGAACAAGCAGCTTGCCGTTATTGTTAAAGCAGAACTTGCAAAAGGTGCTGCTCTCGGTAATATTCAGACGGAAATAACTAAAACCATGGCCAAAGAACTTACCCTGCCTGCCGGCATAACGGTAAAATTCGGAGGAGACGCAAAAATTATGGTAGAGTCTTTCGGCTATATGATCCAGGCTCTTGTCCTTGCCATAATTCTTGTATATCTTGTAATGGCTTCCATATTTGAATCTTACATAAATCCCTTTATCATTATGTTTGCCCTTCCTCAGGCCATGGTAGGAGGATTTCTTGCTTTATTTGTAACAGGTTCCACCCTGAGTATTTTCTCTATGATAGGTTTTATCATGCTCATAGGACTGGTAGGTAAAAATGCCATATTGCTTATTGATTATACCAATACTCTGAGAGGCAGAGGAATGGAAAGGGATGAGGCTCTGAAGCAGGCAGGCCCTACGAGGCTTCGTCCCATACTTATGACTACGGCAGCCCTTATATTTGCACTTTTCCCTGTAGCTCTTGGACTGGGGTCAGGTGCGGAATTGAGGCAGCCGATGTCTATAGCAGTAATAGGAGGGCTTACCCTTTCCACCCTCCTTACCCTTCTCGTTATACCTGTTCTTTATGCACAGTTTGATGATTTTATGATATGGTTTAATAAGGTCAGGGGAAAAGGAAAATAGACATTTTTACTATGTTATGATAAAATTAAAGTGAAAATAAGTTACTGAGTATTGAATAAACTTAGTATAAAGTTTCGTAAATATCTTTGTGTATAAAATATGCATAAATTACAAATAAATCAATATGTTTGCATTATGATAATACATAAATGTTTTAATGAAACGATATACTAGTTCTTCTCGTAACTCATTAAGTGTTACGAGAGGTGTATGCTATGATTACCTCAGTAATAATTTAGAATGAATTTGTAAGGTAAGGTGTATAATTTATGCAGTTCGTAAGAAAAATAATAGAAAGTACACTTATTGAGAATATAATTGATTTACCTGAAGAGCTTCAACATAAAAAATTGGAATTATTAGTCTTTCCTTTTGTTGAAAAAGAATCTTCCAATGAATTTGATCCTGAAGATTTTGCAGGACTTTTAAACATAGAAAACCTGGATAGAGAAATAAAAAACATGCGAGATGAATGGGAAAGAATTTAATGTATTTGATAGATACGAATATATTGATTTATCATTTCAATAACAGTATACCTGACAGAATAAAACCGGTAATAAAAGAAATATTTCAAAGACATTTTAATATTTCAGTTATAACCAGAATGGAATTTCTCGGTTTTAGAGGACATACTGAAGAGAGTTTTGAAAAAGCCCGCTTATTCTTATCTTATTCCCATATCATTAACCTTGAGGATGATATAGTTGAAATGGTTATAAATCTGAGAAGGTCTAAAAAAATAAAACTTCCCGATGCAATTATTGCTTCTACTGCAACTAAAAAAGACCTGATTTTAGTGACAAGAAATGTAGAGGATTTTACTGACATTAATATAAAAATTTATAATCCTTTTGGTATAAAGTAAAAGAGGGATTATTCCGATGTTAGTAGTAAAAACTCCTTATTTTCGAAACAATCCCTGTTTTTATTTACCTTTTTATTCCTCCGGTGCAGGCGGTATTAACTTGTTATCCATAAGAAGATGAACCATTTCTCTTGCTCCCCTTATAGCTGTTTCCGCCTTTTCCATCAGTTCTTCTTTTGAGAGGTGAATTCTGGCAATACCCTGTTCTATGGCTTTCAATCCTACTGCCACTGCTTCTCTCGGGAATACTTCCCATTCATTCATATTCGGTATGATATAGTCTTCTCTTAATCCCTTGTCTTCTGCAACCTTTGCCAGTTCCAGTGCTGCAGCTATACACATCTCGTCTGTAATGGTTTTTGCCTGAACATCAAGAGCTCCTCTGAATATGCCGGGGAAGCCCAGGGAATTATTTACCTGATTGTCAAAATCAGATCTTCCAGTTGCAACTATTCTTGCTCCTGCTTCTTTAGCTTCCCATGGCCATATTTCCGGTATGGGATTTGCCGTGGCAAATACTATTGAATCTTTTGCCATAGTGGAAACCCATTCAGGTTTTATCGTGCCAGGGCCGGGAGTAGAAGCTGCTATACAGACATCCATATTCTTAAACGCTTCTCCTGTAGCACCGGCTCTGCCCCATTTATTTGTTCTCTCACATATATCCCATTTATATGTTCCTTTAAGGTCATTTCTTGTTGTACAGAGCATGCCTTTGCTGTCACATATAATAACATTTTCAGCTTTTATTCCTGCTGCCACGATGATTCTGAAAATAGCCATATTTGCAGCACCTGCACCTACAAGACATACATGGGCTTCGTCCATTCTTTTACCGACGAATTTAAGGGCATTTATAAGACCTGCTGCAACAACTGCGGCAGTTCCCTGCTGATCATCATGCCAGACAGGTATGTCCATTTCTTTTCTCAGTCTTTCAAGTATTTCAAAACATTTAGGTTTTTCAATATCTTCCAGATTTATACCGCCAAAACATGGCTGGAGCAATTTTACTGTTCTTATTATTTCTTCCGTATCTTTTGTATCCAGACATATGGGAAATGCATCTACTCCTCCGAGATATTTAAATAGAAGGGCTTTACCTTCCATAACAGGTATAGCAGCTTCAGGACCTATGTCACCCAGGCCGAGAACCCTTGTGCCGTCAGATATTACTGCTACCATATTAGCCTTGTTTGTATGGAGAAAAACCTTTGATTTGTCTGCTTTAATATCAAGGCATGGTTTTGCCACTCCCGGGGTATACCATATGGCAAAATCATTGAAATCCCTTATAACGCATTTTGGCACAACTCCTATTTTACCTCTGTAAAAAGGATGGAGTTTCATAGCGTCTTTCCCCGGTTTTTCTGCTTTTTTGAGCAGTTCTTCTTTTGTAAGTTTTTCCATGAAATCTGCTGGAGCCTGGCCAGCTTTCACCTCCTGATTTTTGATGTTTATGGGAAACTATTTTTTATAAGAACTTAATACTTTCTCTAAATATATATTAAACCCCTTCAATAAAAAAAATTGAATGATATTTAAGTGGGAAAAATAATAAGATTGACTCATACTTCTCGTGATGATATAATTTTTCACTGAAATTTAAAGACATCAGGTGTATTAGTGAAGCATTTAATGAAGCATTTAATCTTTTTAATCTCATTACTTTTGATTATTTCTCTTTCTTTTTTGAGTTGTATGAGAGAAGAAAAAAAAATGGAACCTTCTCCTGTCCCTTCTCCGACAGTAAATAAAATCAGTTCTTCCGGAGATTATATCCATGAATTAATAAAATCCTCAATTCTGATTGAAGAGCATGATATAGAAGGGGCCGTTAAAAAACTTCAAAATCTTAACATAGATGAAAAAGATAAATTAAACAGAGACAGGAAGAACTTCTTACTTGCTCTCTGTTATATGGAAAAAAAAGATTTTGATAAATCTCTGAAGTTACTTGGAACAATAACATATATGCCGGAATACAGGGATTTTTTTAAATTTAAATCTTACATAAATAAAGATGACCATAAAGCCATAAGTGAGATGGAACATATTGTTAAAACATATCATGACAGCCCTCTTTCTTCTGAAGCTCTCTTTATAGCAGGTAATCTTTTTTATGGAAAAAAAAATTACGGTAAGGCTATTAATTATTATAAAAAAGCTATAGATACAAAAAAGAGATTTAACTTTTTTCCTGACCTTTATTACCGTCTCGGCAGAAGTTATGAAAAAGAGAAAAAATGGAAGGAAGCTCTTATGTATTATTCCAGGATAACTTATTTATATCCCTTCAGCCCTCTTTCAGATATAGCAAAAAAGAAGATTTCCTTTCTCATAAAAAAGAAAAAACTTTCTCCTTATAAACCTTCAGAAGAAGAGTTACTTACTGCCGGCAGAGAATATGAGAATAAGAACAGACAGGGGAAAGCACTGGTTTACTATAGAAAATATGCTGAATTGTATCCGAAAAAAGCTATGTCCGATGATATTTCCTATCACAGAGCACTCTGTGAATTTTACGCCGGTTCTTATGAAGATGGTGCAAAATTATTGCGTCATATCGCAGGACATGGGGGGCCTTTTGCCCCCAAAGCCCTTTATAAACTTTATGAAGGTTCGGTAGAAGGTTTAAAATATGTAGCCAGAACTTATCCTGACACAGATACAGGCAGCAGAGCCCATTATATGGCCGGTTATTATCTGGAGAGGGAAGGCCATATTGCAGAAGCAATAAAACAATACAGACAGACAGGTAAACTTTTCAACAAAGGCAGCTGGGGAGATGCGTCTTACTGGCAACTGGGACGTATTTATTACAAACAGAAACTTTACTCAAATGCCCGTGATGCCTTCCTTAAAGCCGTAGCATTATATCCTCATAACGAATGGTCAGGCCAGTGTCTTTTCTGGCTTGCAAAATGTGAGGAAAAAATGGAAAAAAAGAAAGAAGCCTTTGAGTTATATAAGAAAGTAGTTCAATCGTATGACCATACCTTCTATGCTTACAGAGCAAGGGCAAAACTTGTATCTGCCGGCTATGAAGAATATATGGTTCAGGAAAAAGAACCTCTGTCTTTTGCAGAAGGGATAAGGCAGCCTTTTAAAGGTACTTTCGATAATGGTCATTATAAAAAATTTATAGAACTATGCCAGGCAGGTCTTTATAAATATGCGGAAAATGAATTAAATCTTGTAGAATTTCCTGAAAATAAACAGGAAGAGAAAGATTTTGCTTCTGCTCTTATACTCTGCGGTTATGGTAATTATTATGATGCTATATCATCAATTAATTTTACTTATGAGGAAATGGCAGGAGGCGGTCTTTATAATCATATTCCTGTTCCTCTTCATTATGTAAGTTATCCTCTTGCATGGAAGGAGCTAATTCACAGAGAATATTCTTCTGTAGATCCATATCTTGTATCAGGTCTTATAAGAGAGGAAAGCCATTATAAACCTTCCATATCATCCCCGGCAGGCGCTATAGGACTTATGCAGATTATGCCGGAAACGGGACAGAATATTGCTTCTCAGAAAGGCATGAAAATTACGAATGCCGATCTTAAAGATCCCAATATAAACATACCTTTTGGTATTTATTACCTTTCCTCTGTTTATAAAGATTTATATGATAACGAAGTTCTTGCCCTGGCAGGATATAACGGAGGCCCCGGTAATGCCGGCCACTGGTGGAAAACAAAATATAATGGAGATATTGATGAATTTGTAGAGAATATACCATACAGGGAAACCAGGGATTACGTAAAAAGAGTTCTCCGAAGTTACTGGGAATATAAAAGATTATACGATGTCACCCAGCCAGATTATCTGACCGGTTATGATTATTGATGGCATTTCTATTTTTTTGTTTTTTTCTGTTGATCTTTTATGTTATAATAAGTCAATTCTATACATTTTAGAATTTAAGTGAGTAGTGAGTGGTGAGTAGAATATGGCACTGTCACTCACTATTCACTACTCGCTCATTAATTATGAATTTATATGAGAATTGTAACGCGTTACGCGTTACGGGAGGAACAAATTCTCATACTTCGTTGTGACTGAAACGGTCATTGTCGTTGTTATGAAACTAACTATATTAAAGGAGTGTTTCCTATAAAATTTTCTTCTCCCTCTTCAGATTTACCGGAGATTATTCCGAGAGAATTACTCTTTAGTGAACCATTGAGATGTAACCCCAAAATATCACCTGACATTACAAAGTTAGCCTATATAGCTCCGGTAAATAATATAATGAATTTATGGATAAAAACTATAGATAAAGACGATGACAGGGTAATTACAGATTTTAAGAAAAGTTCTGTCTTTTTATATGTATGGATTAATAATACATATATCGTTTATCTGCAGGATGCAGAAGGCACTGAAGAATGGCTTCTTTATAAATTAAACATTGAAACAGGGGAAGTCAAAATATTAACACCGTATAAAAATATAAAAGTCGGCTTCTTTTCAGCCCATTGTGAGGAATTCCCCAATGAATTGATTATTTCAATGAATAAAGATAATAGAGCAATTCAAGATCTTTACCATGTTGATTTAAATTCTGATAAAATAACTCTTATTAAGAAGAACCCGGGTAATATAGCAGACTGGTTCATTGATCATAATTTTAAACCCGGCGCCATTGTGGTAACAAATGATGACGGAACAGCGGACCTTATGGTTAAAGAGCATGAGAATAATTGCTGGAAAAAATTGATTACCTGGCATATAGAAGAACTGCCATGGTGTAAGCCTGTCGGATTTTCTAAAGATAATAGATATATTTACGTAGTAGATTCCGGCGATTATAATACATTTTGTGTTGTTAAAATAGAAATAAAAACCGGTAAAAGAGAAATAGTGGTTCAGGAACGTGAATATGATATTTATACTGTGAACATACATGAACGTAAATGTGATTTTGGAAATCATATGATATTATTTAATTATCAAACCTATGACATTCAGGCTGTCTTCTGTAATAAATTCAGGAAAGAATGGATTATTTTAGATGAAGCTATAAAGGAAGATTTTGAAGCAATAAAAAGACTTGATCCCGGTGATTTCTCGATTATTGACAGGAATAATGATGATAATCTGTGGTTAATCAGTTTTGAACATGATACCCATCCTCCTTCCTATTATCTTTTTGACAGAAAGTCGAAAAAAGGAACCTTTCTTTTTCATCAGGGTAATCTGCCTGGTAATTATACGCCGGCCCATATGGAAGAAGTGACCTTTACTTCCAGAGACGGATTGACTCTTCATGGTTATATAACCTTTCCTCCGGGAAAAATAAGAACAAAACTTCCCCTTGTTTTATATGTTCATAGCGGGCCGAATTACCGCGATATCTGGAGATATAACCCTGTAGTTCAATGGTTCGCCAGCAGAGGTTATGCCTGTTTACAGATTAACTATCGCGGATCAATTGGCTATGGAAAGACTTTCCTTAAAGCAGGGAACAGGGAGTGGGGCGGGAAAATGCAGGATGATCTTGTAGATGCCGTTCAATGGGCTGTAGATAATAATATTGCCGATCCAGGGAAAATTGCCATATACGGTACAGGATATGGAGGTTATACAGCCCTTGCAGGAGCGACGTTTACGCCTGGTCTGTTTTGCTGTGCCGTAGCAATAGAATGTCCCGGAAATCTTGTAAATTTTATCAAATCACTTCCCTTACATATGAATTTTTTACGTAAAAGATTTCTTGTAACCATAGGAGACCCTGACAGAGAAAAGGATATGTTAGTAAATCGATCACCTTTTTATAAATTAGATAATATAAAAATACCTCTTCTTATAGCTTACGGCCTTAAAAGTTCAAGAGTCAAATCTTCAGAGCCCTATAAGATTGTCAATACTATAAAAAGTAAAGGCATTGAAGTAGAGCATATTGTTTTCCCTGATGAAGGTCATTTTATTATCAGACCGGAGAACCGTCATAAATTTTATACGGTGGCCGAAAAATTTCTATCAAAACATATGGGAGGACGATATGAACCCAGAAAAATATATTTTAAAGATATATATATATCAGATGAAATCTGTAATAATACCTGTGATAAGATCCTTGTAGATAAAATTCTGAGAGAAGGAGATACACATGCCTTTGAGAAACTTGTTTACTCTTACGAAAAACCTCTGCTGAAATATTTGAATAAAATGACAGGCGATCCGAAAATAAGTAATGAACTACTTCAGGAAACTTTCTGCAGAGTCTGGCTATATCTGGATTCATATCTTCCTCATATGTCTTTTTTTTCCTGGCTCTTTCAAATTGCTGCCAATGTGGTAAATAAATACAGGTGGAAAAAAAGCAGACTCGTTAACGAAATAAGTTTTGATGAGTTAAATCCGGAACCGGCAACAGAATTCTGGGAAGAAAATCTCAGAAATAAGATTCTGGTGCAATCAATGCTTGATTCTATCAGAGAGCCTTACAGAACTTCTTTGATCCTCCGTTTTATGGAAGATCTTGATTATAGAGAAATTGCTTCTGTAATGAATAGAAATCCAGATCAAATAAAAAATTATTTATTTAGAGCCAAAAAATCTATCCTCAAATCCTGGAGAGAAGATTCTGTATAATTTTTTAGAATAACTCTGATTCTGCTGTAATAAAAAATATCATTTATGTGAAACTTTTCCTCTCTTCCAGCGATATATTATTATAGTGTATTTTATAACTTATTGGAATTTAATTAAGTAAAAAGTGAAAAGAATAGGACATTACTCACTATTCACTACTCATTTTTCACTTCTTATTAAATTATGGATTGTAATGAAACTTACTATAATAGAACAGGAGTTACGCATTTTGAAAATTAAAAGATGAAGGATTCAGAATACAGGAGACAGGAGTAAGGAGATTTATATTTTATTCTGACTCCTTTATTCAATGGATCTTTATAAAATTTTGCGTGACTCCTGATAGAAAACATGAACCTGAAGTATTTTATTGCGCATTTCAGAGTAGAAGTAATTGCTGATTAAAGTGAATTTTAATTTGACATATCTGAAAAGAAATCGTATTATATTTATGAGGAATATCACATATTTTATAAATATATAATACTATAATAAAGAGCCAGAGTATGTATATAAAGGATATTGTATGTATGAAAAAATGTGTTTTACTCGCAAAAAAAGGTGTGAGTCTTCCAGAACTGGCTGTTTCTATCTGTCTTCTTGCCACTGTAATAGTAATTATTATGGGTATAATCTGCGGAGGGATTACAGGGATAAGAAAAGGTGAAGAAAGTCTTGTCATAGGAAATCTTCTGAAAACAGAACTTGAATTTTATTCAGAAGAGGTGCTTTATAATTTTGAGGATTCTGATTATGATAATGGTAGTCAACATTGTTTTAGAACTGGTGAAACGGTGGATGGTGTAAAACTGAAGGAAGAATGGGTTTGTTTCACTGATATTGTAGCAGGGGCCGATCCCAGAAACAAGTTAAAAGAGGTAACAGTTTCTATTTACTGGTATGACAGAGGATTATCCGGTCATGGAGGAATAAAGAAAAGAAGTTCTACATGCTGGATAAATAATTATCTTGATTAGGAGTATTATGAGAAATAAGAAAGCTTTATCACTTCTGGAAGTAATTATCTCTATTGCTATATTTTCACTCTTGCTTACTGTCTGTAATATTATTTTAAATCGTGCCCTTGTAGCTTCATCTCATGGAAAGGCAACTACTGCAGCAGGAAATGAGGCAGTCAAAGGGATTTCGTGGCTTATTTCCGATATGTCGGAAACATCAGCTTCTTCAGTTACAATGCTGGACATTGGTAATAATAAAATAAATCTTCCTCATACTTCTTCTCCCGTGATAAAAGTGTCTCATATCAGTCTCCTTTCAGGATTTGATAAAAGTACTCTGAAAATAGAATATACAGATAGTTTTCCCCCTCTTATAAAATGGAAATATTACATATTATATTTTTTAAAACCTTATAAAAATGATACTTATACGCTCTACAGAAAACTTTATAAGGATGATGTTACCTATGCTAATGCCTTTAAAAAGTTTTACCCTGTACCTATGAGCGCATCAGATCTTCAAAGTAATTCCACTACAGGGGGAACTGGAGAATTTAAAGAAAGAACTGTTGCAAAAAATATTTATAGTCTTGAACTTGTCAAACAATCAGGGAATATATGCACTTTAAAAGTCACAGCCAGTGAAAGTGCAAGAAATGTTGTTTCTGTACGGATTACCAGAAGTTTTACTATTGTAATGAATAATACAATAAAATCTAAATAAAGAGGAGGTCTGTCATGAATACTAAAAAAGGTTTTATTCTTATGACTACGTTATTTCTTTCTTTTGTTCTTCTTGCTGTTGTTATAGTATTGACTAAAGACGCATTCTTCCAGATGAGCAGTTCAGTTGCATTCAACTCCAGAAATGAAGCCCTTATGATTGCAGAATCCGGTGCACATAAGGCTATATGTTATCTGGAAAGTACGGTAGATCCCAATACAGGAAAGGAGCCGACACAATTAGATTGGAATAACGAAATGTCAGGTAAAAATATCGGCACAGGTAATCTCAGTGTTAATGCCTGGAACAATCTTGCCGGAACAGATCCAAATGGTTCTTATGTTAATGGACTTGCTGATGGGACTCCTTTAAAAGTGCCTGCCGGTTGTATTCTGGTGAAAAGTGTCGGAAAAACGAAGAATGGTTATACAAAAACTGTAACCACCCTTCTGACCTATCAGGCTATTTCACAGATGCTTTATAGTGGCGGAAATGTCAGGTTTGGCGGAGATAACACCATGTCTGTCAGGCTGGATTCTTTAACAGGGTTGCAACCAAGGGTCCATGTTGATAGCAATAGTAGTAACAGTATTTCTATAGACAGTGCCATTTCACTTGAAGCAAATGGTGCCGAGTTTTCTACTGCAGCGTCTCCTCTGGACGATACTTCAAAGAACAAAATAACTTCTTCTGATGGAACACTGGTGGAAAATAATCAGAATAAAAAAGATTATCATGTGGATATACTTAAATCTATTCTCAATAAACCACCGGCAGATGCTTATGAGTTTGGTTCTGAACTTGCAAAGATAAATTCTTCAGGAGAACTGGATAAGACTCTTACAAAATTAAAGTTTGCAAATAGTCCTATAGGCGCTATTTATTCGTTTGTTACCGGAGAAAGTTCTGATGATTATATTGAAATGGATATTGATATAAATAAAGTAGTATCCGTATCGGATGTAAAATTTACAGGAACCCTTAAAGGTGACGGAGAGGGTAATATATGGTCTTCTACATCTGTTAACGTATATTACGGTGAAGGTAAAACAGACCCCGATCCAAATAATCCTGTTACTATATGGCTTTCAACTGGAAATGGTTTTAATGATTGTGAAACAGATGGACTCAAGTGGGATGGAAGTAATAATAAGCTTATTATAGAAAAAGGAAAATATGTTTCAAAAGATAGTGAGACATGTCTGGGATCATTGAAGTTACAGGATATATCGCTTGAAATTTCTGATGATTCCGAACTCTATATCAATAAACAGTTGAGTCTTGCCAATGTAGATGTTACATGCGGAGATGGTGTAAAGATAGTTTCCGGGAATTCCATTACCCTTGTAGACAGTGCTTTCGAAATCGGACGTAATGATGACGATGATACAAATAAGGTTGATATTATGACAAACGGGTACTTTATTTCTGTAATGAACAGAAACCCTTCCGGCGGAAAAAATTATATAAAAGGTTCTATTTATGCGGATAAAGGATTTATAATAAATGGTTCTGATGACGCTTCTCTTGATATAGAAGGAGTTTTGTTGACCAACGGAAATTTAAGTATATATAATAATCTTTTTGAAAATGCTAATAAAAAATTTTCCTGTACTTTTTATTATAATCCTTATATGGCAGGTCAATATCTCCAGTTTAATATAAATAAGGGAGATTTACAGCTTCAACCTTTATTCTGGGAGGTAAGTTCGGGAAAATAGTCTAATGGAATTAATAGAGGTGAATGGATACCATCTATTCACCTCTTTCTTTATTATAAGAATTACTTACAAAAAAGGAAAAAATCAAGCCTTTATCGAATAATAAGTAAATCTTATTTAAGAAAGGGTGATCTTATGTCATTTTTATACCGTAAAAAGTCTACGGTAGCTGTATTATTAATCAGTTTTATGCTCTTATCCGTATTAAATTTAGGATGTCTCGGAGCAAAACCTCCTGCAGAACAAACACCGTCAGGAGAAGGCACACAGCCGGCAGGAGATACAGGAGCTACTTCTCCAGGAACAACGGGAAACACCGGTACAAAACCTTCGGGAGAACCATTCCGTCTTGGTATTGTAACATGGCCCGGTTTTGGACCGTTTTTTGTAGCAAAAGAAAAAGGTTTTTTTGATGGACTCAATGTTGAGATTACTCCTATGGATGACACTGTTGGCAGAAGAACAGCTTTCTCATCCAAAAAAGTAGAAGTTATAACAGAAACTCTCGATTCCTTTGCAAGCAGTGTTGGTTCTATTCCCGGTAAGGCAGTTCTTAAAACAGATGACTCCTGTGGAGGAGACGGCCTTGTAGTCAATAAAAAGATACAGAAGGTAAATGATCTTAAAGGGAAGAAGGTTGCATTCCCCCAGGGACTTCCTTCTCAGTTTTTCCTTATTTATCTCCTGAGCCTTACAGGCCTTTCATCAAAGGATATAAACCCCCAGTATATGGAAGCAGACAAGGCAGCCCAGGCTTTTATGGCAGGAAAAGTCGATGCATGTGTTACATGGGAACCATATGTCTCCCAGGCAGGAAGCTCGCCGAACGGAAAAATACTCATGA
>DAIOEN010000031.1:0-44934 GCA_036746235.1 Vulcanimicrobiota bacterium | reverse complement strand
AACTGCTCATAATTCCTGTTTTTGTCTTTTATATGCTTGAAGAGAAAAATGAAATCAAAAAGTTCTGTGTAAGTTTTATACCGGTGGACAGAAGAGAATCTATTTTTTCTCTCACAGATGAGTTAAATACCACTCTGGCAGGATTTTTAAGAGGCCAGCTTTTTAACTGTACTGTTATAGGAACTCTTGCCGGTACGGCTTTATTTCTTGCAGGTATTAAATTTGCCCTGCTAATAGGTGTTTTTACTGCAATAACGACCTTTATACCATATGTAGGAAATATACTCGGCCCGAGTCCTGCTCTGATACTGGCACTATTTACTCATGATCCTCTCGTATCCTTTATATCGGTTGTAATAATAATAGCTGCCATGCATCTTCTTGACTCTTATTATTTATATCCCACTGTTCACGGTAAAACCCTTAATTTAAGTCCTTTACTGATTATGATGGCTGTAATCATAGGAGGACAGCTTTACGGAGCATCAGGTATGTTTCTTGCCATACCTCTTATATGTGTCCTTAAAGTTCTTCTCAGGGGATGGATAAGAAGACATACTGTTTCAGATGAACCTCTTCCGGAGAAAGATGAAATTTCTGTCGATAAGAGCCACATAGAAAATAAGATTCCTGAAAATGGAACATGTGAAGATATTTGTAATACGGAAAATAAAGAATCTAAATCTGTTTCTGAAAAGGAAATACCGAAATAAGTGAACCTGACAGGAGACTATAGTGGAAAGTAATATTTTATTACCCTATCATACCTTTGAATATGAAGGCAATTTCTATATATTAAATATTAACAGAATGAAATCCGGGAAAATTACAGGGGGATTGATGAAAGCTCTTGAAAAACTCGATAAAAATCCGGTTCTTTCATCAATAAAACCTGAGTTTATAGAAGAATTAAAAAAATTTAAATTGATAGAAGATAATAAGTATGTCCCTCCTTCAATAAGTGATATGCCGGAAAAAGTAAAAAATCCTGTTATAACAAATCTCAATCTTTTTATAAGTCAGTCCTGTAATCTCCACTGTCTTTACTGCTATGGAGGAGGAGGAGAATATGGAGAAAAGAGCTTTATGGATGAGTCCACTGCTTTGAAGGCAATAGACTGGTTTGTTGAACAATCTGAACAGGAAAAGAAACTTTCTCTATCATTCTTTGGAGGAGAACCTTTACTGAATTTTCCTCTTATTAAGAAAATTGTTTCCTTCTGTGAAGAAAAGGAAAAAGAACATGATAAAAAGTTTGAATTTTACATAACAACTAATGGAACTCTTTTATCAGATGAAATGATATCTTACAGCAGGGAAAAAAAGATAAGTTATCTTATAAGTTTTGACGGACCTAAAGAGATACAGGATTATAACAGGCCTTCCAGGGAAGGAAATTTTTCTTCCTATGATGAAGCACTTCCGAAGATAAAGAAATTGCTTTCAGAAATTCCAAAAGTAAATGTAAGGGCAACTATATATGGAAATACAGATGTAGAGTATGTGGCAGATTTTCTGTCAGACATGGGATTTGAAACATATCATTTTGTTAAGGCTTCTCTGTCTCCCCATAATACTTTATCGGAAAAGCAAAATCATATCATGTCAATAGAAAAATTTATACGATACCACAGAAAAAAAGGAAAGGAAATATTAGAAGCTGTTAAAAACAGAGATGTGGATAAAATAAGGAAATTAAAATCATCCCGTTTTTTTCATCAGTATATTCTGAGAGGATCTCCTGGGAGGAAATATTTTTACTGTGGTGTGGCAAGGACCTATGCTGCAGTCTCAACTTCTGGAGATGTATATCCGTGCCACAGATTTGTAGGACTCAAAGAATATAAAATAGGGAATATCTACAGTAATGAGCTTTCAAGGGATGACTATCTAAAACCTCTTGTTTTCACAGTAGATAAGTGTATAAACTGTCCGGTAAAGTATTTCTGCGGAGGAAACTGTGTAAATGAGCATATGAGTGTTACAGGCTCCATGTTTGAACCTTCGGAAGATACCTGCAGAATAGTAAAAACCCTGGCAGAAATGGCTGTTTATGTATCGGCTGAACTTGATGAAAGTGATATTGCCTGGCTTGAAGATAAAGAAATAATTCCCGGATTACCATGTTATTTTGATTTCTGATGATGGAAAAGGATCTCTAAAACAGACAACCTGTCTCTTCGGGGAATTAAAAAAGAATTATGAAATTATAAGGATCTATAATGGCAAGGCTCAGAAGATAATCATCTATTTCTATCATTAATTTCCATTCTATCAGTTCTTTAATAGAAGAATAAATATCTGTTTCATTAAGCCCTTTTTCTGTGAAATTTTTTATGACCTTTTTTTTCATAACCCCTTCATCACAGTTTAAATATATTTCCTTATGAAGGTCTTTCAGAATAAAAGAAGATTGAACGGCACATGGCCTTGTATCTTCTATTTCCAGTCCATCTCCAGTATGGTTCATTTTTAATATCGGTCTTTTATCTGAATAAAATAGCTTTTCCCATATGAAACATTCTTTTTTCAGTAAATTAAGACCTTTATGTAATTTCTCATCATTCCTTTGTTCCCATCCCTTTTTTTCTCTGAAATACCATATAAGATTTCTTATTATATCTTCCGGCAGGGGAATAATATGAGTATAGAAAGGGCTTACAGTCATATTAAGACCATATTCAGATGCATTGATATAATAATGGCTATTACGCGGAAAATCAAGAGCATTAATTGCCTTTGGAGGCTGAAAGTGAACCAGAAGAGGAACTATCTTTGCCATTTCTTCATACCAGCAGTCTTCTTCTCCCGGAAAACCATACATAATATTCCATCTCGTATAAATACCGTATAAAAGACACCATTTTAGTAACTGTATATTCTGCCAGGCTTTTACTCCTTTATTCATAAGTTTTAAAATCCTGCTGTCAAGGCTTTCTATACCTGCGAGAATATCCTTTACTCCTCCATCACGTAACATTTTAACCTGTGACCCCGTAAGATTTGTTTTAACTTCATAAAAAATGCTGTAAGGACTGTTTCTCTTGATAAGTTCAGGAAGAAGGGTTTTAAAGTAAGTCATATCCATAATATTGTCTGCAGCAGTAAATCTTTTTATTCCATATCTTTCTGATAAAAACTCAAATTCCTTTATTATTTCTCCGGCATCTTTTCTTCTGTATCTTCTCTTTTTACTGTTAAAACCACAGAAATTACAGAGATGTTTTTCTCCCCACCAGCAATCCCGGGAACTTTCAAAAGGTATAAAAGGTTTTGCCAGATTTTTTATATCTGAGAGTGAATTCATTGTTTCAAAATAATCATCATAATCAGGGGGAGGATTGTCATGAAAAGATTCTTTTATAGTTGCTATGTCTCCTTCGGGATACCCTTCTTCCCTGCAGAAAGGGGCATATACACCGGGAACAAGCTCTTCTTTGCTTACATACCTGCCTTTCTCTAAAATAGAGCTTACAAGAGGAGATATAATATTATCTGCCTCTCCCGGCACAAGGTAATCTATCCACGGGAATGTCTTATGAGTGGTAAGACCGACTCTGTCTTTACAGACAATACCTCCCATAAGAGTAATTACTTCAGGAGCCATATGGTGAATGGTGCCGAGTAATGCAAGAGATGCCATATACTGGATTTCATTTGAAGAAACCCCGATTATTTTCGGTTTTTCTTTCAATATTTTTTCTGCAGTACTGTAAATGAAATTTTTTGCTTTTATACGGAAATTTAAGAGTTCTTTTCCCAGTTCTTTCTGACTCATAGTGAAGTTTAATTCTTTAAAAAACATTTCTATATATTTATCTGTATCATCTCTGTAATCTGGAAATACAAGGGGAGAAAAAAGCCAGCTGCCGAGGAGCTGTTCTCTGTGGGAAAAGATAAGATTACAGTAAAATATACCTGCTTCTTCAGCAAAAACCAGATTCCCGTAAAAAATTTTGCTTTTAAACCCGTCTCTTTTAAGTATGGCTTTTAAAAGTCCGAGACTGAGGGACGGGTAATTAATTAGAGCCACAGGCATATTTGCAAGATAAACATCAATATTCATAATAAACCTCTTCTATGAAGACAGATTTTTCCCCTTTTATATTTTAAATTTCTTTTTAAAACCTATAAGGGGATTTTTTTCGTCATCACGTATAATTCTTACAGGCTCTCTCAGAGCAAGAGAAAGAAATCTTCCGTCTCTATCTATTATAAGTTTCCACCTTATTAATTTTTTAAGGGATGACTCGATTTCACTTTTTTTAAAGCCATTTTTTATGAATCTTTCCATTAAAAGAAGCTTTCCTGGCACTTCCTCACAGGCAAGATAGATCTCTCTGTCAATCCCTGAAAGAAGGAAAGAAGCCTCCAATGCACATGGTCTTGTATCTTTTATATGCTGGAAATACAAAAGGCATAAAAAGCCAGTCTATAAGAGATTTACTTCTTTCCTGAAAAAGGATTTTTAAAAAGTCTGAGCCGAATTTTTCAAGAAAGAGTAAATTGGCATAAATTACTTTTACCCTGACTCCGTCTTTTTTCAATATTCCCTTTAAAAGCCCCAGAGAAAGTGACGGACGTGTTTCTATATATGGCATATTTATAAGAAATATGTCAGTTTTGTTCATAATTTGTTTCTCAAAAATCAGGTGGTAATGTTTTAGAACCATCTCTTACGGCAAGAGATAGCAATTTCCCATCAATTTCTATCATAAGTTTCCATAAAAGAATATTTTCTATGACACTTATAATTTCCTCTTCCTTATAACCTTTCTCTTTAAAAATTTTAAGTATATTACCTTTATCCACACCGGTATCACAGTATAGATATATTTCCCTGAAAAGACCTGTAAATATAAAAGAAGACTTCACTCTACATGGGCGGCTGTCTTCCATTTCCAGCCTGTCTCCATGAACAGTCAATTTAAGCTCAGGTCTTTCAGAGGAATTAAATAGATTTTTCCATTTTTTTATTTCCTTTTTCAATGAAACCAGACCTGAATGAAGTAATGGATACATATCATCTTTTTCTCTTTCAATCTGTTTTTCTTCAATAAAGTAAAAGGCTATGTTTTTAATTGTTTCTTCAGACAGAGGAAGTATATGTCTGTAAAACTGATGAGGTTTTATGGAAAGCCCGTAATCCTGAGATTTATTATAATATTCGTTATTACGAAGAAAAGACAGCCTCACAATAGATCTGGGAGATTGAAGATGAGAAAGTAAAGGAACAATTCGTGCTGTTTTTTCATGCCATTCATCTTTTTCACCGGGAAAATCATAGATATAATACCATACTATCCTTATTCCATATTCGTCACAGAGTTTCAGCAGGAGAATATTCTGCCATGACCTGGCATATTTACCGGCCAGAGATAGGACATCACTGTGGAGTGACTCCACACCTGCCAGTATTCTTATTATTCCTGCCTCTTTAAGAAGTTTTATCTGCTCTCTGTTTAAAGTGGATATAGTTTCATAGGAAAGTTCCCAGGAAGAGCCTGAATTTATAAGTGCCGGAAGAAGGGTGTCAAAGTAATTCATATCCAGAATACTGTCAGTAGTCATAAATTTTCTTATGTTATAACGAAGTGAAAGCAATTCAAGTTCTTTAATGACTTCTTCCGGAGGTCTGCTTCTATAGGTGAGATTTAGAGAATTTTCAGCACAGAATTTACATTTCTTTTTTACTCCCCACCAGCATCCTCTCGAAGTCTGAATTAAGAGAGTTGGTTTTATTACGCCCTTTAATTCCTTCAGGTTATTTAAAGTATCAAAATACTCATCATAATCAGGCACAGGTAATCCTGACATATTATATTTCGGCTCACATTGAAGCTTTTCCGGATAGCCTCTGTCCCTGTGGACAGGAGCAAATACTCCGGCAGGAAGTTCCTTTTTATCTATATTTCTTCCTCTGAGTAATATATTTCCCGCAAGATGTGAAATAATATCATCTGCTTCGCCGGAAACAATGTAATCTACAAAAGAAAAAGTTTTATGTGTCGTAAGACCTGTTACTGTTTCACAGTGTGAACCGCCCATTACGGTAATCACATCAGGAGACATATCCTTAACGGTTTTAAGCAGTGCCAGAGAAGGTATATACTGGCTGTAAATAGCAGATATTCCGACTATAGAAGGCTTGCAGGAAAGTATTTCTTCTGAAAATTTTTTAAGAAAGATCCCTGTTTTTTCCCTGAATTCAATGAATATTTCTTTGATTTTATTTTCATCGGAAAAAGGAAAAGATTTATCTGTAAGCAGAAATTTTATATATCTTTCCGTAATATCTTTATGGTCAGGAAAAATTATCCTGCCATAAAGCCAGTCTTCCAGGAATTTTCCCTGGAAAAGACTTATAAAAACATCGATATATTCTCTATATTTTTCTATTACTTTTTTTTCAATAATGGTAGTTTTAGGAGAATTTATTTTATTTTTTAGTAATTTTTTTATGAATTCTAAAAAGACCTCTTCTGTAAATATTATATTTCCATAAAAAATTTTTCCTGATATACCTTCTCTTTTAAGTATTGACTTCAGGAGTCCCAGTGATATTGAGGGATAACGAATGGCACAGAAAGGCATATTTACTAAAGCTATATCGATTTTGGAATTCATTTTGCCACTTCCTGTTTTCTTCAGTAATTTTTTATTTACTTCAACAAAACCTGTTTAAACCTTCAGATATAAGGACCTGTATAGTATATTTCATAATTTAAGGGTTTATTACCCTTTATGGTATACATTGTTATGAAATTAACTATTATTCTATAGATCATGAGGAATAGCTTTGTATTCTCCTGTTACACAAAGAGCTAAAAGCCTGCCGTCAACTTCTATGATTAATTTCCAGTCAACCAGATCTTTAATAGTCTGATTGATACGAGATTCGTGAAAAGCTTTTTTCCTGAGTAAATCTACAACAGATTTTCTTTCTAAAGCTTCATTGCACAGCCTGTAACATTCGCTGTAGATTTCTTCAAGGATAAAAGAAGGCTTTACCGCACATGGCCTTGTATCTTTAATATTTATTTTTTCTCCGTGAAGAGTCATTTTTAATACAGGTCTTTTATCTGATGAAAAAAGACTCCTCCATTTTTTTATCTCTTTTTTCAGTGAAATTAATCCGCTATAATAGAGAGAATACATTTCGTCCTCTTTTTTTTCTATCTGCCCGTCTTCCGTAAAATAAAAGACTGTATTTCTTAATACCTCTTCCGGCAGAGGAAAGGTGGCACTATAAAAACTGTGAGGTCTCAAAGAAAGGCCGTATTTTTCTGAATTATCGTAATATTCACTGTTACGGAGAAATTGAACGGGAGTTACTGTCCTGGGAGGCTGAAGATGGAAAAGTAAAGGAACTATTTCTGCCATTTCTTCATACCAGCAGTCCTTTTCTCCGGGGAAGCTGTAGATAAGATTCCAGTTTACATAAATACCGTAATCCATAGCCCATTTGAGAAACATTATATTCTGCCATGCTTTTATACCTTTATTCATCAGTTTTAAAATTCTGCTGTCAAGACTTTCTATACCGGGCTGAATACTCTTCATGCCTGCTTCACTTAACAGTTTTATCTGTGAATGGCTGAGATTTGATTTAACTTCACAGAAAATTTCATAGCTATTACCATGACTGATGAGTTCCGGAAGAAAGGACTTAAAATAAGTCATATCCATAATCATATCTGTGGCACAGAATTTTTTTATTCCATATCTTTCAGAAAGATATTCAAGCTCATATATTACCTGCTGTACATCTTTAGTCCTGTACCTGTAACCGACTCTGTTGAATCCGCAGAAAGCGCAGGGTTTTTTCTCACCCCACCAGCAACCTCTGGAAGCTTCGAAGAGTAATGAGGGATTTATCATATATTTTAAATGAGTCAGTGATTTTAATGTTTCAAAATAGTCGTCATAATCGGGAGGAGGAAGATTTTTAAAGGATTCTTTAATAGACATAATTCCATCTTCAGGGTATCCTTTTATTCTGTGCTCCGGTCCGGTTACACAGGACATAAGTTCTTTTTCCAGGAGAGACGTTTCTTTTTCTAAAATAGATAAAACCAGAGGAGAAATAATATTATCTGCCTCACCTGACACGATATAATCTATAAAAGAATATGTTTTATGTGTTGTAACAGAAGTAATGTGTTGAAAATGAGACCCTCCCATAAGAGTAATAGTTTCCGGGTTTATATCTTTTATTATTTTAAGTAAAGCAAGGGAAGGTATATACTGGCAGTGAATGGAAGAACATCCCACTACAGGAGGACTGTCTTCCAGAATATGGACTGCAAGGTTTATAAGAAAGGTTTTTGCCTTTTTTTGTAAATTTAAAAGCATTTTTTTTATTCTATCTGATTGCAGATTATGAAAAAATATTTTATCATTGAAGAGATATTTCATATACCAGTCAATATTGTTTTTATATTCAGGAAATATTAAAGGAGCAAAGAGCCAGTCGCAGAGAAATTTATTTTCCCATTTACTCATAAGATCAAAAAATATTTTTCCTGTAATCTGAAAATTTTCCTTTCCCTGAAATTTTTCAGCTAAAAGGTCCCGGAAAAATTCCAGAAACAGGTAATCACTGATTAAAAGATTCCCGTATGTTATCTTACTGGAAAGGCCGTCTCTTTTAAGAATTGCTTTAAGAAGCCCCAGGGATATAGAAGGATGGTTTATTGTATAAAAGGGCATATTAACAAGGGAAATATCAATTTTTTTCTTCATTTTTTCTGTCCCTATATGATAAAAGAATCACTCTTCAGGAACTTTATTCGATTCCTGAGCGGTGACTCCTCTATTATAAAAAAACCGGCAATTACTGTTTACAAATTACAAATCGAGTATATAATTTGTTACATCGGGGCAGGCGGAAGGATCAAGATACTGGAAATGATCTATATTCTGAACAGGCTGCTGGATATTTGTTCCTGTCAGTAAAGAAGAATTTATAGGAACAAGTCCGTCATTATCTCCGCTTATAAGGACCCATCCTAATTTTGCCACACCGCTGTAACTGTCATTATAATTACCATCCCATACCCATACAAGCCCTTTTAAACTTACCTGCCAGTGGCCATGCATTTCTGCGCCCCAGCTATAATATTTATTTCTACTGGCTATATCTACACTGTCGGTGTTTATGGATTTAATAAAATCCGATGAAGGGGAGAGATCATGAGGACCGTCAGTGTCAAGGCCTTTTAGAGCGCCAATGGTAAGGATAACATTATTGGCAAGAGGAGACCCAAGATGAGGAGTACTCAGTGTTACCAGTTTTGTAAAATTCCCTCCCTGGGAAATATAAGAACGGGAAACAAGACCTCCCATAGAATGACCTACAAGTATGGGAGGAGTCTGGAAGTTCTGGCTTTTTATTCTATTTAACAGATCTGTGCCGTTAATCTGAATATGCTGTTTCCAGTCATACTGATAGAGCCATACTTCATGTTTACTGTAAAACCCGTTGGCCTGTAAGAAAGGTACCCATTTATTATCCCAGTTTGCTGCGGTGCCGGTCATACCATGGATAAATATGACAGGACTTCCCGTGCCTCCTCTTTTTTCCAGAAAATAAGTGTTTACTTTACCAGTATCAAGATTATCCAGTTCCTGATCAAGCTGGGAAAAACTCATATCATCGGAAGCTCCGATAGTAGTGTTTTTCCATGTTGAATAAATAGAACTGTTATCACTGCCAGTATCGGAAGAATTAATAATTTTATTATAGATCATATTAAATTCTACAGTATGGCCTTTAAGAGGATCTTTAAAAGAAATATACATTTCATTTCCAATTACCTCACCGGTAAAATCAGTCTTTGTAGAAAGATCTGGACTTGAAAAATATACTTCTCCTGAAACAGAAGTTCCATGCTGGGTTACATTAAGATAGCATGTATCATCGGGCATATCAGGTTGAGTTTCATATAAACCGATGCAATCGTAACCGATCCATTCTCCTGAGAAATCTGTTGTAACAGATGGAGTGGTAATTACAGGATCATCGCCGCAGCCAGATGTGATAATTATTATAATTAAAAGACAGAGTAAAAGACTTTTCATGAATATCCCTCCTATTTTTTTCATTTTTTCTCTTGAAAACACATTATTTATTATAACAGTGTATATATAAATAATCTATTAGCTTATAGATATATATAGTGACACTATAAGGAACTATTTTGTGTCAAACCCCATTATCTACCGGGGAGAATGTCAGCAACTCAATGCTCAGCATTAAAAACTACGGGAGGCTCTCAAAGCAAGAGATAAAAACCTTCCGTCAACTGAGATCGTTCATTTCATCGTTTTCTCTTTCCATTTAATAAAATATACATCAGGTTTATCTTTCATAAGCACCTTTTTTGAAAAAAAGTAAATCTTCTTTTTCAGGAAGAGGTCTGAGAGGTTCTTCTATAGCAAGGGAAAGTAATCTGCTGTCAATATTCAGGAGCAATTTCCATTCTGTCATTTTTTTTATACTCTCTTTAATACTATCTTCGTCATTAGAAATTTTAATAATATCTTTTATTAAAGGTCCTTCTTCACAGGCAAGATATACATCTTTATCTATGCCGCAGAGCAGAAAAGATTGCCGAACAGCACAGGGGCGAGTATCTTCTATTTCTATTCTGTCATCGGAAACCTTCATTTTTAACAGAGGTTTTTTTTCTGCTTTATGAAGTTCTTTCCATTTTACCAGTTCTCTTTTTACGGAAAGTAAGCCCATGTGTAACAAATCGTACATGTCATCTTCTAATTTTTCTTTATATCCTTCGTCTGAAAAAGTAAAAACAAGTTGTTTTACAGTTTCTTCCGGAAGTTTGAAAAATTGCTTATAAGGAGATGGGATCCGCAATTTTAAGCCATATTTTTCTGCATTATCATAATAAAAACTGTGTCTTTCGATTATAACGGAGACAATACCTGTAGGAGGTTCAAAATGTACCAGTAAAGGCACGAATTTTGCCATTTCTTCATACCATGAATCTTTATCTTCAGGTATATTATGTAGAAAATTCCATTTAACAGAAATACCGTAATAAAAAGACCATTTCAATAAATAAATAGCCTGCCATGCTTTTAAACCTTTATTAATAAGTTTTAGTGCTTTGCTGTGAAGGGATTCTATACCTGGCTGTATACAGTTTATACCTGCCTGTCTGAAAAGTTTTATCTGGTTTTTTGTAAGATTTGCCTTTACTTCATAGTAAATATTATAAGGACTGCCCATTTTTATAAGTTCCGGAATAAAAGTGTCATAATAACTTCTGTCCATAATACTGTCTATGGAAAGCAGGTCATTAACTCCATATTTTTCAGCCAAAAATTTGAGATCTTCCAGAACTTTTTCTGCAGATTTTCTTCTGTATTTCTGTTTTACCCCTATAACACTGCAGAAAGTACAGGATTTTTTCTGACCCCACCAGCATCCCCTTGTACTTTCAAAAGGCAGATAGAGATAGGTTACATCCTTCATGTAATTTAATCTCTTATATAAGTCAAAGTAGTCATCATAATCAGGGGGAGGGAGTTTTTTAAAGGAATCTTCAGGAGTAATATGGATGTACTCACGTTCCGGATAGCCATTCTTTCTATGGCCAGGGGTAATTATAGAAGGATGAAATTTTACTTCTTCTGTGTTTTTTGTTATAAGAGAAGTAAAGAAAGGAGAAATAAGATCATCTGCTTCACCTGTTACAATATAGTCTATCCATGGAAAACTTTTATGGGTTACAATACCTGAGGCATAATCAAACTGAGAGCCTCCTATTATGGTAATAACTTCCGGCCTTTTTTCTTTTATTATTTTAAGTATTGCAATAGATGGTATATACTGGGAATTGATACAGGAACACCCTGCTATAACAGGATTATCTTTCAGTATTTCCTCTGTGAGTTCTGATATAAATCTTTCTGTAATCTTATAAAAATCTGAGAATATATCCTGTAATTTCTCAGGTTTAAATTTGAAAACTTTATGTTTCATTATATTTTCTATATACCAGTCTATATTCTCTTCATAACTGCATGGAAAAATAAAAGAAGAAAAGAGGCAATCTCCCAGATAGTTCAGTTGAAGGTTTTTTATGAAATCAAATAGATACTGTCTCCGGTTTTTAAAAAAAGCATGATCGGAAGGCAGTTCTTCCAGTAAAAATTCATTTATATTTCCGTCAATTCTTTTATTAAGATATACAAGAAGCTCTTCTGTATATAAAAAGTTTGCATAAATTACTCTGCTTTTAAATCCGTCTCTGTTGAGTATTCCCTTTATAAGTCCCAGAGCCATTGACGGATAATTGATTATTATAGACGGCATACTAATAAGACATATATTTATGTTATTGTCCATTTTTATTATCCTCCCGGTTGTCTCTGATTGCAAGAGAAAGCAATCTGTCATCGATTTCTATTATTAATTTCCATTCAAAAAGTTTTTCAAGAGCCTTTATAAATTCTGTATCCTTTACGCCGATGTCTTTAAAGACTTTTATAATATTATCTTTCAGTGGAATTTCTTCACAGGCCAGGTAAATATCTCTGAGAAGACCTTCCAGGATAAAAGAAGCTTTAACTGCACAGGGTCTTGTATCTTCAATAAATAAGCTTTTTCCCTTTTCAGTCATTTTTAACACAGGTTTCTTATCATCCAGAGAAAGTTTCTGCCATCGGCGGATTTCTTTTTTTGCCATATTCAACCCGTAATTAAGCAGATCATCCATTTCGTCATTTTGCCTGTCTACCTGTCTTTCATCTACAAAATAAAAGGCTATATCTTTTATCACATCCTCTGAAAAAGGGAAAATACTGTAATAAGCCTGAG
Source organism: Vulcanimicrobiota bacterium (assembly GCA_036746235.1). Taxonomy (GTDB): domain Bacteria; phylum Vulcanimicrobiota; class SpSt-956; order SpSt-956; family JAKJGF01; genus CALARM01. The sequence goes on along the minus strand of DAIOEN010000031.1, from coordinate 32,087 downwards.
AAGCTTTTAGCGACAGTCCATATTCATCAGGATTATTATGATAAACAGTTCCTTTTTCAAAATGAATGGGAGTAATATGAGCCGGAGGAATAAGATGAGTCAGAAGAGGAATGATTTTTGCCGTTTCCTCATACCATATATCCTTTGCTCCCGGTATATCATAGAGAAAGTTCCATCCCACATTAAGTCTGTAATAAATACACCATTTCAGAAAATTAATATTCTGCCATGCTTTAAGACCTTTATTAATAAGTTTAAGTATTTCACTGTGAAGTGATTCCATACCGGTCATTATCCACTTTATACCGGCATTACACAGGAGTTTTATCTGTTCACGGTTAATGGCAGGATAGACTTCATAAAAAATCCTGTAAGGGCTTCCCCGTTTTATAAGTTCAGGAATAAGGGTATTAAAAAAATTCATATCTATAATTCTGTCTGTTGTTATAAAAGCATAGGCTTTGTAACGGTTGTCTAAAAATTCCATTTCTGAAAGGATTTTTCCGCCAGATTTACTTCTGTATATGGCTGAAGGAGGATAAATAGAGCAGAATTTACAGGGTTTTTTCTCTCCCCACCAGCATCCTCTGGAGCCTTCCAGAGGTAAAACCGGCTCTGCAAGTTTCCCTAATTCCGGCATGGTTTTAATAATATTAAAATAATCATCATAATCAGGGACAGGCAGTTCTTCCAGGGAAGGAGGAGATACTGTTCTCAATCTGTCAGGATAGCCTTCTTTACGATGTATCGGAGCAAAAACCCCCTGATGAAGGTCTTTTTTATTTACATGTTTCTTTTTATCTAAGATGGAAGCAACTAAAGGTGAAATAATATTATCTGCTTCTCCTGAAACAACATAATCTACACAGGGACATATTTTATGAGTTGTAAGACCTGCCGGGCTATCACAGTGTGGGCCTCCCATAAGAGTAATAATTTCAGGATTTAAATCTTTAATTTTTTTAAATAAAGCAAGAGAAGGCATATACTGCTGGCTCATGCAGGAAGAAGCCACTATGGAAGGTTCAGACCGGATGATCTCCTCTGTAATTTTTAAGAGAAACTTTTCAGAATTTTCTCTGAGTTCCAGAAGGATATGGTGTAATTTCTCCTTATTCATTCTGCGAAAATTTTCATCACATGAGAGATATTCTATATACCATTCAGTATTATCTTTACAGTCAGAGAATACAAGAGGTGCAAACAGCCATTCTGATAGAAACTTTCCCTGAACATAGGAAAGAAGAAAATTTATTTTATGTTTATTACCAAGAAAATCTTCTATTTTAAAAAGAGGTTCTATGAAGAAATTTTCTTTATTTCCGAAGAGTTCCTGAACTGCAGGTAGAAGTATTTCTTCAGAAAATAATATATTGGGATAAAATACTTTACTGGAAATGCCATCTCTTTTAAGAATTGCTTTAAAGAGTCCGAGAGATATGGAAGGATAACAGAAGGTCATAAGAGGCATATAAACAAAAGAAACATTATCAGTCATAACATGTGCCCCTCGTGACGTATCAAATCTTTCTGACCGGTATATTTCAGGAAAATTACTTTTTTATCAGCCATTATTCTCAATGGTTTCTTTACTGCAAGAGAAATTAACCTGCCATCTCTGTCTATCATCACTTTCCGGCAGAGAAGTGTTTTTATGACAGATTCGATCGTATCTTCAGTAAAGCCTTTTTCTTTAAAATTTTTCATAACATTTATTTTCAGAGGAGCTTCATCACAGTAAAGATAGAGGTCATAAAAAAGATTGGTAAAGATATGAAACTCTTTTACCGCACAGGGCCTTGTATCCTTAATCTCCAGCCTGTCTTCCATTACAGACATTTCTAATAAAGGCCTTTCTGTAGACCAGAATAAATCATCCCATTTTTTTATTTCTTTTTTTAATGAGTTTAATCCTGTGTTATATAAACTTTCCAGATCATCCTTTCTCCGTTCAAGGCTGTGGAGATCGGAAAAATAACAGGCTATATTTCTTATGGTTTCTTCCGGAAGAGGCAGAATATGGGAATATATACTGTCAGGTTTTATCTTAAGATCGTATTTTTCTTCCTCTTCGAAATAAATACTGTTACGGCAGAAATGGACAGGCTGTATATTAAAAGGAGGGCAGAGATGAAATATCATCTGTACCACAGATACCGTCTCTTCATACCATAGATCCTGTTCTCCGGGGAAACCATAAAGATAGGGCCATGCCGTATGGATGCCGTAATAAAGACAACCTTTCAGAAGCTGTATATTCTTCCAGGATTCTACTCCTTTCTTCATAAGTTTTAAAACCCCTGTGTCAAGTGATTCTATTCCGGGCTGAATTCTGTTTACTCCGGCATCTGAAAGGATTTTTATCTGAGACATAGTTAGATCCGGTCTTGTCTGATAAAATAGTTCATAGGGACTTCCTGTTTTAATAAGTTCCGGAAAAAGAGTTTTAAAGTAATCCACAGAAAGAACAGAATCATTGGAAGAAAAGAAAGATATTCCGTAATGTTCCTTTAATAATTTAAATTCCTCCAGAACCATGGCAGCAGATTTTTGTCTGTACTTCTGTCTTGAGTTATTTTCTCCGCAGAAGGTGCATTTTACTTTTTCACCACGAAAACAGCCTCTTGAACTTTCAAAACATAATAAAGCAGGATAAAGGTTTTTTGTGGAAGAAAGTTTTGAAAGAGTTTTAAAGAAATCAGTATAATCAGGAAGGGGTAAATCTTCAAGAGATTCTTTTATCAGGACTTTCACTTTTTTTTCATTATAGCCTTTATTTCTATAGACAGGTCCTATTACTCCTTCAGGCACTTCTTCTTCTGTCATATTTCTCCCTTTTTCCATTATGGAAGTAACAAGAGGAGATATAATGTCATCTGCTTCTCCGAGAACAATATAATCTATCCAGGAGAAAGTCCTGTGAGTTTCAATGGCCGTAACAGGCTCGAAAAAAGGTCCTCCCATAAGTGTAATAACCTCAGGGGCTATATTATGAATGGTTTTTAATATGGCAAGAGACGGGAAATACTGTGTTCCAAGACATGTACAGCCAACTATGGAGGGATTAGAAAGAAGTATTTTTTCTGCAGATTCTGAAAGAAATTTTAACATTCTGCTGCGAAAATCTAAGAACATTTCCTTGATTTTTGAATCTTCCAGATTTCTGGACGGCAGGTCTGTTCTATGCAAAAAATCTATATACCATTCCATGGTATCTTCCTGTTCAGGAAAGAGGGGATAGGAGAAAAGCCACTCTATCATGTATCTCTTTATAACCCTGTTTTCTTCCGAAATTATCTGTAAAAGTTCACTGTTACAATATTCTCTGAAGATGAGGGGACCATAAAAAATTTCACTACTGATGCCTGACCTTTTAAGTATTGCCTTGAGGAGGCTTAAAGATAAAGAAGGAACACGGAAAGAAAAATCAGGCATAGTAACGAAACAAATGTTTCTGTTCATAGATAATAATCTCTTTAAAATATATAATCGAGGAATAAACTTTTTTACAGATTTCATTCCCCGACTTAATTAATTTATTAACTATTTTTTTACCCTACTGCTGCTTCTACTACTTCTACACTTTCCTGTAATACTTCAGGGGAAGCACTTTCATGGGTCTGTCCGCAGTGTCCGTCTATCCAGCAACCGGGACTGCTTCCTCCTGCTACATTGTCCAGATCGTCTACAGAGAGTTCTCCTTTTACTTTGTTGACTTCTTCAGGTGTAAAATCAAACCCTGCTTCTTTTATTAAATGTGATCTTTCTTCCCTTTTTGCTTTCCCTATTTTATCTCTGAATTCACCATCTGATTTAAGTTTTGCCACGTAGGCTCTTGCTGATTCCAATGACATAATATTTACCCTCCCCTGCAAAATTTTACCCCTATTTTTTTCTATAACAAACATTCAAAAATTCTACAAAAAATAAGTTTTCCCTTCTGGTGATATTAAATTTTTATAAAAAATTTTATTTTACGATCCTTTTTGAAAAATATGAGAAATTTGTTAATGTTATAGATTTTAATATAATTGGACAGGTTTTTAGAAGAAATATTATCTATGATTTTTTGAAGCTCATACCTTTTTGCGGCATTATTCTGAGAGGCTTTTCTACGGACAGAGAAATGAGTCTGTTATCTATAAATACCATTAATTTCCAGTTAATAAGTTCCTTTATGATATTAAGTATTTCTTCCCTGGTGAAAGATTTTTCTTCAAAGTTTTTCAAGAGACTTTCTTTAAGAGGAGCAGTATCACAGGCTATATATATCTCTTTTGCCAGATTTTTCAGAATAAAGGAATTTTTCACCGCACATGGTCTTGTATCTTTAATTTCCAGGCTATTTTGAAAAAAGGTCATTTCCAGAACTGGCCTCTTATATGTCCAGAAGAGTTCATGCCATTTAACTATCTCTTTTTTTACAGATTCTCTGCCCTGATGATAAAAGCTATCCATATCATCTTCTTTTCTTTCCCTTTCATATTCATCAATAAAATAATAAGCCATATCTTTTATGATATATTCCGGAAGAGGGAGAAAATGAATATATATTTCTTCAGGTATTATTTTTAATCCATATTCTTCTGCTCTCTCGAAATAAATACTGTTACGGCAGAAGTGAATTGAATTTCCATGGAGAGGCGGAGAGAGGTGATATAGAAGAGGCATAAGTTCCGCCATTTCTTCATACCATTCATCTTTTTCTCCGGGAAGACCGTAAAGGAAAGGCCATACTGTATTTACTCCGTAATAGAGACACCATTTTAGAAATTGAATATTCTGCCAGGTTTCTATGCCTTTATTCATAAGTTTCAATATTTTACTGTGAAGAGATTCTATCCCCGGCTCAAGTCTTTCCACTCCCGCATCGGATAGAATCTTTATTTCTTCTTTCGTCAGAGTGGTTCTGCATTGATAGAAGAATTTATAGGGACTTTTCTGTTTTATGAGTTCAGGAAAAAGTGTTTTAAAATACTCTCTATCCATAATAGAATCACTTGCAGCAAAATAGGTTACTTTGTATTTTTCACTCACAGTTTTCAATTCAGCAAGAATTTTTTCTGCTGATTTTTTTCTGTATTTTTGCCTTAAATTATTTTCACCGCAGAAGGTGCATTTTATCTTTTCTCCCCACCAGCAACCGCGGCTGCTCTCAAAATGCAATACGGGAATATACAGATCTTTTGTAGCCTTAAGAGAAGAAATTGTATCAAAATAATCATCATAATCAGGAACTGGGAGATCGTTGAGAGAATTTTTAAGAATAACCTTTATTTTTTCCATGTTATTATATTCATTATTTCTGTGAACAGGTCCTATTACTCCTTCAGGCAGTTCTTCTTCTGTTATATACCTTCCTTTTTCCAGCATGGAAGTAACAAGAGGTTTTATCAGGTCATCACCTTCTCCGAGAACAATATAATCTATAAAGGAGAAGCTTTTATGAGTAGCAACAGCTACAGGAACCTCAAAGGAAGGCCCTCCCATAAGAGTAATAACCCGGGGAGCGAGGTTATGAACAGCCTTTAATATAGCAAGAGAAGGAAAATACTGTGTGGCAAGACATGTACATGCTACTATATCCGGTTCATCGGAAAGAATCCTTTCTGCAAGTGAAGGAACGAATTTTCTGATTCTGTCACGAAAATCAGCCAGACATTCCCTGATTTTAGATGATGATGTCTGGCTCGCAGGAGGATCTATTTTTTGTAAAAACTCTGTATAACAGCCAATATTATCCTCCTGTTCCGGCCACAGATACTGGCTGAAAAGCCATTCTATGAGAAAATTCTTCCTTCTTTTGTTTGTGCTTCTGGCAAGGTCATCTCCGCAGATATCCCTGAAAAGAAGGTTTCCGTAAATGATTTTATTTTTAATACCGCCTTCTCTGAGTATGGATTTAAGAAGACTCAGAGAAAGTGATGGATAAATAACAGGAAAATTCGGCATATTCACAAGAGAAATGTCTATTTTAGCCATAATTTAAGCCAGCTGCCTTTTTGCCATATCTTTAAAAGGCCCTTCCACTTTCATCAGTTTTTCATAGTTGCCTTCCTGAACTATCTGTCCTCCTGAGATTACATAAATCCTGTCTGCTTTTATTACAGTACTGAGCCTGTGAGCTATGACTATCCTTGTGGCTTTTGATTTGTTGAGACTTTCTGTAATAATCCCCTGGGATTTATTGTCAAGAGCGCTTGTAGCTTCATCAAAAAGTATTATTCCGGGCTTTTTAACAAGGGCTCTTGCTACAAGAAGTCTCTGTTTCTGACCTCCTGAGAAAGTTCCTGCACCTTCACTTATAAAGGTATACATACCCATAGGCATAGCTTTTATGTCTTCTTCAATACCTGCCATACGGGAAGCTTCCCATGCATCATCTATGGTAAGGAGAGAAGAACCTGTAATATTATAGTAAATTTCTCCTGTCATAAGTTTACTGCTCTGAATGACCACACCTATCTGGCGTCTTAAGAATTCTATATCAAGGTCTGAAATATTCTGGCCGTTGTAATATATAGAACCGGTATCAGGTGCTTCAAAGCCCAGGAGAAGCCTGAAAATTGTAGATTTCCCCGATCCGGAAGGCCCTACAAAGGCAACAAATTCTCCCGGATTTATATGAAAGGACACATCTTTCACTACAAAATTCCCATCTTTATTATAACGAAAAGAAACATGTTTTACATCTATTTCACCTGTTAATTCACCTGGAATTATCTTGTTTTCATTTACCTCAGGCATAGTTTCAAATACAGGTTTTAACCTTTCCAGAGTGGGTACAACATTCATAAGAGATGCTATTGATGAGCCAAGCTGCATTATGGCGCCGGTAAAAGATGTAAATGCTGCATTGAAAGCCAGAAAAGAACCTGATGTAAGAATGGTGTTCCCTGTATCACTTCCTCTTGAGGATATATTCGTAAAGATTATAGCTGACATAATTAAAGGCATCATAGAGTTAAAGACAGAAAGAATATTATTCACGTTTCCTATTTTGAAAGAATAATTGTTCTGGAGACTGAATTTTTCAGCCCATTTACTGAAAGCCATAATTTCAGAACCGGAAACTTTAATCTTTGGAATTCCAGCTATAACCTGATAAATAAAACCGGAGATTTTACCCTGAAGTTTTGCCAGTTTTCTCTGATAGGAAATCTGAAGATAACTTAAAAAACTTATAGCAATGACAAGAATCAATGATGAACCGCTGGCAATAATGGCAAGTTCTGTATCATATCTGAAGAGTAAAATAAAGTTAAAGAAAGCATATATTGCTCCCAGTATGGAAGGAAAAACAAGTCCTGTGAAAAGCTGGCTGGAAATAAAATCAATACCAAGGGAGCGGGAAGCAAGATCACCGGAAGAAAATTGCCGGAAAAATGAACATGGAAGGGACAAAATTCTATCCCATATGGCAGATTGAACAGGTTCCTTCATCTTTCCGTCCATACGTATAAGGACAATACTCTGGAGTATCTGAAAAATTGCCACTGAAAAGGAACTTACCAGAAGTGCCAGTGCAAGCTGTCCCGGCATATGATATTTTGCCTGTGGTATTATTTTGTCAAAAAATAAACCTGTAGCTACAGGGAAAAACATTCCGAGTAAACCTATAACAATACCAAGTGGAATAAATCTTAAAATTTCATTTTTATAACGTGGAAAAGCAAATTGCAGAATATCAAAAAAGGTGAGTTTTTTTTCAGGGAGTGGTTTATAAAAAATATAGGCAGTATTATGAAGAGAAGACGATGTTTCTTCTGTAACTACAGTTTTTTTATCTGTCGCAGGATCAATAATATTATAACTTCTCAGAGAAGACGGTATAAGGGCTACAGGGGAATCATTATTTTTTAAAAAACCCAGAAGAGGACCGCTGTCTTTCTGCCACCATTTATCATCGAGTGTAACCTTTCTGAGCCTTATTTTTGAAGCTTTTGTTATCATATAAATATAGCTGTAAAATCTATTTTCTTCTGTTTCAGCCAGAGGTTCTTTTATTTTTATTCCAAGATTTTCCCCTACTATCCTGCATGCCTCAAAAGTAAAATCCTTTTTCTCAACTTTATCTGAAAGAGCCTCAGTTTTACATTCTATAGATGAAGCTATTTTCTCTATGCTCTTCCTGAACTGAAAAGCTTCGTTAGATTTTTTTTCTTTCAGTTTTTTCTCCTCTTTTTCGCAGGCCAGGTCAAGTTGCATTTTGATAAGTTTTCCTGCGGTAGTGTTAAATATGGAAAGATCTACTTTCCCATCACTTTCCTTCAGATACTCTTCTGTAGTTAAGATCTTTATTCTGCTTTTATCTTTTGCTGTGAGATAGCTGTACTCTGATATAGGAAAAAAGAAATCTTCCTTTACATGGTAAAGGTCTTCTCTTTCAAGAAAGGAAGAAGAACCTTCAACATGTTTTACCCATAGGACTTTATCCATAGATGAGAAGGTTTCATTTTTTTCAATTTCAATATTATGGTTTTCTACAAGTAATTTAGTATTTTTTGGCACTTTATAATTTATTTTTTTTGTAATAAAATTTATCCATTTATCAATATAAAAAGATAATTTATCTCTCAGATCTTCCAGCCTGAGCTTTAAAATCTCTGTACCGGGCTCTCCTGAACATAAAATACAGTATTTTTCATAAGAAATTCCCCCTATGAAACAATCATTTTTTTCCATAGTACAGAAATAATATCTGCGCCCCGGTTCTCCTTCATTATTCACACAGTAAAGATTAACTCTTCCTTCTTTAACTATCCAGATAAATTCAGACTCTACTGTTGTGAAAGGTCTGTTTCCTTCTGTTACTATAATTTCTCCTGCTAAAGTTAATTCTTCTATGTCCGACACTTAATATTACCTCTTTATTAATATAATTGAATGAGTTCTCTGTAGGGGCCTTCCAGATCTTTAAGTTTTTCATGGGTCCCTCTCTGAATTACCTGGCCGGATTTGAGAACTATTATTTCATCACAGTCTTTAATGGTACTCAATCTATGGGCTATTATTATCTGGGTGCATCCTCTTTTTCTAAGGTTTCTGTCTATAATTTCTTCCGTAAGAGAATCAAGAGCGCTTGTTGCTTCGTCAAGTACAAGTATTGTAGGATTAATGGAAAGGCTTCTGGCTATTTCAATTCTCTGAGCCTGGCCGCCGCTGAAATTCCTTCCTCCTTCTTCTATAAAGCTTTCATATCCTTTCTCTCTTGCTGTTATATCATCGTGAATGGATGAATCAATAGCTGCCTTCACTATATTTTCTTCATCCATTGTATTATCCCACATACTTATATTTTCTTTTATCGTTCCTTCAAATAACATAATAGATTGATCAACCATGGCAAGACTGTTGTGTAAAACTCTCGGCTCTATTTCATCTACACCTGTGCCGTCAAAAAGTATTTCTCCGCTCCATGGTTTATAAAGGCCGCAGATAATCTTTCCTATTGTGGATTTACCGCTCCCAGAAGTTCCCACAAGGGCGACTCTCGACCCTGGATTTAAGGTGAGATTAAAATTTTCAATCAGAGGGGGAGAAACAGGACTGTATCCGAAGGTTATATTTTTTAATTCCACTTTTCCCTTTAATTTAAAGGTATCCTCTTCCTGATTATTTATTTTGCCTGTTCTGCTGTCAGTTTCATATTTTAAAACATCATCGAGCCTGTTTAAATCACTTTCCACTTCCTGAAGAGTGCTTCCGAGATTGACAAGGTTATTTATGGGGGTTATAAAAAAGCCCATAAGACTCTGATAGGCCACAAGACTTCCTGCAGACATAGTTCCTTTCATTACCATAAAACTTCCGAAATAAAGTATGGCTATATTATTTAATGATGAGAGAAAAGAAGGGATAACTGAAAGAAATTGACTGTAAGTATTCAGTTCCTGTTCTCTGTTAACCACCTTTGCAAAATAACCTGCCCATTTGGAAAAGAAGTCATTTTCTGTTCCGCTTGCTTTAAGGGTTTCAATCATATTTATACCTGATATGGATGTGCCTGTAAGTTTACCCCTGTCCTGCTGAAGGCTCTTATTCCCGTCTACCCTTTTTCTGGAAATAAGTTTAAGGGCCAGAATATTTAAAAATACAATAAAAATACCGATAGAAGTAAGAAATACACTGTAACTTAAAAGAATATAGAGATAAAATATGACCATAATGGCATTTAAAATACTTCCTGTAAGCTGCCTGGAAAGAAGAGTGGCCACTCTGTCATTTATAGAAACTCTTGAACTTATATCTCCTGCATATCTCTGATTGAAAAATTCTACAGGGAGCCTCAATACATGCCATAAAAACTGGCTGGAATCAGACAGGGATAGTTTTGCTTTCAGTCTCAGAAGAGAATAACTCTGGAGCCATATGAGAACACCTCTTATGAGGGCAGTTACTATTATTCCGCTCACAAGGGGGCCTATAATATAATCCATCTTATATATTAAATAGTCGTCCACAAAGGTTTTTGTAAATATGGGAATTATAAAGCCGGGAAGGACAAGGCATAATCCTGTTATAAGCACATATAAAAGTTCCAGTCTGGAACCTTTAAGGCGTCTGTGAAGGGATTTATAAATAGAAGGTTTTTCTCCGCCCTTTTTAAAATCAGGGCCCGTCTTAAAAGTAATTATAACTCCCGTAAAAGATTTATTGAATTCTTCCAGGGATATTTTTCTGGGGCCTGATGCTGGATCATTTATATATACACATTTTTCAGTGATACCTTCAATTACGATGAAATGATTGAAATTCCAGAAAGCTATAAAGGGAACACTGTCTTCTCCGAGTTCTTTAATTTCTCTTCTGTATCCCTGTGCTATGAGTCCATACTTTGTGGCAGCTCTTACAATATTTCCTGCCTTACTGCCATCTCTTGAAACTCCGCAGTCAAGCCTTAATTTTTCAAGAGGTTCATACCTTCCATAATGGGCCAGTATTATAGCGAGTGCAGCGGCGCCGCATTCCACTGCTTCCATCTGAAGAACAGTGGGAGTTCTGACACGGTTTTTCTTTATTTTTTTTAGAATTTCTTTATCAATTGTCTGGTTCATTTATTCATATCCCCGGGAAAAATGAGTTCTATCGGGTGGGTTTCTCTTGTTATAACAGTAACATTACAGAGTGTACCGCTTGAAAGCTGAATATCCGGGCCTCTTAATGATGTCCATTTATATTTGCTTACCGTGTTTGGATCTTCTTCAAGATTTATATCAATTTCTACAGCAGGAAAGTATTTAGAAAATAATTCTACGAGAGAGTAGTTTTTCAGGACTAAAAGCATCCTCTCTTTATCAGATGGATAGGATCTTACGAAAGTAACAGCGCCTTCCATAAGACCATATTCTTCCTGTTTTACCGTAGAAGGAGATATATTAACCTTCATACCTGGTTTAATATTTTTTGCAGAATTCAGCGGGAGATATGCTGTTACAGAAAGGGGCCCCTCCGGTTCTACTGTTACTATAGATGTATTTTCTTCTACAGGATCTCCTTTATCTGCTACAAGTATGGATGTTACTGTACCATCTATTGGGCTTTTTAACACACGGGACAGTTCATATTTCTGTTTGATCTGTGAAATATTATATTCCAGCTCTTTAATTTTCATTTTTTCTTTTTCCGAAGGATCCATATATCCCTTTAAAACCTGAAGTTCCCCTTCTCTATATTGAATTTCATATTCTGTTTTAGGTTGAGACATTACAATCAGTTCCTGTCCTTCTTTTACTTTATCATATAAATTTATCTTTATCTCATTAACTATACCTGGCTCCAGAGTAAAAACGCCGTATCTTCCGCCTTTATTGATGAGTATACCTTCTCCATTTACTGTATCAGTAATATATCCGTATATAGACCAGTAAATAAAAACTACCAGTATTGCTATAATAGCTATAAGAGACATCCATCCTCTTGTATCGGTAACTACAATGACTTTATCTATCTGTTCCGGGGAGGAGAGGCTTTCCAGTGCTTCTTTTCTGTAATAATCTTTTGGATTCATAATTATTTCTCCATTTGAAATTTTTTATTAACTTCTATGTAAAATAAGTAAAATCCTTTCTAACTTTCATAAAATACACAGAATCCTTTTTTTCTGTAGTACTCATAAGTAGTTCTGCTGTTTTTGAAAGCAAGATCGAAATCTGTATAAACATCCCAGTGTGCCCAGGCAGGGGCGAAGATTGTGTCAAGGTTAAATAAGATATTTTTTTTCGGTATGTCTTTGAGAATGTCTGTATGATAACTGTAGGCAGCAAATTTTATTCTGTGTTTTTCATCTTCAATGGTAAGTAATTTTTTATAATCAATAATTTTATCACCCATAATCCCTTCTTCATAAACAGGTATAAGGAGATAGGCTTCCCTGAAGGCTTTGAAGATGTTTTTTATCTCTTTTTCTGTAACAGGACAGTCTATTTCTATCCAGGCAGTGATGTTAAAAAATTCTCCTGAAAAATCATAGTTAAATTCTGAAGTTACATAGATGGAAAATATGTCGTATTTTTTTTCAATTTTTTTTATGAGAATAATAAGAGAGTTATTATCTATTATAACAGGTTTTCTACCGTAGATTTCCATAAGTTCTTTATGGCGGGAACCCATACAGTAATCACAGCCTTCATGAGGAACAGTGCATCCACCTTTTGATGTTATTATCATAGGAAGATAATAGCCTCTCACATCCCTTGCAGGGAAAGGATTATTTCCAATATATTTAAAATATGAAGGAAACCAGTCAAGATTAAATTCCAGATCTTTAAAATCTTCCCCTTTAAAAGTATAAGTAATTTCCTGTTCAAAATCTCTTCCAATAAAATTTGGGATTTCTTTCGGGGATTTTCCCGTTAGAAACATCTCCAGAGGAAGCTCATTATCTCCTTTTATGTAGTAATCTACATCAAAATTTTTGAAAATTTTTCTGTAGAACATGGAGGCAAAAAGTCCTCCGAAGAGTATTTTAGCCTCTTTATTACGCTTTTTTATAAAATCTACTATAAGGGTAAACTCATATAATTCTACATACCAGTTCAGTTCTATAATAAAAATATTAAAGGATTTTATATGTTCTTCTGTGAGCTCAAAACTGTATATGCCGGAGATTCTATCCGTATGTTTACTGAAAAGCCATGCAAGAGGGGCGGAAAAACCTGTTTCGTAATTTACTTTTGTTACGGGGATTATAATTAAGAATTTCATTGTGAAATTTCTGTAATCTCTTTTTTAAAAAAGGATTAAGATTTTTTTGATACCTTTTTTAATTCTTCCTCTTTTATTATATCATTCTTTAAGGCATTTCTCAAATAATTATTATGTATTACTGCACATTTTGTGTTATAATCAGGGGCATTATGAAATCACTTGTCATAATACCATGTACGAAAATAAAATATGAACTGGGTTTTTCAGCCCCTCTTGCCTGGTTATTCGGCAAATGCCCTGACAGGGTTTACGGCATATACAGCTTTGAACTGAGTAAAGAGCATATAGAAGAATATAATACTTTTATTATAGAAATTAACTGGTATATAGAATTATATGAAGCTGTATTAATAGTAGATTTTATAAAGAAACACAACAGAGGTTCTAAAATACTCTTCGGAGGACTTTTTGCTTCTTTAAGCTACAGAAAGATCTTTGAAAGATTCAATATAGATTACTATATAAAAGGTGATAATGAGCTTCCTCTGGAGATGTTTCTATCGGGAAAATCTCCAGAAGAAATCCCAAATTTTGTGGGAAGGGATTTTGAACAGGACATAACCTGTAGCTTTAAAGAGGAAGATTTTAAAGATTTAGAATTCAATCTTGACTGGTTCCCTTCTTATTTCAGGCATCTTAAAGATAATCCTTTCCAGATAGGTTCTATGAATACCTATTCTATGCCTATGATAATAACGTCTAAAGGAGGCTGTACTGCTTCCCATGAAGGCTGTGATTACTGTATGGGTTCCCATCACAGGGAACTTCTGGAAATCTACGGTAGAAAACCTGTTATAATGGATAATAAATCCCTTATTACCCTGATAAAAAAAATTGAAAAGAAATTTAAATTTTACTCCATAATGATTATATCAGAATATAATTATGATTTTTCAGGAGAGAATTTTTCTCTGGATACAAATATTGAAGTTGATTCTCCTGTTACGATAGAACAGGTAGATAATATATTCAGAGCCTTTAAAAGATGCACCCTTATTATTCCTTTATATAAAGAAGGTAAAATGGGAGAGAAAATCGTTAATTATAAAGAAATTTTAACCCTTGAAGATGAAGATCACAGAATAATTTTTCCTGCCTATGGAGAGCATAAAAATTTATTATTAGATATACCTGAGAGAAATGTCCTTTATAATTTAGATGAAGGTTACAATCCTTCCTGGGCAACATGGTATGTTTATAATGACTTTGAACTTGCTTTTAAAAACAGCAAAACTATTTACGAATACTACAGGAAAAAGAATTATCCTGTCTTCATTGAAGAATAATTATGGATATATGCCTTGTTAATATGCCCTATGTAGATATACAGACCCCTTCTATGGCTTTAGGACTCCTGAAAGGATTTCTTAACAGAAGCGGTATTAAATCTAAAGTTATTTACGGAAATCTTCTTTTTGCAGAAGATGCAGGTATGGATGTAATGCAAATTATCTACATGGGTAAGGGACGTTTTCTCGGAGACTGGCTTTTTACAGATATACTCTTTCCTGAAAAGAACCTTCCTGCAGAATCCTACATAGAACTTTTACCTGAACGATCAGATAAAGAAAAGGAAAAACTCAGGGTTTTTCTTTTGCAGTTACGTAAAAAAGTGAAAAAATTTCTTTACAGTCTTTCTGATATTATTCTCAGAGAAAAACCGTCCATAACAGGTTGCACCTCTATTTTTCTCCAGCATATACCATCCATAGCCCTTCTTAAAATTATCCATGAAAAAGACCCTTCTATAATTACCCTTATGGGTGGCCCTGCCTGTGAAACAATCCTGGGCCTTACCACTCATAAGCTCTTTCCCTGGATAGACTATGTTGTTTCCGGCGAAGCAGATGATCTTATAGTTCCCCTTGTTTATAAAATACTGGAGAAAGGAAGAAATATTACTGAAGCTGAATTACCGTTCGGAGTATTTTCACCTTTTCATAGAGAAAAAGGCTATCCTTCCGGTCCTCCAGGAGCAGTTAAAGGCAGTCTGTCAGGTCTTCCTTATCCCGATTATGATGATTATTTTGAAAGTCTTTCTTCCTGTCCTTCTTTAAAGGAAATAATAATACCTTCTCTTCCTGTGGAAACTTCCCGGGGATGCTGGTGGGCAGAGAAAAAGCACTGCACCTTCTGCGGTGATAACGGAGTAAGGCATGCCTACAGGAGAAAACCTTATGAAGAAGCTTTAAAAGAGTTTGAATATTTATATAACCGTTATAAGGTAAACAGATTTACTGCTACAGATAATATGATGGATCTTTCTTTTCTTAAAACCTTTGTGCCGTCACTCATACATATGGGAAGTCCTTATAGAATTTTTTATGAAATTACTGCAAAACTGAAAAAAAATGATGTGAAAAATTTAAAAGATGGAGGAATAATATGGATTCAGCCGGGGATAGAATCCTTAAGCAGTAAAATCCTTTCCATGGTTAAAAAGGGAACTGAAAGCTATGAGAATATTCAGCTTTTAAAATGGTGCCGTCAGTACGGGCTGTGGGCTACGTGGAATTTTCTCCACAGTTTTCCCGGAGAAAAAGATGAATGGTATGAAGAAATGTCGGACATAATACCTCTTGTTACCCATTTACAGCCTCCAAGACTTTTTAATCAGATTCATATCTGCAGAAACAGCCATTATTTTAATTCTGCAGAAGATTATGGGCTCAGGGTAAAACCTGCCGGGATTTATTCCCATATTTTTCCCCTGTCTGAGGAAATCCTCAGGGATTTTGTTTTTTCTTTTGAAGAAGAAGCTATAAAAGAAAGAGATACTGATCCTCTGGATAATATACTTCGATGCGGTTTTTATAAACTGAAGAAAGAAATATTCTTCTGGAAAAAACTCTTTTTGTCTGAAGAAAAGCCTTCTCTTACTATGAGTGTAAATGGTGAAGAAATTCATATAGAGGATAAAAGACCTGCAGCACTAAAAGAGACTTTTCTTTTAAAGGGTTTTGAAAAAGAGCTTTATCTTTTCTGTGATGAAGGGCCGAAAAAAGATAATCTTTTCGAAGTTTATAAAGATAAAAGAAATGAAACGGAAGAAATAATTCAAACCTTTATAGCTAATAAACTTGCTCTGGAGATTGACGGAAGAATTATTTCTCTTTCTTTATACAGCCCTTTACCGGTATTACCTGATATGACAGAAAATCCCTGCGGCTATATAAATTTTAAAGGAAGTTTATAATCTTATGAAGGATAAAAAAATATGTAGAAAATAAAAAGAATTTATAAGTGTGTAAAAACTTTCTTTTACATATTTTATTACACAGTCGAATTTTTTTACAAAGATATTTTGAATCTGTCTGAAAAGTCTTGCCTTATCTATTTTAAGCAGAGTCTGGTTATGACTCCACTTTTCTGATAGATTTGTTAATAAGGAGAAATATATGTTTTTTATAAGATATTTAATAGTTTTTATCCTATTGCTGTCACTTTCGTCTGTTATGGCTCAGACAGACAGTTCTGTTAATATAAAATCTGCTTCCAGTAAAATAATTTCTACTCCCGGAACAGAAGTTTCACCTTCTATAAGTCCTTCAGTAACTTCAATAGAGGTTATTCAGTCAAATGCCACTCAGGCAGTAACACCTGCTAAAGATACACCGCCTCCTGCAGATATGACAGTAAAAACTCCTGTTGTCCCGGCAGTAATTCCCGGAAAAGACATGGCCACCCCCACTTCTGCAGATATGACAGTAAAACCTTCACCTGTGCCGGAAGGGACTTCAGGCGAAGAGATTCCAGGACTGGGTGAGAAAAATTTTGTTCCTGTCATGTTTTATGAAGAAGAAATTTTTTCTATAAATAACTCTCTTGGCCCCTATTCTCCTGATGAAAGGGCAAGAGTTCTGGTAGACAGATTAAAAAAAGTTTCAGAAATTCCTGGTTTTTTACCTGAAGAAATCAGGGTAAATAATAATGGTAAAAATCCCATTGTTATGTATAAAGATATGTTTTTAGTTACAATATCAGAGGAAGATGGAAGATCTTTAAATATGACACAGAAGGAAGGAGCGGAAAAATGTGCACAGAGAATAAGAGAAGTTTTAACAGAATATAAAAAAGCACGCAGTTTAAAGTCTGTTCTGAGAGGGATTATTTTCTCTTTAATTGTAACAATTATTTTTATAATTATAATGATTGTCCTGAACAGAATTCTCAGGATAATAGATAATAAGATCAAGGCCTGGCACGGTGACCGCATTTCCGATATTAAAATACAGAAACTTGTTCTTATTCCGGCAGAAAAAATTTCAGGAACTATAATTACTGTTATAAATTTATGTGCTTTTATTCTTAAGCTTATAATCTCCTATATATATTTATCTCTTGTGTTCAGTTTTTTCGTATGGACAGAAGACTATGGAGAAAAACTTCTGGGATATATTGTTTCAGTATTCCATATTATATGGGCAGAAATTTTATTCTATATCCCAAAACTCTTTTTTATTTTATGTATTGTTGTCATTACATATTATATAATAAAATTTATCAAATTTATTTTCGATGAAATTGAAAAAGGTACAATAGAATTCCCCGGCTTTTATAAAGACTGGGCAGAACCTACTTACATGATTGTAAGGTTTCTTGTTGTTGCTCTGGCTGTTGTTATAGCTTTACCATATTTCCCTGCCTATGAATCACCTGCTTTTAAAGGTATATCGGTTTTTCTGGGAGTACTTTTTTCCCTCGGGTCAACTGCAGTGGTATCCAATATGATGGCAGGTATTATTCTTATATATATGAATGCCTTTCGTATCGGAGACAGGGTGCAGATAGGAGATGTTACTGGAGACATTATAGAGAAAACTCTTTATCTGACACGTATAAGAACAGTAAAAAATGTGGATATTACCATACCAAATGCCATGATACTGGGAAGTCATATAACCAATTACAGTTCCTGTGCCATGGAAAAGGGATTGATTCTACATACGACTATTACAATAGGTTATGATGCTCCCTGGAGGACTGTTCATAAACTCCTCATAGATGCCGCCCTTTCTACAGAAGGTATATTAAAGGAACCTGCACCTTTTGTGTATCAGACCGGTCTGGATGATTTTTATGTAAGTTATCAGATAAATGCCTATACTGACAGGCCTAACAGCATGGGCGGTATTTACAGTGAACTCCATCAGAATATTCAGGATAAGTTCAATGAAGGACAGGTCGAAATAATGTCACCTCATTACACGGCCTTAAGGGATGGTAATAAAACGACAATTCCTGAGAAATACCTTCCGAAAGAATATACATCGCCGCCTTTTAAAATCTCAGGGGAAGAAAAAGAGGATCGAAAAATTCTCAATGATTAAGAACAGGAAAGGAATATAGTGATGGCAGAAAAAGAACAAAAAACAGCAAATGAACTGGCTGTTGAGCGTACAGATCTTGCTGTAGAGAGAACAGTTATGGCAGCCAACAGAAGCCTCATGGCATGGATCCGTACAGGTCTGTCCCTTATAAGTTTTGGCTTTACAATCTACAAATTCCTTCAGGCTGAAATGAAACTATCGGGACATGCCATTATGACACCCCACGGCCCCCGTCACTTTGGTCTTCTTCTGATAGCCCTGGGCATATTATCTTCAACGGCAGGCGCCATAGAGTACTTCACCACAGTAAAGAAATTGAATGAACTGTATAATATGAGTTTTAAGGCTGTAAATTTTTCTTTTATTGTAGGAATCATAATAACTCTTCTGGGTCTCTTCCTGTTTATTACTATTATTACACACACCGAAATATTTTAATAAGGGAAAGGAATGAAACAGTGGACAATATATATGTAAGAATAGTAGAGAATCTTTTTAATAGACTGGATGGCCCCCTTCATTTCCGTTTTATCTTTCAGCCTCTTATGGCCGGTATTTTTGCGACTATTGACGGGATTAATGATGCAAAAGATCGCAGAACTCCCTATTTATGGACTGTTCTTTCCAGTGCCGAACACAGGATGGATCTGTTAAAAGACGGCTGGAAGCATGCAGGTAAAATTTTTATTGCTGCTGTTATCATGGATACAATCTATCAGATAATAGTTTATCATACTGTTTATCCGGGGGGAACACTCACTGTGGCATTCTGTCTGGCAATTGTGCCTTATTGTGTGCTCCGTGGCTCTGTAAACTGGATTATCCGTATATTCGGAAATGAGAAAAAGATGAAAAATAAAAGAAATCAGGTGTACAAAAAATGATTGCCTTTCATTTAATGGTAAAACCTGCAGGTTCTTCCTGTAATCTTAATTGTTCCTACTGCTTTTTCCTGAAAAAGGCACATCTTTATCCCGGAAGTAATTTCCGTATGTCTGATGAAGTTCACGAGTCTTATATCAGGCAGCTCTTTGAAGCCCACAGGGGGAGCAGGGTAACAGTAGCCTGGCAGGGAGGAGAGCCATCTCTTATGGGGCTGGATTTTTTCAGAAAATCTTTAGAGTTACAGAAACACTATGCAAGACCGGGCACTCAGATTGAAAATACCTTTCAGACAAACGGCATACTCCTTGATGATGAATGGTGCAGTTTTTTTCATGAAAACAATTTCCTTATAGGCCTGAGTATGGACGGGCCGAAGAAGCTTCATGACTTTTACCGTAAAGACAGGGGAGGACAGGGGACTTTTGACAGGGTGATGAACGGTGCCGCTCTGTTACAGAAACACAGGGTGGAGTTCAATATCCTCTGTACAGTGAATTCAAAAAACGGCGATCATCCTCTTGAGGTTTACCGTTTCTTCCGGGATAAACTCAAAGCTCGATACATACAGTTTATTCCTGTTGTAGAAAGAGATAATGAAAGCGGGTATCAGGAAGGTAACTGTGTGACTGACCGTTCAGTCAGACCCGAACAGTGGGGAAAATTTCTGATTAAAATCTTTGATGAATGGGTCAGGAAAGATGTGGGCCGAACTTTTGTTCTGAATTTTGACGGATTTCTTGCACGATGGCTCGGAATATCAGGAACTGTCTGCACACTTGGCCCTGCCTGCGGTCTCGGTGTGGCTCTGGAACACAACGGGGATCTCTATTCATGTGACCATTTTGTAGAACCTGATTATTTCCTTGGAAATATACTGAAAACACCTCTGGCGGAACTTGTAACATCTGATAAACAGAAAAAATTCGGCAGGGATAAATGGGATACTCTGCCTCAGTTCTGCCGAAAATGTGATTTTCTCTTTGCCTGTCACGGAGAATGTCCGAAAAATCGATTTTTAGAAACAAAAGATGGAGAAAAAGGACTTAATTATCTCTGCAAGGGATTTAAGGCATTTTTAAAACACTCTGATAGAGCTATGAAGCTAATGGCAGGATTGCTCAGAAGAGGCAGAATGGCAGAAGAGGTTATGGAAATTTTAAAAACAGAAGGGAATAGATAGTAACACAGAATGGATTGTCATGACACTAATTACCGCACCAGATAAGTTCGTACCCATTTCTAAAACCTGTCCCTGGCCGGACTCTTCCGGAAAATATATGATCCTGTTGTGTCGCAAACTGGTTTTGCAGACTGTTAATATTTTGCGTCTATATAATTTACAACTCTCTTTTAATACGGCATATCTTTTCCTCCAGAGCCCGGCCAGGGACAGTAGTGGAGGCCATATCTTTTTAGGTACCAATTTACCTGCTGCGGTAATAAGTACCGTAACAGGTAAAAAAGTATCCGTAAAAAGCTTCTGCCTGGCAGGATCTGGAGAAGAAAAATTCGTTTTTTCTATAGAATTAAAAATTAAATAAGGGTCAATTTATCGTCTGTAAAACAAATGATATAAGGCAAATTATTTTTCTTCGTAAGAGCCTGTCAGGCAGAAGCTGATAAAATGGTTACTAATTTACCTGGAGCGGTACTAAGGATTGCAAGAAAAACAACTCCGGCAAATTGTTAGAACTATCAACATCCTCGCGTCACGCGTTACGCGTCACGATGTAAACTGTAACTATGATGTAGTTATTTCCTGACTGATCTTAACTATAATTCTTAATATAGAAGGATAATTCTGATGCTTTTTAGAAAGTTATCTGATATAGCTTATATTTCGCACATGTATCCAGAAAAAGAAAAGGAGAATTTAATATGTCACTTAAAGAGTACAAGCCGGGAACAGCCTTTACGGGGGTCATAGGAAGAACCTTTGATGTATCGAGTCCTGCATGGCCTGAACCACTCAGAGCCAGAGAAGGTGCGCCGAATGTTCTGTTCATCGTAATTGATGATATGGGATTTGCCCAGCTCGGGTGTTATGGCAGCCCCATAGAAACTCCCAACATAGATCGTCTTGCAGCAGAAGGCCTGCTTTTTAACAACATGCATACCACTGCTCTCTGCTCTCCTACCAGATCCTGTATACTGACAGGAAGAAACCATCATTCAAATGCCATGTCCTGTATTACTGAAATGTCTACAGGTTATCCCTGCGCAAACGGGAATATTCCCTTCGAAAATGGCTTTCTTTCCGAGATGCTGCTCCAGAAAGGCTATAACACCTATGCCCTGGGAAAATGGCATCTTACACCGTCAGACCAGATATCTGCAGCAGGCCCCTATGACCGCTGGCCTCTGGGGCGCGGTTTTGAGAGGTTCTACGGATTCCTTGGAGGAGGCACAAACCAGTATTATCCGGATCTGGTATATGACAATCACAGTGTTCATCAGGAGAAAACCCCGGAAGAAGGTTACCATTTCACAGAAGATATAACAGATAAAGCCATAAGTTTTATAGCAGATTCAAAACAAGTGGCACCGAATAAGCCATTCTTTATGTATTTCTGTCCCGGTGCAATGCATGCCCCCCATCATGTTCCGAAAGAATGGGCTGATAAATATAAAGGTAAATTCGATGACGGATGGGATGTTTACAGGGAAAAAACCTTTAAGAGACAGAAAGAACTCGGCATTATCCCGCAGGATGCAGAGCTTTCCCGTCATGATCCTGATGTGCAGGAATGGAACTCCCTCTCTGAAGAAGAGAAGAAACTTTATGCCCGTATGATGGAAGTATATGCCGGATTTTTAACCCATACTGACCATCACCTGGGCCGCCTCTTTGATTTTCTGAAGAAAATAAAAGAGTGGGATAACACTATCATTATGTTTATATCAGATAACGGAGCCAGTTCGGAAGGAGGTCCTACAGGATCTGTAAATGAGATGAATTTCTTTAACAATATCCCGGAAACAGTGGAAGAGAATCTCAGGATGATAGATGAACTCGGCGGAGTCAAAACATTCAACCATTATTCCTGGGGCTGGACATGGGCAGGAAATACTCCTTTCCGCAGATGGAAGCGTGAAACCTACCGGGGCGGCATAAGTGATCCCTTTATTATCCACTGGCCGGCCGGTATAAAAGAGAAGGGACAGGTAAGAACCCGGTATGCCCATGCAATAGATATGGTTCCTACAGTGCTGGAACTTCTGGGTATAGAAGCTCCAGCTTCCATAAAGGGTGTTACACAGTCTCCCATAGAAGGCCATAGCTTTGCCCATGTAATTAATGACCCGGAGGCTCAGTCAAACCATATTACCCAGTATTTCGAAATGATGGGCCATCGCTCCATATATCATGACGGATGGAAAGCCGTGTGTCCGTGGCCGGGACCATCATTTAAAGAATCAGGAGCTTTCTTCGGTGCCCCCATAGATAAGGATAAACTGATAGAACTTGATGCAAAAGGCTGGGAGCTTTATCACATAGATAAAGACTTTGCAGAAAATTATAACCTTGCTTCCGAAAACAGGCCCAAACTGCTGGAGTTGATTGCCACATGGTATGTAGAGGCCGGTAAATACAAGGTATTGCCTGTAGATTCAAGGGGAACTTTAAGATTTGCCGAAAAACGTCCGAAAATATCAGAAGACCGTACGAGCTACACTTACTATCCTGGAACTCAGATGGTACCTGCAAATGCCGGCCCGGGTTTATTTAACAGGCCTTACACAATCACAGCAGACGCGGAGATTCCTTCAGGCGGAGCAGAGGGAGTAATTCTCTGTGCAGGAGATGTACAGGGAGGTCTCTCCTTCTACATGCAGAACGGAAAACTCCACTATGTTTACAGCTATGTGGGAAGCCAGTTTTTCCATATAGAATCTACAGGGTCTGTTCCCGAAGGAAGACACAGACTATCTTTCGAGTTTGAAGTAACAGGTCAGGCGGATATAATGAATGGTAAAGGCGCCCCGGGAACAGGGAAACTTTATATTGACGGAAAACCTGAAGGACAGGGAGAAATTGCCATAACCATGCCTCTCATATTCGGTCTCAGTGCAGGATTTGTATGCGGTGTCGAACTGGGGTCGCCTGTGTGTGACAGATATGAACCGCCATTTAAATTTACCGGCACTATCCACAGTGTAACTATAGATGTGAGCGGAGATCATATTGAAGATCCTGAACATGCTTTGAAAGTAATCATGGCCAGGCAGTAAAACAGAGTAAAAACCGGCAGTTCCGGAAGGACTGCCGGTCAGGTTCGATAAAGGTCTCTCTTATGTGCCGCGAGTTTTAGAATTATATACTGAAGTGTTATTTACTAAATCACCATTATTCTGTTATAATTCATAGATAGAATTTTTTAAATTAAAAACCAATTAAGGAGGTTTTGTTATGTTACCAAAAACATCTCTAGTAATTCTGTTGCTCATTTTACTGGTTAATATCCTTCCTGTAAATGCCGGGACAGCAGAAGATCTTGTAAAAAAAGGGAATACCCTGTTAGAACAGGGCAATTACGATGAAGCTGTAAAATGCTATGATAAAGCAACGGAAACAGATCCGAAAAATCCGCAGATCTGGCTTGAAAAGGGAAATTTTTATTACAATGTCACAGAGCTTTTAAAATCTATTGACTGTTATAATAAAGCTATCGAATTAAAACCCGATTTCACAGATGCTTTATTAAATAAATCCCTTGCACTGGGTGCAGGGTATCAGCTGGAACAATGGCAGGAAGGCAAATATCTGGAAGGCAGGGAATGTCTTTCACAGATCCTGAAATTCCATCCTGACCTGGCAGATTTGAATGTCAATCAAAAATATATGAATGATATGACTCTGTTACATATGGCATCTTACTATGGTAATAAGAAAATGGCAGAAATGCTGATTGCCAGAGGGGCAGATGTAAATGCAAAGGATTATAAAAATTTTACACCTCTTTTTATGTCATTATTTTTTGAAACCTTTGCCCATGGCTATATAAAACCATTGACTGAACTGAAAAAGGATTCGCGGGAAGTAACTACTCTTTTGATAGATAAAGGTGCAGATATACATACAAAATATCTGAACGGGAAAACTCCGTTACATGCCGCAGCATTTTTAAATGACCTTCCTCTGGCAGAATTACTTGTTTTAAAGGGAGCAAATATTAATGCCCCGGGGTATGACGGTTTTACTCCGCTCTTTTCTGCTGCAAATAACGGAAGTAAGGAAGTGCTGGAATTCCTGCTTTCAAAAGGAGCACATGTGAAGGTGAAAAATATTGACGGAGAAACACCTTTACATGTAGCAGGGACAAAAGAAATAGTAGAATTACTTCTCTCAAAAGGTGCAGATATAAACGCTAAAGATAATGCAGGAAAGACGCCGATTTTGGGCTCGAAAACTATTGAAATGGCAGAGTTTTTTCTGGCAAAAGGCGCAGATGTAAACAGTAAAGATAATAACGGAAATAGTTTATTACATATTGTAGTTTCCTTTGATTATAAAAAGGCGGCAGCTTTATTTCTCTCAAAAGGGGCTGATATTAAAGCAAAGAATGATGCAGGGAAAACCCCTTTACATATAGCATCAGAAAAGGGATATAAAGATATGGCCGGATTTTTGCTTTCAAAAGGTGCTGAGATTGGTGCCAGGGATAACAAAGGCGCCACCCCTCTCCACATAGCAAAAAATAAAGATATGGCCGGATTTTTACTCTCAAAAGGTGCTGATATTAATGCTAAAGATAATGACGGTGCCACCTCTTTAGAGCAGGCCATAGCCACAGGAAATACAGAAATAGCAAAATTTTTAATAGCAAAAAATGCAGATATAAAGATTAAAACCAGAGATGGATACACAGCTTTACATGGAGCAGCCTATCATAATAATAAAGAAATAGCAGAAATACTTATTTCAAAAGGGGCTGATGTAAATGCTGAAGATACTGACGGGTTTACCCCTTTAGCCTTTGCTTCTGTCAACGGAAGTAAAGAAACGGGAGAACTGCTTATAACTAAAGGAGCAGAAATGAATTTATGCTGGGCAGTAATGAAAGGCAATAAAGAATTAACCCTTTCATTGATTTCAAAAGGAGCCGACCTTAAAAGAGGGCCTGTGAGCTTTACACCTTTACATATTGCAGTTATGAGAGGTAACAGAGATATGGCTGAATTTCTTATATCACAGGGAGCTCCTCTGGAAGGTAAAACAAAAGAGGGCAATACTCCTTTAGTATATGCTGCTGCTACAGGGAACAGGAAAATTGGCGAATTACTTATCGCTAAAGGAGCGGATGTCAATGGTGCCAATAAAAACGGCTTTACGCCTCTTCATGTGTCAGTCTATTTCTCTCATAAGGGTATGATAGATTTACTTCTGAGTAAAGGCGCTAAAATAAATGAAAAAAATACTGATGTTCTGCCTGTATTAGCTAAAATAAAGGCAGCAGGGAATAAAGACCTGGCAGATTTCCTTTCTTCCAGAATGGGAAATGGCAAAACATCAGATGGATTTACACCTTTCTTCGTATCTTCTATGGTAATTCTCTACGGTAATGTAGCTGCTCTGGAAAAGGCAAATGCCGATGATCCGGAAGAAATAGTGAAATTACTCCTGGCAAAAGGAGCTGATATTAATAAAGGATTTTACGGAATAACACCTCTGCACCTTGCAGTACTTGATGGCAATCAGGTTTTTGCAGAGTATCTTATTTCAAAGGGAGCAGATGTTAATGCAAGGGATAATAACGGTTCAACTCCTCTTCATATAGCTGCTTACAATAATGATATGTATATGGCTGAACTTCTTCTGTCTAAAGGAGCAAAGACCCATGTTAAAGACAACCTGGGTCTTACTCCTGCAGATAATGCCATTATGAGAGAAGCAAAGGAGCGGCTCTCACAGAAGGAAAAATAATAATTACATCAAGGAGGTTTTAAGTATTATGAAAAAAATAATGATTTCTTTAATAATCATTACAATGTGTCTGGCCATATTTCCTGCCTGTGCGTCCATACAGGTCATGCAATTTGACAATTCGCTTGTAGTGCCGCAGGATCAGATAGGAATAGCAATAAATAATGATGCAGTCGGAGCCTATACTGTGGCAAACTATCAGAATACTCTGTTTATAGATTCTACTTTCTTTAAATATTATTTCGGTGTAACAGAAGACCAGATAAAAGAGAATGTATCCTACGGCGGAATGGTTGGCACAGGGAAAAACGAGATTTTATGCGTACCTTTTTTACCTGTACTGACGGCTATGGGCCTTCAATATACAAGTAATAATGTGGCAGGTAAGACTCTCATAGCCATAACAGTGCCTGTAGATTCCCAGCAGCCAGGTTCAGGTCAGCCTGAAAATGTAACTTATAATACCTATAATACAACACCACCTGCTACGGTCAATGTAGATGTAGACGATGATCCTGATTATTATCCGGTAGGACTGGGGCTTGCAACAGGAATAGCTATCGGTGCAGCACTGGATTATGATTATTATTCCGCCAATATTGTCCGCTGTTTTGATGTGGATCGCTGTTATGTTACACCTTATACAAGATGGAATCACTCCACATTCTACAATGGTTCCGTCTATCATGCAGGTACGACGGGATGGACCAGTAATTCTGTAGTTCACCGAGGTACCACGTGGGGTTCCAATGGATGGGTAAACCATTCGGGAGCAACGGCATGGGGTGATAACGGGGTAGTCCATGCAGGTTCTACGTGGGGGCCGAATGGTAATATAAACCATGCAGGTGCTACCTGGAGGGGTGCCGACGGAGATATAAATCATGCAGGCAGAACATGGGGAAGCGGTGGAGGCGGAGGCTTTCACAGAGGCAGAAGATAGAAATTTATAAGTAATTTGACAGGGCCGGTTCTCGACAGAGAGCCGGCCCTGTCGGTTTCCTGCAGATGATACCTTTTATTGATAAATTCTCAAAAAATTAATAAACCCATAGGATATCTATTCAAGAAAATAGAATTAAGTAAAAAGAGAAAAAGAAAACCAGAATAATGGAGAATGAAATGTCAAAAAATAAGAATTCAAACGGCGCAAACGAACCAATCGAAAAACAACTCTGGAAATCGGCAGATAAACTCAGAAAAAATATCGATGCAGCAGAATATAAACAGTTCACAGGTAAAATGGAACAACGAGGGGTCTTTTTTAAATGACTCTCACAAAGATCTTAAAGTAGACTATGTAATTGCGAATCCGCCTTTTAATGATAGCGATTGGAGCGGTGAACTGCTGAGAAAAGACGGCAGATGGAAATACGGTGTCCCTCCTGCAGGAAATGCCAATTATGCCTGGATACAGCACTTCCTTTATCATTTAAATCCGGCCGGTCAGGCAGGTTTTGTTCTGGCAAAAGGTGCTTTAACATCAAAAACTTCCGGTGAAGGTGATATAAGAAAAGAATTGATTGAAGCCAGACTGGTTGATTGCATTGTAAATCTGCCTTCAAAACTATTTTTGAATACACAGATTCCTGCAGGTCTCTGGTTTATTTGTAGGGGGAAAGCTATGCCTTTGCCTGAAAACGGCAAATTTCGTAACAGAAAAGACGAAATTTTTTTATCGATGCCCGTAACATGGGACACCTGATTAACCGCAGGACCCGTGAACTTTCAACAGATGATATAGAAAAAATTGCCGGAACATACCATAACTGGCGTAATCCGAATGGTAATTATGAAGATGTAAAAGGTTTCTGCAATTCTGCTTCTATTGAAAAAGTTAAAGAACTGGATTATGTTCTCACACCTGGAAGATATGTGGGCTTACCTGATGATGAAGATGATTTTAATTTTAATGAAAGATTTAATCAATTGAAGGCAGAATTTGAAGAACAGTTAAAAGAGGAAGCATTGTTAAATAAACAAATATTAGAAAATCTGGCCAGAATTGAATTGGGAGATAAAAATTAAATGGGGTATTCATCAGGAATAACTACCCTGAAAACTACCCTGAGGACTACTCTAAAGACTACCCTGAAAATAACTGAACTTTAGAAAAACATGATGATGTTGCAAGGAATGAATGGTTGAATTTATTGAAAAAAAATTGGGAGAAAGTTGGGAGAAAGTTGGGAGATAATCAGATTAATACTTCAAAGCAGATTAATACAAGTAGCTTAGATGTAGATACAAAACTTTTATACGATATAAAACAGTTAATTGAAGAAGCACGTTTTGCAACCAGTCGAACTATAAATGCAGGACTAACAATGGTATATTGGAATATAGGAAAACGAATAAATGATGATATACTGAATAATCAGCGTGCAGAATACGGAAAAAAAATTCTAAAGACACTCTCAGAAAAATTGGTTTATGATTATGGCAATAGTTTTTCGGAAAAAAACTTGCGGCGGATGCTTCAATTTAATGAAGTTTTTCCTGAACAAAAAATTGTCGTATCGCTGATACGACAATTGACCTGGACCCATTTTATTGCTTTAATCCCTATAAAAGATCAGATTCAAAGAGATTTTTACGCTCAAATGTGTTGTATTGAAAAATGGAATGTCAAAACTTTACGAAAAAAAATTAATTCTATGCTATTTGAACGAACTGCTATTTCTAAGAAACCGGAAGAACTGGCAAAATTGGAAATTAAACAGTTAAAAGAAGAAAATAAATTAACACCGGACCTTGTTTTTAGAGATCCCTATATACTTGACTTTTTAAATCTTAAAGATACATTTCAGGAAAAAGACCTTGAAAAAGCAATTCTTAAAGAGTTGGAAAGATTTATTCTTGAACTTGGAACGGGTTTTACTTTTGTTGAACGCCAAAAGAGAATGATTATTGATGAGCAAGATTTTTATCTTGATCTATTGTTCTATCATAGAAAATTAAACAGGCTTATTGCTGTTGAATTAAAAATCGGAAAATTTAAAGCCTCATACAAAGGACAGATGGAACTCTATCTGTACTGGTTAGAAAAATACGAAATGGAAAAGCACGAAGAAAAACCAATCGGATTGATATTATGCGCAGAAGGCAATAGGGAACAGATAGAACTGATGCAATTGGACAAAGCAAACATAAAAGTCGCCGAATATATTACCAGATATATTCCAAAAGAATTGCTTAAACAGAAACTGCATGAATTTACAGAAAAGAGCAGATTGATGATTGAATACAAAAAATATGATAATGATGAAATAGAAGAAATGTAAACCAGTGGATAGGATATAGGACTTTTACAAAGAAAAAGGATATGAAAAAAAACAATAATAAAACTTCTTTAATGGCCGAAATATTGCCATTAGCAAAAGAAATTCAGAGGTTGAGAAAGCAGGCGGAAGAATGGGAGTTGTTTACTGATGATAGAGAATTACTTGAATGTGGCTGTGGACTGATAGAAAATGTTGCCTGTGGAGGACGATTGTTTACATGCCGGAATGGTGAGCCTGCAGATAAGGATACAGGACTGCTCTTTGAACAGATAGATGAGAATAATTTCAGATGTCCTGTTTGTAAAACTATATTGAAGGCTGAATTTTTATGAGGTGGGGATTAGATAATGAGTGAGTGGAAGGAATGTAAGCTGGGGGATGTGGCAAATGTTCAAACCGGGCCATTTGGAAGTCAGTTACATCAGAGAGATTATAAATCTGTTGGAACTCCAATTATCACAGTTGAACATCTTGGTGATAATAAAATAATTCATTCCAATCTTCCGTTAGTAAGTGATGAAGATAAAGAAAGACTAAAAAAATATATCTTAAAAAAAGGGGATGTTGTTTTTAGTCGCGTTGGTTCTGTTGACAGATGCGCTTTTGTACATGAGAAAGAAGACGGCTGGATGTTTTCAGGACGTTTATTAAGGGTTCGTGTCAGAGAAAATTTAGTCGATTCGAGATTTTTATCATTTTACTTCAATCAGGAATCCTTTAAAGATACAATTAGAATGATTGCCGTTGGAGCAACAATGCCTTCGATAAATACTGAAATATTAAGCAATGTGGATATATTGCTCCCATCACTACCAGAGCAAAAAGCTATAGGCTCTGTCTTAAGAGCCTATCCGAAAAGTAATATTTATTGTCACTACTGAAAGGTATTTGATGACTTTTCGGATAGGCTCTAAATTGAAAAATAAATTCTCCGGCAGAATAGACCCTTCTTTAATCTATGAAATTAAAATTAATCAGGATGTCTCACCGGAAGGGTTTGATAAAACTCTATCATCAATGGGGATTCATGTTTTATCAGTAGCTGAAAACAAGAAGGGTTACTGGGTTGTTTTTTCCGATGATGAGCAATTGATGGGATTTAAAAATAAATTAGCAACTTATGGACAGGAAGAAGGGCCCCAATACGATTTTTTTAATGCAATAGATTCCTTTCAGGATATTCCCGTAGAAGAAAAGATTGGAAAAGGATTGCAGGATAATCCAATTGATGAGACAGCAGATTTTATTGATATAGAATTATGGAAAATGACCGACCCTCAAAAAAATGAAACTTTTATTAATCAATTAAAACAAACTTATTCAGATTGGACAAAATTTAGAATAACAGATACATTGATAACCAGAACATTTGTGCTGTTAAGGGCTAAATTAACAAAAAGTATATTTAATGAAATTATTAATCTCAAGGAGATTTCAAGAGCTGATAGGCCTTTCAAAACACAATTTAATCCTTTTGAATACACAAAACCCGACATTTCTAAAATTCAAATCAATGGACCTAAGGAAGATGCAGCAGGAATACTTATCATTGATTCCGGGATAATTTCAAATCATCCAATGTTGGAAAAATGCGTAGGAGGAGAAGATAATTTTCAAGTCGGTGAGAGAGAAATACATGATACTACAGGACATGGTACGGCTGTCGCCGGTTGTGCAGCATATGGTAATATTGAGACCTGTTTTGAAAACAAAGAGTTTACATCTTCAAATTGGATTTTTTCCGCTAAAGTAATGTATGCAGAAAGACATGATATTACAGGAAACATTTCAGCAATATATGATCCTGAGAAACTACTGGAAAATCAATTTAAAGATGCAGTGGAAAGCTTTTTATCGAATCCTGATTATCATATAAGAATTGTTAATGTTTCTCTTGGTAATGGTAACGAAGTATGGCATAGAGACTATCACCGACAATTACCCCTTGCAGCACTTATTGATGAATTAGCTTTTACCTTTCCTGATGTTGTTTTTATTGTTGCAACTGGAAATAAAGATCCAGTAGACATATATGAAACAATTGGTGAGGTTGAAGATAATTACCCACTTTACCTTGTAGAAAACCCTGATTTTAAAATTATTAACCCGGCAACATCTGCATTAGCTTTGACTATAGGCTCTATTGCAAGTGGGGCCAGAATCGAGCAGGAATGCCTTGGGCAGGGATGGTTTGGAACAGGAAAGATAAAGACTCCAATTGCAAAAGAAAATCAACCATCACCTTTTACTGTTATATCCGAACCCTCCCCCTCCCGGTGTTTCAATTACAAAAACATCGCCTTTATTGACATTGGCTTTCCCTGTTCCTGAAAGCTCAATAACAGATCCGTCTGATTTTCCTACATAGTTCTTACCGCATTTTCCCGGTTCTCCTCCTGCCATGCCGAAAGGCGGGATTTTCCTCCTGTTCGCAAGTATTGCTGCAGTCATATC
>DAIOEN010000030.1:0-46277 GCA_036746235.1 Vulcanimicrobiota bacterium | reverse complement strand
TAAATCTTTTATTACCTGGCCCTGATCAACTTCTCCGGCTTTCATAAATATTAAGGCTCCAATCTCTTTTTTATTTCACGCATTACGCATAACTCATCACACATTGCGCATTACGCATTAATGCGTTACGCCAATAATTATACCGTGAAAAAGATTTTTAGTCTACACTTTTCCTCTAAAAGTTTATTGAAAATGATTCATAATCTGTTATAATATTAGGTTATAATTATAAATTTTAAATTCAGGGTTATAAACAGTTATGATCGGGCCGGTCATAACGACGTTCGGGTATCCTGACTCCCGTCACGCGTCACGCGTTACGCGTCACGATTCTCATATAAATCCCTCTTTATAGAAAGGTTTTTGAAATGAGTAAAGAAATAAACATCTGTCTTAAGCCTGAAGGAGAAATGTTTACTTTTCCTGAAGGTATAACTCTTGAAGAGGTTAAAGATAAGTTAAAATCGTCATCTCCCTATATAATAACTTCTGCTCTTGTAAACAATGAAGAAAAAGATCTTGTTTACAAATTATATGAAGACTGCACTGTCCAATTTCTGGATTTATCCAATTCAGAAGGATTGAGGGTTTATGTAAATAGTCTTTCTTTTCTCCTTCTGATTGCTTCCAGAAGGGTTTTCCCCGGTGAACCGCTTCATATACTCCATTCTCTTGACAGAGGACTCTTCTGTGTAATGAAAAACATATATCCCATAAAAAAACAGAAACTTAAAGAACTTGAAGAGGCTATGAAAGAAATAGTGGAAGAGGATCTGCCTTTTAAGGGAAAGATAATGGGTGTGGAAGATGCGGTAAAACTCTTTAAAACCCAGGGTTCTGTCGATAAGGTCAATCTTCTGGAGTATTATAAAGATAAAAGAGTTCCTGTCTACAGATGTGACGGAATAAGTGATACCTTTTATGGCCATCTTGTTCCTTCTACCGGATACTTAAAACAATTTGAACTTACCTACTGTCCTCCAGGTTTTATCCTGAGATATCCTGATATATTCAGTCCTGATAAACTCCCTGAATATGCAAACCAGAGGAAACTTGCAAGAATATTTTATGAATATCAGAAATGGGTCAGCCTCCTGGGAGTGGATACTCTTTCTTCATTGAATGATTTTATCAGAAAAGGCGAAATAAGTGAGATAATAAGGATTTCCGAAGCACTTCAGGAAAAAAAGATTGCAAGAATGGCAGATATGATAACCCAGTACAGGGATCAATTGAAGATTATCCTTATTGCAGGCCCTTCTGCATCGGGGAAAACGACCTTTTCCAAAAGGCTTGCCACACAGCTTCGTGTAAATGGTCTGAAACCTATTCCTATCTCAGTAGATGATTATTTTATAGATGTTGACAGAATACCTTTTGACGAAAACGGGGAGAGAAATTTCGAAGCCATAGAAGTGGTAGATCTAGAACTGCTTAATGATCATCTTATAAGTCTTTTGTACGGGGAAGAAATTGAACTTCCGTCTTTTGATTTTGCTGCCGGAAAGAGTATAAAGAGCGGCAGGAAAATTAAAATTTCAGATGAACATCTTCTCATAATGGAAGGCATACACTGTTTGAATGACAGACTTACGGAAGCAGTTCCTCAGAGCAATAAATATAAAATTTATGTGTCGGCACTGTGTCAGCTCAATCTTGATGATCATAACAGAGTATCCACTACAGATACGAGAAAACTCAGACGTATTGTAAGGGATCATCGGTTCCGCGGAAGGGCTCCCCAGGGCACTCTTAATATGTGGCGGTCAGTCAGAAAAGGCGAAGAAAAATATATATATCCTTTCCAGGAAGATGCAGATATAATGTTTAATACTGCTCTTATATATGAATTGTCTGTCATTAAAACCTATGCGGAACCAATTCTTATGAAGATTACAAAGGAAGACCCCTTTTATACTGAAAGCCAGAGGCTTTTAAAATTTCTGGATCTCTTTTTGCCTGTAAAACCTGATGATGTTCCCCCCAATTCTATTCTCAGGGAATTTATAGGGTAAATTATTACAGGGGCCGGGCCCCTGTAATAATTTTTAAAGTTCCAGTTTCTCCGGTACAGGAGGATTATCTTTCATTACTATTTCTTTATTCTCTATGAGCCAGTCCAGGAATGCCATGTTTGCATCATAGGCCTGACGGCATTGTTTATCCAGATCTGTCCCCTGTGGATGATAACTTTCCCCCATCTCCAGTGTAAGGCCAAATCTGTTATTTATATAGGCTACATCATCTGTATCTCCTGTAGCAGGAAGATATCCTATAGACTGCATGACAACATATTTATCGTCTTTAATAGCGTCTGCCATACGGCCTGCTATTTCTTTATAAACTTTCTCATTATGAACATGATCATGGGTTGCTCCCCAGGGATATAGAATATCTTTTCCGTATGTATGATGTGTAACTATTCCTTTTATGTTTTTTCTTTTGAGCCAGAGGCCGATTACAGATTGTATTTCTTTTTCTGAAGCTCCTGATGGTCCTCTGTAAAAATCACTTCTGGGATCATCGCTCACCACACCGGAGTCATCGCTTATACTTGCAGGATTATCTTCCGGAAATCTGTAGAGCCAGAAATGTTCGGGATTTCCGTCATAGTTATTTCTGTTTAAATCTACACCATAGGAAAGAACCCCTTTTTCATCAGGCTTTACAATATCTGATATTTCCTGTGGCACATCCTTTTCCATTACAGGTCTTCTGTTTTTTCTCCAGAAACTGTATTCATTTCTGCTATATTCGTAGCCATCAGGATTGAGAACAGGAAGAATCCATATCTCTGCATTGTCTACCCTGTGTTTTACTTTTTCGTCTGTGCTGTAGCTTTCAAGAATTTTTGCCGGCATTCTTGCAGGTCCTTCCATGGCAGGCCATTCATAGGCATGTATGCCGCCTGTTATGAGAAATCCCGGTTTATCCTGTCTGTCACTTTTTACATCTTTGCCTATTTTTAATGCCATAATTTCTCTGCCTTCAGCAGTTTTCCCAAGAGAGAAAGTTTTGGCGAGATCCGGATATTTTGCTTCGAGATCTTTTAATTCACTTATTACCTGTTCATAAGAATGATATTCTTTCATTTGAGACAGGGATTTTTTCTGAAGATCCTGTTTGAAATCTCCTACTATTTCCGGAAGATTTTCTGCAATGTCAGGAGAACCCATGACAATATTCTTTTTTAGGAGATAATCTCCTATTTCTTTATCTTCCAGGAAATAATCTTTATTTTTATCTATATCTTCAGCCATGTTATTCCGTTCTCTGTGTACATTTACTTTTTTACTGTTATCCATGAGAGTATAATTTGTCTGATTTTTATCTATTTTCATATATATTATCACCTGACTTTTTATTATTATACTTGATTTTATTTTTTACATGATAGCAAATTAATTTATGCAAATCAAGTATTATTTTTTTATAGTATATAGTTTTATTTGATAATCTGCTAATAATTCATATTTATTGCTGTGTTTAACTGGCAGGATGTAGCAGGAGGAAATAATTTTAATATATTTATATTCAGGTCAACAGTTTATTATTTTTACCTCATAGATAACTGCTAAAATCTTTCAAAAAATATTGTCAAATGTTAACAAAATTTTAACAAATTTTTTTATCTGAAGCGTATTTTTTGTGATATTATGGGATTGTCGGAATTTAGAATTAAGATTAAATTTTATATAAATTTCAACAAAGGAGAGGGTGCAAGGTATGAAAATCAATCAAAATCTTCCCATAACTACAGGGAGAGTCGACGGAGCAAAGAGAACAAAGGAAAGCGATCCTCTTGCCCAGAAGGACAGTGTTGAACTTGGTTCCAGCCGTGAGGCAGAAAGACCGCTTACAGAATTACTTTTAAAACATCAGAAAGACGTAAGAAGTGCCGAAATAGATAAGGTTTTAACAAAGAAAACAAAACTTTATGCCGATACATACGGACAGGTCAAGAATATGGCTCTTCAGATAAGCAGCTATGCAGGCGGTGCCATAAGGAGAGATATGCTTGATACTTATGGTATTCTCTTTACAAAAATGGAACCTGATACAAAGTTTACCATAGCAGTGGAAAGTCCCAGAGATAAAGCAGACGTTCAGGCAGTAATGAAAAAAGTGAATATGGAGAATCCTGAAAGAGTCAAATTTGTAGAATTTCAGGGAAAGAGTCTTACTATATGGGCAAGAGATCAAATGCTTGCCGGATTCTTACCTGATGAACCGGACAAACATCTCCTTATAGGCCAGAGCATGCTCCATGACTGGCACGGTGATGATATGGATGTTCCTCCTGCAATTGCACAGGCTGTTCCGAATACGGTATTCGATCCTGAAAGAAGGATAAGAACAGACGGAGGAGACGGAGTAACAAATACAAAAGAAGATTTCAGAGGTGCTTTCTCCTATGTGGCAACAGCAGAAAAGTTACAGATGGCAGGAAAGGCAAATCGCGGATTGAAACAGGATGTCGTGAAATTCTATGAAAATATGACAGGAAAACATGTTGTACCATCGGCTACAGGTGAACTTCCTTATAAAACAGTGAAGACCCCTTCTATTGAAAGTGCCCTTGGTTATAATAAACAGGATGGTAATGTCGTTCCAAATCCTGATTATAAACCGACAACAACAAGAGGTTCGAATGAAGTTCCTGAAGAACAGATGTGGCTTGATGCAGCAAAGAAACTCTTTGAAGAAGAATTCGGTAAGCCTGTAACAATACTCGGTCTTGATGATCCCAATACAAAAGAAATAGAAGGACCTGCATCTGACCATATGGATATGGCATGCACACCTATAGATGATCAAACCTTCCTTCTCGGTGATCCTGAACTTGCAAAGAGTCTTATTAAATCAATGACACCTGAAGAAAAGAAACAGGCCAGCGAACGTTTTACAGAACTCAGGAATGCAGGTATGGAAGAAGATTTGAGGCTCCTTAAAGAAGACAGAGTTCGTTTACCTGCCGGAGAAAAAGAGAAACTTATGGCACAGCTTGAACAGGAAATGAAAGTGCCTGTAGATATAGATTCGATGTTTAATGATAGAGTACAGGGAGATAAACCTTATAACTTTACAAATTATAAGAATGTTCTTGAACAGAAAGGTTATGAAGTGGACAGAGTCCCTCATCTTGAACCAAGAGGAGGCGGTCCTTATCTCACAAAGAATAATTCAGTGTCAGAACGTTTCACAAAAGCAGACGGCACAGAAGTAAGAAGAGTATTCCTTCCCTTCTATGGCATACCTAAAATAGATAATTATGCAAAACAGGTATGGCAGAAACATAATTTTGAAGTCATAGATATGCCTCTCGCCAATGTAGCTACCAGATGGGGCGCTCTCCGCTGTATCTCTCAGTGGCTCGAAAGAAGTCCGCAGGGCTAATGTGGCGTAACGCGTAACGCGTGATGAGAGCCGTAAAAACCGGATCTGAAAAAGATCCGGTTTTTATTTTTCCTGAGAAAATGTCAGATTGATAGACAGAAATATGAAAAAATATTATAATAAACATGCGTTACCCGTTACGATTTTCATATAACTTATAGAGATTATAAACGATTATGGAACTGTATTTTCTTAAAGACTCTGAAACTGAAGCAGGGGAGACCTATGTATGTCCTATCTATAAATGGATAGGCCAGGGAAGAACTGTAAGAAATTCTATCGGTATGGACATAGTAAATTTCCCCGGAGGAATAGGTTTCTGCGTCGAACATTACGGCTTTCATAAGAAATTAATAGTCATTTTAAATATATACAGGGAAGACGGCTCAGTGGAACACTATATACAGGAAGCCTCTTATGTGGAACTGATAAATAAGGAATATGAAAAATGGCAGACAGATAAACTCCCACTCTATCCCTATGAAAGTCTGCACGGAAAAGCTCTTAATATTACCTTTTCATTTATAATACACAAAGATAAAAAATCTCTTCCTTCTATTTATGAATATAACTTTGCCTCTATAGAGGATTTTTATCGGGGCCATACTTCTCCGGATGATTTCAGAAATTTTATAAAATACAATGAATATAAAATCAGAAATTTTCACCCTGAAACTGTTCAACTGGCACTGCATCATATAAATAATCCCTGGGAACCTCTTCCTGTTAATCCCTGTTTTACAAGAGGAAACACAGAAGACCCTTCTCACCCCAGACATGAAATACACAGACTCATAGATTTTGTCATAGACAGGAAAAAAAGAGATATTCATGGCAGACACTATATACACCTTTCTGTTTTTAATTTTGATAATCCCTATATAGCAGATCATCTTATACATGCCTTTTATGAAGGTGTGGAAGTTGAATGTATAGGAGGATGGGAACAGGTAAGTTCCATGGATTATATAGACAGCGTGGCAAAACTCAGAAAACATAGGATACCTGTCTACGGAGTCGTAAGGAATGTCCCCCATGAGCCGTCAGGTATTGCGAGTATGCATACAAAGATTATCATATTTGACGGACAGGCCTCTATGAGCGCTTCTTTTAATCTGGATTTTCATATATGGGGCGGTAACCGGGAAAATTGTATTTTTCACTATTCACCTCATATAGCTGTACTGTATGAACACATATATCATGCCATAAAAGGAGTTTTATATATAGCTCCCCATATTGATATTAATGCAAGATTTAACACATTTTACAGCTTTGCTAAATATAATTCTTCTGATGGTAGAAATTACAGGGCCCAGGATGTAATAATAAGGGAAATAAACAGAGCAAAGCACTCGATAATAGTAGTAATGTTTGATATGAATTACCTGCCGGGATTTGACGAACATGGCAGAAGAACAGACTGCATAGTAGAACTTATAAAGGCAAAAATGAGAGGAGTCTATGTAAAGATTATATTTAACGGCGCAGTAGTTGAAACGGGCAGAATGCCTGAGAAATGGGATAAAGATTACAGGAGACCGCTGAAAGAGCCTGTTCAGTCACTGGTAGATGCCGGAATTGAAGTGATAAGACTTTATAATACATGGGATATATTTTCACCACTTCATCATAAGTTTGCAGTATTCGATGAAGAAACAGTCCTTTCAGGCTCTTATAACTGGTATACGGTAAGCGCCATTTCCGATGAGGAAATGTCAGTTATAAGGGACAGAGGTGTGGCAGGTAAGTTTCTCGAAGAGGTTTATTTATTGCTGAATTCTTTCACGTTGAAACATGGCTAAATCAGTGACCAGTGACCAGTGACCAGTGATCAGTGACCAGTGCAGTATTACTATAGTGGTAAGTAAAAATGACTGATAACTGATAACTGATCACTGTTTATAAGCAGAATGTTCTCTTCTCCTTCTGCTGGAATGTTCTTCTACAGTGCCTTTTGATACCAGTTCATAGAGAATTGCTTTTTTCCCCTCTTCTTTTCTCAAAATTCTTCCCAGTCTCTGCACATGTTCCCTTACGGTGGAAGAACCGGAAAAGACAATTCCTACATTGCATTTGGGGACATTTACCCCTTCATTCAAAACCTTTGACGTCACAAGCGCTTTATAGAGTCCGCTGTTGAAATTCTCCAGAATTTCTTTTCTTTCTTTCGCGTCTGTCTGATGGGTAATGCTCGGTATGAGGCATCTTCTTGAAATCAGGTAAACCATTTCATTGTCATGTGTAAATATGAGGATTCTGTCTTTACTGTGTTTTCTTAAGAGGGAATCCAGAATTGAAAGTTTGCTTTCCGTGCCAAGGGCAATCCTCTTTGCATTTCTGTGGGCGAACATGGCCTCTCTTCCTTTTTGAGACCTGGAACAGAGAAAGACGAATTTCTGCCAGTCTTCGGGAGAAGTAAAATAAACACCTTTTTCTTCCCTGAATTCCTGGAGGATTTTTCTGGATGCATTATATTCTATCTGCTCTGTTTCACCGAGTCCTACGGTGATTCTCTTTGTTTCATAATCTGCAAGAAGAGATTCTTCTACAAGTTCCGTTATTTTTTTCTCATATACTACAGGCCCTATTACAGCTTCAAGATATTCATGTCTGTTATCCTGTCTTTCATATGTAGCGGTAAGGCCCAGTCTGTAAGGGGCAATCGCCATTTCTGCACTCTGTATAAAAGTCTCTCCCGGAAGATGGTGTACTTCATCATAAATGATAAAACAGAATTTATCTCCCATTGAGTCCATTTTCATATAAGCAGAATCATAAGTCGTTACTGTGAGATCCTTTATCTCGTAATATCCCCCTCCTATAAGACCTATTTCTTCTTTAAAGGCAAAAGAAAGAAAATCAAACCATTGATTCATGAGGTCTATTGTGGGAACTACGACTAAAGTGCTTCTCTGAAGTTTATGTATGAGCATTTTTGCCACATAGGTCTTGCCTGCTCCTGTCGGAAGTATTACTGTTCCCCTTTTTGATTTCAGCCATGCAGTAACAGCTTCTTTCTGATGGGCATGGGGATCGAAATTTATATAACTTTTCAGATTTAATTCCCTGTAAGATTTAACCCTGTCTGTAACGGGAATTTTCTTCCTGTAGAAATATTCAAAGACTGTTCTGTAGTTACAGGCAAGGGTTCTGTACTTATCTACCCGGGAATCCCAGGTGAAACAATCGGGAACTATAGCGTAATCTGTAACATTGTCTAAAATAATTGTCCCTCTGTCATAATAAATTTTCATGGTTTTCTATTCTATAAATAACTTTATTTTCCTATTGAAATTTAATTGGAGTGAAAAGTGAGTCGTGAGTCATGAGAAGTGAAAAGTAGTGAAAAGTGAAAAGTGAGTATTAAATCTGCACATCACGCATCACGAGATCATTATTTATGGATAGTTATGAAACTGACTATAATTACTTTATGGAAACTAACTATAATCCCATATTATTAAAAGTTGAACTATGATAACATATTTTAACGGTTTATAAAAAATGGAATTTTTTGTTAAAAATAAAGAAGGATTTTATTATTACTTCCTAGAATTATTATAAAATAATAAATGGAATTTTAAAGCCAATTTTAAAAAATCCCCGATAAAAAATTTTCTAAAGTATTTAAAATGTGAATCCCTTTTGCTATAAGGGTTTGTCTGCAGAGTGTAATTTGATTTTTTTAAATTGTCAGGTAAAGTACAGTATTTTTACTGTACACTATTTATAATATATTTTATTAAGAATAAATTTTTTATAGTAAGGTGATGTTATGAAGTGTCCAAGATGTTCTCACAAAATGCAGAGGCAGGTAATAGAATATAATATCCCTGTCTATTCATGCTGGTTTTGTGGCGAGGATTACTACCCCGAAGATGAAGAAGAAGAATCAAAGAAAAACCTTTCTTTAATAGAACTTGCATTAAGAAGTTAGAACTGATACAGATTCCGAAAATAATTAAAATTCATCTCTGTTTTTACGGAGATGAATTTTCGTATTTTTAAATATTTTTATAATAATACTATTTTTTCTCTTCTTTATGGTCCAGAACCCAGTCGAGAAGAGCCATGTCTGCATTATATACCAGTCTGCTGGTAGCTTCTATCTTGCTTTCATCTTCATGGAAGCTTTCGCCTATTTCCAGAGTAAAGGCCAGTTTGTTATTTAAATGGGCAAAATCATCCATTATGCCCGATGCAAGATATTCTCTGGAAGACTGCTTTACCGTATATTTTTCCTCACCCATGGCATTACTCATTTTATTTGCTATTTCTATATAGGTATCTTTGTTTTCTACTGCTTCATTCGTAGCAGACCAGGGGTATAGTATGAGTTTCCCGTAACTGTGGTGATTTACTATAGCTTTTATGTTTTTCTTATTCATCCATAAATTCATTATGGCCTGTGTTTCCTTTTCCGAGTTACCGTAAGGTCCGCGAAAGGTTTCTCTCCTTGGTATATCACTTGATGCTGAAAAATCATCATCTATGCTTGAAGGAGTATCTCCGGGTGGTCTGTAAAATTTCATATGCTCAGGGTTACCGTCATAATAATTTCTGTTTGGATCCACGCCATATCCGAGTGTTCCGTCTCCACCCGGTGTCATAAATTCTGCCAGAGCGGGATCTACGTCAGACGGATAAACAGGCCTGCGGTTTTTTCTCCAGAAACTATCCTTACTTCTGGAATATTCATAGCCGTCAGGGTTGACGAGAGGAACTACCCAGATTTCCGCACTGTCTACTCTGTGCTTTACCTGTTCGTCTGTGCCGTAGTTTTCCAGGAGATTTGTGGCTACATTCTGAGCTGTTGCAAGGGTCATCCATTCTCTGGCATGATGGAGACCTGTAATAAGAACCCCCGGTTTATTACCTCTGTCGTCTTTTATATCTTTACCTATTCTCAATGCCATAATCTCTCTGCCTTCTGCCGTTTTCCCGAGAGAAACTGTTTTTACAAGATCGGGGTATTTTCTCTCAAGGTCTTTCAGCTGTGTCATAAGTTCCTTATAGGACGGATAAGCTGTTATTGACATAGGATGTTTGTTCTGTAAATCAAGTTTGAAATTGTCTGTAATATTTTCTTCATCTACGGCAAATTCAGAAGGATCTCTTAATAATTCTTCTTTTACTAGATATCTTTTTATTTCTTTTTCGTCCAGAAAAAAGTCCTTATTTATATCTATTTCTGCAGCTTTCTCATATTTATCGGGGTGAACTTCTTTCGTTTCCTCTCTGGTAGCTGAAAATTTATAAATATTTTTCTGTATCATTCCTGTTTGATTTATTTCCATATTTTCATCTCCCTCTAATATATCTGAAGATTGTATGTTAAGCTAGTATATATTATTATATTTTTATATTTAAGTCTATAGTATTTTGTTAAAATATTGTAAATTTGTAGTGAGTGGTGAATGGTGAGTCGTGAGTCGTGAGTGGTGTCCTTTTCTTTTCACTTTTTTCTAATAAAACAAATAAACGTAAAACATATGCCACCTGATATCAGAAAGAGGAGGATACTGAAGACAGGGCTATGAAATAACCATATGAAGCCCATTGCCACAGTCCATAAAGACATAGCAGAAGGTACGGCAAATATGCCCATACCGCCTTTAACCATTGAGGCAATAAAAGGATTAATCTCTCCGAGTATTGATACCGGTTCAAAGAGAGCAAGAAAAGCAAAACACATAATGAAAAAAGAGAAAACACGAAGAACAATGGCTCTGGTTCTGTGTTCTGACATAGCTTTGTTAAACATGTCTTCAGGTTTTACTACACCCGGTTCCAGTAATTCAATGGCCTCGGTCTTACCTGTTCCGTAAGATAGAAGGGTTTTTCCAGATTGTTTTGCAATAATACTTACCGGGGAAGGTTTTACAATGTGAAAGTAAATTTTTAGATCTCCAATAGCCGGATCTATGGGGTCAGAGCTGACATAATAGGCTCCTTCGTGTATCTGTACTTTTTTCTTCAGATCTGCCGGAAACCTTGGTATATACAATGAGTCAGCCGGAAAAGGCTCAAAATTATTTATCTTTTTTACAAGTGAATCTGATAAAGTAAAATCACCGATTGTCACATGA
The DNA here is from genome assembly GCA_036746235.1 of Vulcanimicrobiota bacterium. Lineage (GTDB taxonomy): Bacteria > Vulcanimicrobiota > SpSt-956 > SpSt-956 > JAKJGF01 > CALARM01. The sequence continues at coordinate 34,788 of DAIOEN010000030.1, read as the reverse complement.
GAAGCCGTTATTGTCTCACCCTCATAAGGCATATGTCCCGGATTATGATGAGATTTACGCTCTGAAAAACCGGCGGAAGAAATCACCTCCGGAGACCATACTCTCTGATAGGAAAAGGTATCTTCCGGTTCGTTACTATCATTACTTCCTTCGCTTTTTGTCTCTTCCCACTGGAACATTTCCACAGTACGACGCAATATAAGAGCTTTTTCCGATATTCCGAATAATTCATCTTCTACCGTTTCATCTGCAGTGGCAGTACCTGTCACATAGATAAGTTTTTCGTCATTTTTCTCTTCGGCTTTCTCATTACTTACAGGTACAACCAGTCTTAAACCTTCTGAAAGATGTTTATCGGCCCGGAAACTAACGGTTTCATTCCAGATTAAAATACATATTGAGGCTATGAACAGGATGAGTCCTATGGGCAGGGCTGGAGAATTTTTAAATCTCTTGAAAGGCGGGTCGCCGTACTGTAATTTAGAGATATGGCTTTTTGTTCTTTTTACTGATTTCTCTCTCATATCGGCGCCTGTACAATCCCTCCTGTCCTTAATTCATAATGTGAACCTGTAGATTTGCGAATTTCCTCTGTGATTTTTACTATGGATTCTTGTGAAAGTAACTGAAATTTACCTTCTCTGTAAAGTTTTTCCTGAATGGTTCCTTTCTGGATGATTAAAGGTTCGATGGAAATGATATGACTTCCTCTGTTTATGGCATAAATAGATGTCTCTAAGGCGCTTTCTGTGGCCTGTTCTTCGTCAAGGTAAGGACATCCTGCCGCCACATAAGTAATCTGCTTTATAGAAGAATTTTTGATTATTTCGGTGCATTTTTCATAATCTTCAAGTTTTATGTTTTTATTAAGATATTTATTCCTGTAAATTTCATTTAAATGATCGAGACCTGTTCCTATTTCCACCGATTTACCGCCCATTATGTCCTCTGTCTCTGTTATTTTATCTCTATCTATAAACTCCGGTCTCGTCTCTAATATTAATTTTTTTATATGTTTTTCTTCTCTCACTTTTTGTAGAATTTTTCTTCTTAAATCTTTATTGATTTCTGTTTCATTATAAAAAGAACCCATTAAATAGAGACTTAATACAGGTGTTTCCCTGAAATTACACTTCAGTAAATCGGATTCGAATTTTTCATATCCATTTATGTTCCGGCCCAGATAAGAGAGTTCTTCTCTAAACATTCTGTCAGACAGGGAACAGTGATTACATCCGGCATGACTACAGATATTATCTCCGATAAGCCAGATAACGCTTCGTTTTTCTCCTGAATTCAGCAGTTCACTGTTAATCTTCCTTACTGTAGAATCTATTTCATCCAATATCATTCAGAGAAAACCTTTCCCAGGGGTGTGGTTTTAACAGAAGTTTTATACATGAATCCCTTTTGTCTCTGTCCATCCATGTGAGATAATCGTATTTTTTGAATAAAGTAAAACCCTGTGAAATTCCTTCAAGGTAAAGAGATAATAAATTCTTTATCGTATGGGAATCGTGACGCGTAACGCGTAACGCGTGACGGGAAGATAAATTTTCTTTCTTTGCTGTATCATGAACGTTTATATGTTCCAGTTTTTTCCGCGCTTCTTTTATTTCTTTATGAGCCAGAAGTGAAAACCATTCCATGATTTTATCTTTACATAATGTTTGATAAGGGTCTTCTTTGGAAAGAACCTTACAGGTTTCCTTATAAGAGGAGTTCTGTCCTTTGCGGAATCTGTAGAGTAACAGTAAAGGATTATAGGAGAAATTTTCTATGTCTTCTTTAAGATCTGTTATATGATCTGCAATAAGATCTGCGATAAGATAGTTCTCAAGAAAAGATGCAAGATCCTCTATGAAATCTTCTTTCAGGAGTGTAAAGAAAATATCATTATAAAATTCAAAATCACAGTTTCCTTTTTCAAGGAGTGTCAATATCAGTTCTTCGGAAGAAATAAATTTCATTGCCTCTTCTTCCAGGAGAAAATATTCATATATCTTTTCCATTGACGATTTACATATATTATCAAATAATTCTCCCGAAAGAGAGATTTCCCGAACAGATTTATCTATTGAAGATTTCATTATTCTTTCAATAAATATCCTGTAGTTACCGTCATTCAGGCCTTCTTTCTCAACGATATCATCCCATTCATGAAGGGTGGTGCATAAATAACATATAATTGTTTCAAGAGGCTTTATTAAAGAATCGGGCAACCCTGCCGCTTTTCCTATAGAACCATAAAAGCGGCAGAAGAGCCTGTTTTTATCCGGTGAAACATAGAAATTGTAATTTTTACAAAATTCAGCTATTTCTATGTTGAATTCTTCACTGTGTTTCATTTATGAGAATTTTTCTCAAATAACAGTACGAGTCCGTCTGTCGGGTTTATATCCACTTTTATTTCCCCTGAACTGATGTCATATGTCCTGTCATGGAGCAGATCATGGGCCACAGTATCGGAAGACACCTCCAGATTGAATACAGGAATAGTGATAGTGTGCTTTTCTTTACTGCCGTTCAGTACTACCATGAATTTATCTTTTTCGTCATATCTGGCGAAAGCATAAATATTTTTCTCATTATTTTTATATATAGTTTCAAATGACCCTGTTCTGAGAGCTTTGTAACTGTTTCTTACAGAGATCAATTTTTTGTATAAATCTCTTAAATCTTTGTTCCATTTTGTTTCATCCCAGTTAAAGGCTCTTCTGCAGTCAGGATCTTTATCTCCGTCTGTTCCTGTTTCATCTCCGTAGTATACGGTAGGAGCTCCCATGTAGGTCATCTGAAATATTACGCCGACTCTCTGTTTCCCTGTGTCTCCTTTAAGGATATTTATAAACCTCCTTGTATCGTGGCTGTCTAACAGATTGAGTCCTGTCTGAACACAGGGAAGATAATAATCTGCTCTTGTATATGTAAGATATTCATCTAACTGGCTTATATTCATCGATGTCCCGTAGCCGTTATGGTCAATCCCTCCGAGCCAGATCCACATGGGTTCCATGTGGCCGTTATAATTCATTACACTGTCGAATTCCGTGCCGTTAAGCCATACAGAGGCATTACCCCATATTTCACCTGTAATATAGGCTTCAGGATTTGCATCTTTTACTCTTTTTCTGAATTCTTTCCACAGGCCATGTTCATCCGTTCTTCCGTTTACACCTGCTTCATTGGGAACATCAAGCCTCCATCCGTCTATGTGAAAATCCTTTATCCACATTCTTGCTATGGAATTTTCTCCTCCGAAGATTTCTTCTCTTAATGCAGCACTTCCGTAATTTAATTTTGGCAGTGTATTAAAACCCCACCAGGCTATATAATTATCAGGCCATTCACGGAAGGTATAGAAATCATACCATGGACTTTCTTTACTTTCATAAGCCCCCTCGGTGCTATAAATATGTTCTTTATCAAACCATTTATGTTTTGACCCTGTATGATTGAAGACTCCGTCAAGGATTATTTTTATGTCTTCTTTATGTGCTTCCGTTACCAGGTCTCTGAGGGCATCATTTCCTCCGAAATGAGGATCTACTTCTCTGTAATCCTGTGTGTCATACTTATGATTGCTCGGAGACAGAAATATGGGATTTAAATATATTGCAGTTATGCCGAGATCTTTCAGATAGGGCAGTTTTGCTTTTATGCCCTGAAGATCGCCTCCGAAGAAATCGGCACATTTTGTAGGGTTATCCGGGAGATCTGTCCAGTTTTTATGGGTATAGGCCTCTGCTCCCAGATAGATATATTCTCCTTTTTTTACATTGTTTTCAGGGTTTCCGTCAAAAAATCTGTCGGGAAATATCTGGTACACTACGGCATGTTTCATCCAGTCAGGTGTTTTAAAGCCGGGGATTAAGATGAAATCCCTGTCATAAACAGGTTCTTCCATTTTCCCGATGGCTGTATAATATCCTTTTGTATTACCGTCAAAGAGTTCAAATCTGTAGGTTTTTCTCTCCGCCCCTGCCGGTATTTTCCCTGCCCAGTAATCATAGGTGTCTGATTTTTTTGTCAATGTCATATCTGCAAAATGTTCTTCCGTGTCGAAATATCTTATGCGGCATGACGTTAAATCATTTTTGTAACTTCGCAGGGTAAGGGTTATGTCATCTTTAATACCTGGTTCTGCGGGAGACATATAGAGTGATGTCTGATCGGAGAATACGCCATTCCAGTCTATATGAGAATCTTTTTCCGAAGCCCCGGCCATAAGAGCGGTAGAGATAAGAATAATGACCATTAATAAAATATTGATCTTTTTCATTGTAAACATTACCTTTCTTTAAGAGGAGTTTTGTTTAATTTTAATGGCTCATTAGTAAGAAGTCAACCGGGAAAATTATTTTTTACATATGAATTGTTTTTACTTCCTGTCTGTGTTACCATAACTTAATAACTGGAGGTGGTAAGGTTTATGCCTGAAATTTCATTTCCCGGATCTTCTGATATTCTTCAAAAACAGAAACAAAAGGAAGAACTGGAAAAAGCTTATGAAGAATATGAGAATTTCTGTAAAGAAGATGATTTACACTGGTGGATAGACCGGGAAAATACCTCTATAAAAGATACAGGAAGTGATATGTAAAATATGTGGAATAAAAAAAGAGATAAAATTTTTCTTTTTTATATAGAATTTGGCAACGGAGTAAGCCCCTTCAGACAGACGAAAAGCATTCAAATAGGTATTTTGTCTATAGGGACGTTCCTGAAGGAAAAGGGTTATAATGTTCAGACCTTTTTTGACTGTTATCCCGATACGGACGAACTTAAAAGGCTTATATCCTGGGAAAGAGTCAGGGTAACAGGTTTTTATACCACTATGGATAATATCTCCAGGGTTCAGGCTTTAACGGATTTTATAAAAGAGAATTTCCCGAAAATAATTGTAGTCTTCGGAGGGCCTCTTGCCACAATAAGGCCTGCTCTTTTACTTGAAGAGGGGAAAGCGGACATAGTGGTAAGGTATGAAGGGGAATATACTATGGAAGAACTCATGGATTATTATTATCATGATAAAGGCACCCTGGAAGATATAAAAGGGATAACCTATAGAGATGGCAATGAAATCAAGCATAATCCTGACAGACCTTTCATAGAAAATCTGGACGAACTGCCCATTCTTGACAGGGATCTTGTGCCTTTTAAAGAGGATTATCCCATACTTCTTACAGGAAGAGGATGTCCTTATAACTGCACCTTCTGTTTTCAGGGCACAGGCCATTATTATCGTATGAGAAGCGTTGAAAATATCATGAAAGAAGTGGATGGTTTACTGGAGAGATACGGAGATCCTGTCTATATCTCATTCGATGACGATGTGTTTATTACGGATCGTGACAGAGCACTTGCTCTGTGTAAAGAGCTTAAAAAGAGGAAAGAACTTCGACCCGGATTTCACTGGTTTTCTGAAACGAGAGCAAATATTTTATATAAATATCCTGAACTTATAAGAGAAATGAAAGAAGCAGGTATTGCAGTTCTGCAATTCGGAACAGAGTCTGCAAATAACAAAATGCTTGAAGCCTATAATAAGATGATAACAACAGAACAGGTTGAATTTACGGTGAAAAAATGTGTGGAAGAAGATATATTTCAGATAGCCACTACGTTTATACTGGGAGGCCCATTTGAATCACGGGAAACAGTGGAAGAAAGCATAAATTTTGCAAAAAAACTGATCAGAATGGCACCGGGAAGAATAAGAATAGTCGACGGTTTTCTGATACCTCTCCCCGGAACTCCCATAGGTGATAATCCTGAAAAATACGGCATTATTCTCTTAAAACCTTACTGGAAAACAGGCAACAGCGGAGGAAGTGAATGTATTTCCGAGACGGTACATTTAAAAAGAGGGGAATTACTTGAACTCAAGAAGGTTTTTGACAGAGAACTTATGGTTACTATGGAAGAAGAACTGATGAATATACCGAGAAAACAGGTGGAAGCCATATTCAGTATGTTAACAGGAGGCATTCAGGCTCTCTGGTATAATCTCCTCTCCTCAAATACCGCTATTAAAAGATATTTTAATTTTAAAGATCATGGTATATACAAAACTTTTCATGAGTTAACAGATTTTGATTCTTATTTCCCTCAGAGAACCGATTTCAGTTATGAACTGTCAGAAGAATGTATAACACTGGATCGTTTCGGTAAAAAATATCTTCTTAATCCTTTTGAAACAAGAATTCTGACCCTGAGTGCCGGCAGGATAAGATTCAGAGAAATGGCCTCTATATTAAAAGAGGATTTTCCTGAGAGTTCCCCGGGAAATATACTGGATTTTTACAGGAAAATGGATGATATATACGGTATTGTCTTTGCAAAGGTTTAGCGGGGAAGTCGTGAAAAGTGAAAAGTGAAAAGAATAAAAACTCACTTTTCACTTTTTATTTTTCACTTATAAATACATTTTTGGGGGAAGGGAAAATTTTTTAAATGAAGAAAAACACATCAGACAAAAATAGACAAAAAATAAATTTTATACGGAAACTGCTGAGCTGAGCTTAAACATGCAATAAAGGGTTTCCTCCCGTCACGCGTCACGAGATCATAATAAATGATTGAATTTTAGTCTGTTTTTTCAGGAGAAAGGAAGGTATATCATGGAATATTATGAACTTACTCACCCTCAGAAAAGAATCTGGTTTACGGAAGAAAAATATGAAGGAACAGCCTTTGCAAATCTCGGTTTTACAGTTAAATACAGAGAGAAAATAGAATTTACACTTTTAGAAAAAGCTATAAATACAGTCATTAAAAAAAATGAAGGCCTCAGGATAAGACTCAGGAAAACAGATACTCAAGTTACCCAGTATATATATCCTTTTGAAGCATATGTGCCGGAATTTATGGATTTTTCCGGTAAAGATGAAGATACATTCAACACATGGGTTAAGAATAAAACCAATGAACCATTCAATCTCACAGATAGTGAGCTTTTCTCTTTTGTTCTGATAAAATTCAATGATAAAGAAGAAGGTTACTATATAAAAACACACCATATTATTTCAGACGGCTGGACTACAGGCATGATCTTTGAGGAAATCGAACATTATTATGATCTTCTTAAAACCGGTAAAGAACCTGAAGAAAAATCATATCCCTCATATATTCAGTTTATTTCCGAAGAAAAAGCATATCTTCAGTCCCGGGAGGCTGAAAAGGATAGAGAATTCTGGTTAAATTACCTTTCTCCTTTACCTGAAGAAGTAAATCTTTCGGAAAAGAAAGCAAAGTCAGATAATATCCGTGCAAAAGCTACTTCTATTAAAATCACCGATGAATTAAGTGGAAAAATATATGATTATTGTAAGGGATGTAAAACGTCTATCTTTAAAGTCCTTCTTTCCTGTCTTGCCATATATATATCCAGAATTACTTCCTCTGATGAAGCAGTCATAGGAAGTGGAAACCACAACAGATCTACTGCAGAGCAGAAGAAGATGACAGGTATGTTCGTAAGCACCATTCCTTTAAAAATAACTGCAGACAGAGATATGGATTTTAACAGTTTCGTCCAGAAAAACGGTCAGGATATTAATAACATTATAAAAAATCATTCCAGATATCCCTTTGATCTTCTCGCAGGAGAAATTCGGAAAAAATATGGAGTAAGACCTGATTATCTTCTGAATATAACCCTTGTAGGTCTTCCTGCTTTTGAAGATCCGAGAAAACAGGTTGAACGCATGGTTCCTGATTACGAACCATCAGATATATCAATTCATATTTATGAAAAATTTAAAGAAAATAAAAAATATATTGAACTTGAATGGGCTTATCAGACAGAAAAATTTAGCGATGAACATATAGAAAGAATTCATGAACTGCTCTGTCAGATTTTAAATGATGCCCTCTCGGAACCGGATAAAAAAATCTCAAATATCAAGATGTGTCCCACCAGGGAAGAGAATATTATCTTCGAACATTTTAATAATACATTTTTTGAAATCCCCGGACATGTTACAGTTCAGGAATTATTTGAAAAACAGGTAAATCTTCATCCCGACAGACCTGCCGTTGTATATGAAAATCAGATACTCAGTTACGGAGAACTGAACAGACAGGCCAATCAGATTGCCGCAGCATTGAGAAAAGACGGGCTGAAGCCGGATAATCCGGCAGCTATACTTATGGAAAGTTCTCCTGAAATGATGGTAAGTATTCTTGGCGTACTAAAAGCAGGAGGATTTTATATTCCCGTAGATCCTGAATATCCGTCCGACAGAATTTCTTATATGCTCTCGGACAGCGGTACAGGAATTCTTCTCACAAAAAGAAGTCTTTATAATAAATTTACCTTTGACGGCATTGTCCATGATCTTGAAGACAGAAATCTGTTACGCGGAGACACAGGGAACCCTGAAAAAATAAATACTCCCCGTGATATTGTCTATGTTATTTATACCTCGGGCACTACGGGAAAACCTAAAGGTGTGATGATAGAAAATCATTCCCTTGTCAATCTATCCGTCTATTTTATCAATACTCACGATATAACAGAAAAAGATAATACGTCAAAATATATGGCTCCTGCCTTTGATGCGTCTGTACTGGAAATATTTCCTTCTTTACTTGCCGGCGCGACTGTACATATTATCCCGAAATCGATAAGACTTTCACCTGTACAGTTAAATGAATATTATGAAGAGCATAATATTACCACTGCCATTCTTCCCACACAGTTCGGAGAACAGTTTATGACCCTTACAGAGAATAAATCTCTTAAATGGATTGTACTGGGAGGCGAAAAATTAAAAAGCTTCATTCCTCAGAGATATAAAGTATATAATGATTACGGGCCTACTGAATATACGGTGCAAACGAGTTCCTTTAACATTGATAAATATTATGAAAATATTCCTATAGGCAAACCTGTATTTAATACATCTGTTTATATAACAGATTCTTTTGCTAACCTTCAGCCCATAGGAGTTGCCGGAGAACTCTGTATTTCCGGCTATGGCCTCTCAAGGGGATATCTTAACAGAAAAGATCTTACTGAACAGAAATTCGTAAATAATCCCTTTGAGCCGGGGAAGAGTATGTATAAAACAGGAGACCTTGCCAGATGGCTCCCTGACGGCAATATTGAATTCCTGGGAAGAATAGACAGACAGGTTAAAATAAGAGGTTTTAGAATTGAACTTGCAGAGATTGAACAGGCCATGAAAAATTTTGCCATGATTAAAGATGCAGTCGTGGCGGATCATATGGATGAAAATAACAGACCCTATCTGTGCGGGTATTATATTTCAGATGAAGATCTGGATACAGACACATTAAAAAGAGATCTCGCCAGAAATCTTCCTGATTATATGATTCCCCGTCATTTGTTGAAAATAGACAGAATTCCCCTTACACCTAACGGAAAAATAGATACAAAAGCTCTTCCTGTGCCGGATAAACATCTTATGGCTTCAGGCTATGTTGCTCCCGCAACAGAAGAAGAAAGATTTATGGCAAACATATGGGAGGATATACTGAAATGCAGTTCCGTAGGCATTCATGATGATTTCTTCGGTCTCGGAGGAGACTCCATTACGAGTATTCAGGCAGTGGCAAGGGCAAGAAAGGCAGGCATTAATATCTCGGCAGGACAGTTACAGGCTTACCCTACCATTTCCGGGCTTCTCTCTCTTCAGGATGTCCTGTCTTCGAAAAAATCTCCTGAAAAAGAGGAAATAACCGGGAGGGTCTTCACATTACCGGAAGACATTGACCCTTCTTCTGTTGAATCAGTATACGATCTTTCTCCTCTTCAGGAAGGACTCCTCTTTCATGCCATGGCTTCTCCCGATTCTGCCCAGTATTACACACAGATGTGCTGGACCTACGAAGGAGAGCTCAATACAGATGCACTGAAGAAAGCATGGGAAGATATTTTTTCCGCTCACCCTGTTTTCCGTACAGGTTTCATCTGGTACGAAGGTGATAACCATGTCCAGGTAGTTTACAGAAACGTCGCTCTTCCATGGCATACGGTTGATCTCGGCGGCTCAGAGAGGGACATACAGGAAAAAGAAATAGAAAAATTGAGAATAAATGAAAAGCTTCATGGCTTTGATCTGAAAAAGCCGCCTTTAAGTTCTTTTTATCTTATAGACACAGGTAACGGCTCCCACAGGTTTATATGGACGTACCATCATATTATCCTGGACGGATGGTCGGTGCCTTTAATATTAAAGGAACTTCACGGAAGATATGAAGCCATTTTACATAAAGAAATATTCCATTTTAAATCTCCCGAACCGTTTGAATCATATATAAAATGGCTTTCACGACAGGACAGAGATAAGATTACAGATTACTGGAAAGAGAATCTTGCGGGATTTACCACGGCAACTCCTCTTACGGTAAACCATTCCCGTCCCGACATTCATAAATCCATTGAAGAAATGAAAGAACATGTCCGTTATCTTTCGGAAGATTTCTCTTCCGAATGTCAGAAGTTTGCCCGCTCACAGAGGATAACAATTAATTCTCTCCTTCAGATGGCCTGGGCCTGTGTATTATCCTGTTACAGCGGTTCCGAAGACATTCTTTACGGCACTACTGTGTCAGGAAGGCCTCCTGAACTGGACGGAGTCGAACAGATGACAGGACTCTTTATAAATACCATCCCTCTCAGGGTAAAGTTACATCATGACGAAACAGTAATTCATAATCTGAAACATATTCATAATATTATACAGAATGGCAGTAATTTAAGCCATATATCTCTGAGTAAACTCCAGTCTATGAGCAGTATTGCTCCCGGAGAAGCACTTTTTTACAGTCTTTTTGTTTTTGAAAATTTCCCATTCTCCGATGAAATGTCTGTTATGAAAGATATGAAAACTTACGGCATATCCAATTATCCTCTGAATATCGTCATTGTGCCGGGAAAAGAACTTTCCGTAAGTATTGCCTATGACAGAGATTGTTTCACGGAAGACGTAATAGAAAGGCTTTCCTGCCATATAGAACATGCTCTGAAATGGATTCTTCGTCATAGTGAAAATTCTTTAAAGGATATAGATATAATTTCTGAAAAAGAGAAAAATCTCATGTTAAAAACATTCAATGATACTCATTATGATGTGCCGAAGGAAGCAACTATTCATGAGTTGATAGAGAAAACAGTGGAATTATATCCTGACAGAATTGCCGTCGTTTATAAAGATGAAAAACTTACTTACAGGGAATTAAATGAACGTGCCAATAAACTGGCTTATGTGCTGAGAGAAGAAGGAGTAAAAGGGGACAGCAGAGTGGGAATTTTCCTGGATCGATCATGCCATATGATTGTAAGTATCCTTGCCGTTCTTAAAGCAGGTGGAGCCTTTGTTCCCATAGATCCCCACTATCCTCCGGAAAGAATAAATTATATAATCTCGGACAGCGGTTCCCTTATGCTGATAACAGACCCTCACCTGGCAGAACAGATAAAACCGTCAATAAAAGTGCTGGATATAACAGATTCTTCACTTTCTACAGGAGTTTGTGAAAACTGCCGTCATCACGTTACAACGAATGACGGAGATCTCTCATCTCTTCACCCTTCACTCTTCACCCTTCACGATTCCCGTATAAATCCCGACATAATAAATACTCCGTCAGATCTTGCCTATATGATTTATACATCGGGTTCAACAGGTCAGCCGAAAGGTGTTATGATAGAACATCATTCCCTTGTAAATTTAAGTCTCTGGTTCAGGGAAAGTCACGGATTTACAGAAAAAGACAGTGTGGCAAAATATGTATCCTTCGGTTTTGACGCTTCAATTCCCGAGATATTTCCCGCTCTTATTTCCGGCTCATCAATTCATATTATTCCCGAGGAAATACGTCTTTCTCCTTCGGGACTGAATGAATATTTTGAGAAAAACAATGTAACGGGGGCGATTCTTCCGACTCAGTTCGGAGAACAGTTTATGCTCCTTACAGATAACAGGAGTCTGAGATGGATAGAAGTTGCCGGCGATAAGCTGAAAACCTTCAATAAACAGAATTATACCGTGGCAAACGGCTACGGCCCTACTGAATATACTGTGTGTACTACCAATTTCATCATAGATAAATATTATGAAAATATTCCCATAGGTAAACCAATTTATAATACAAAAGTGTATATACTGGATAAATACGGGAAAATAACACCGGTGGGAATACCGGGAGAATTGTGTGTATCGGGAGAAGGTGTGGCAAGGGGCTATCTGAACAGAGAAGAATTGACGAAAGAGAAATTTGCAGAAAATCCTTTCATACCAGGAGAGAGAATGTATCGTACCGGAGACCTTGCAAGATGGCTTCCCGACGGGAACCTGGAATTCCTGGGCCGTGTTGATGCTCAGGTAAAGATAAGAGGTTTTCGCATAGAACCGGGAGAGATAGAAGAAGCTCTGAAGAAGATAGATTCTGTAGAAGATGCAGTGGTAATAGACAGGAGCGATAAACAGGGTAATAAATATCTCTGTGCCTATTATATAAGTGATAGAAAACTGAAATCCTCTGAATTACAGAAGGAACTTTCACGGTTCCTGCCTGATTATATGGTTCCGTCATGTTTTTTAAAGATCGACACAATTCCGGTTACTGCCCATGGAAAAGTAGACAGAAAAGCTCTGCCTGAGCCGGAAGACAGTGAGCTTGCTTCCCATGAAACCTATGTGGCACCCAGGAATGAGAGGGAAGAAATACTTGCGGCCATATGGAAAAAATTCCTTAAATGCGACCGCGTTGGTATATATGATAATTTCTTCCATCTCGGCGGAGACTCTATTATGAGTATTCAGGTAGTGGCCAGGGCAAACAGCGAGGGGATAAATATTACGGCATCACAGTTACTTCGCCATCCCACTATTGCAGAAATATCAGAGGAGGCCGGGAAGAAATCACTTCCTCAGGCAGAGCAAAAACTGCTTAAAGGGGAAGTGCCGTTAATACCTGTGCAGGAATGGTTTTTTGAACAGGAATTTGAATGTGTCAATCACTTCAATCAGGCTTTTCTCTTTACACTTAAATCAGACGGAAACAGAGAAATTATAGAGAAAACTCTGAATATTTTAGTGAATCATCATGACGGGTTGAGGCTGAGATTTAGAAAAGAAGATGCATGGATTCAATACTATGAAAAAACCGAAAAAACGTCTGTCTCAGTCGAACTGATAGATCTTTCTTCTGTGCCGGAAGATATTTTGTCTGTGTTCATTACGGAAAAATGTAATTCCATACAGAGGTCTCTCAATATTACGGAAGGGCCTGTCATAAGATCTGCTCTGTTTAAAGGCCATAGAGACGGCAGTGACAGACTCTTTATAGCAATACATCACCTCTGTATAGATATGGTTTCATGGAGAATAATCATAGAAGATTTTCATAATATATACAACAGGCTTTCTGACCGTCTTACTCCGTCTCTACCTGCCAAAACTTCTTCTTACAGAGACTGGTCAGAGGGTTTGAGAAAGTATATTCAATCTGCAGAAAAATACAGTGATTACTGGCTCGGAGTTCTCAGAGATGCAAGTCCTCTTCCGGTAGAATATAAAGAATCTAAATTTTCCGATATAAGAGACTATAAAGTTTCTCTTTCAGCTCATGATACGGAACTTTTATTAAATACCGTTCCTTCTGTTTATAACACACAGATTAATGATATATTGCTTTCTGCCCTTCTTCTCGCATTTAACCGTTCTCTTAATGTGCCTGATCTGGTAATAAATCTGGAAGGACACGGAAGAGAAGAGACTGTTTCGGAAGTCAATCTGTCACAGACAGTGGGATGGTTTACCACAATATTTCCTGTTCATCTGAAGATCCCTTCAGGCACAGGCGGAACAGATTACGGCTCTCTTATAAAATCGGTAAAAGAAACTATGAGAGCCATACCGGTTAACGGTATTTCCTACGGAGTGTTAAGATATTTTTCTCATATAAAAGAAGAATTAAAAAAACTGGAATGTAAGAGAGTGGCCTTTAATTATCTCGGCCAGTTCGGAGGAAAAACAACTGACGGGGATTTTTTCACTGCCATGGAAGCACTGTCGGAAGGTTCGGTATCTTCAGAGAACAGTATAATAAACCTTCTGGATATTAACGGTTTTGTAATGGATGGTTCTTTATCTATGACTTTCGGCTACAGCACTCATATCTGGAAAGAGGAAAAAGCTAAAGAACTGGCCGACCATTTCATCGGAAGTGTGAAAGATATAATCAATCACTGTATCGAACAGGGGAGAAAACATTTTACTCCTTCTGATTTTCCTCTTGCCACTGTCACTCAATCGTTCCTCGACGGTATAAGCGACCCTTCTTCTATTGAGGCAATATACGGCCTTTCACCTCTTCAGGAAGGACTCCTCTTTCATGCAGTAGCTTCTCCCGACTCTGATCAATACTGCACACAGACTTCCTGGCTTTATAAGGGAGAACTTAATATAAATGCCCTTAAAGACGGATGGGACGGCATATTTTCCTCTCATCCCATTTTTAGAACAGCTTTTGTATGGGAAGAAACTGATAAACCTTTCCAGATAGTTTATAGAAATGCCTCTCTTCCATGGTGCATTACGGACCTCAGTGAAATGGCCCGGGAAAAACAGGAAGAAAAAATAGAATCTATAAGAATAAAGATAAGACAGGAAGGTTTTAATCTGAGTAAGCCCCCTCTTGCTTATCTTCACCTGTTCATTCTTGGAAAGAATGAATACAGATTTATATGGACCTGTCATCATATCCTTATAGACGGCTGGTCAATGCCTTTAATAATGCAGGAACTGAAGAGAAGATACTACTCTGTTGTAAATAAAGAGACTTTACATATGAAACCTGCAAAACCTTTTGAAACATATATAAAATGGCTGGCCGAACAGGATAAAGAGCGAATTACAGATTACTGGAAGAACACTCTTTCCGATTTTTCCGCTCCCACTCCTCTTACGGTAAACAGCACCGGTCTTAATATTCACAAATCTATTGAAAATCTGGGAGAATATGTCTGTTCTCTCCCGGAAGATTTCTTTTCAGAATGTCAGAAGTTTGCCCGTTCTATGGAGGTAACAATCAATGCTCTTGTTCAACTGGCCTGGAGCTGTGTTCTTTCTTGTTACAGCGGAAGTGAAGATATACTTTACGGAACAACTGTTTCAGGAAGACCGCCGGAACTTTCAGGTGTTGAAAAAATGATAGGACTTTTCATCAATACACTTCCTTTGAGAGTAAAGCTAAACCATCAGGAAACTATAGCCTGTAATCTGAAACATGTCCACCATATCATACAGGATGTCAGTAATTTAAGCCATATATCTCTGAGCAAACTTCAATCTTTTTCCGATATTCCTCCGGGAGAATCTCTTTTTTACAGTCTTTTCGTTTTTGAAAATTACCCTGTTGATGAAGATGCCGGTGAGGGTAAAACTTTAGCAATGAAAGATATGAAAGCCTATGAAAAATCAAATTATCCTTTAAATTTAATTGTTGCGCCGGGAAAAGACCTTATGATAAAAATTTCCTATGATGGCGACTGTTTTACAGAACATGTCATAAAAAATATGGCATGTCATATAGAGGGTGCATTAAAATGGATAACTGCCCATCCTGAACAACTCCTCAGGGATATAGATATACTTTCAGAAAAAGAAAAATATCTGCTTTTTAATACTTTTAATGATACCTGTCATGATTTCCCGAAGAACGCAACAATTCATGAACTGATAGAGAAAACAGTGGAATTATACCCTGAAAAAACTGCTGTTGTTTATAAAGATGAAAAACTTTCTTACAGAGAGTTAAATGATCGTTCAAATAAACTGGCTTATTATCTGAGAGGGGAAGGAGTAAAAGCGGACAGCAGGGTATCAATACTTCTGGATCGCTCCTGTCATATGATTGTCAGTATTCTTGCAGTACTTAAAGCAGGCGGAGCCTATGTCCCTGTTGATCCTTCATACCCTGCGGAGAGGATAAATTATATAGTTTCAGACAGCGGTTCCCTTCTGTTAATCACAGAACACCACCTGGCAGAAAAGATAAAACCTTCAATAAAAGTGCTGGATATAACAGATTCTTCTCTTTATACAGGAGTTCGTAAAAACTGCCGTTATCCCGTTACAATGAATGACGGGAATCTCTCCTCCCTTCACCCTTCACTCTTTATCCTTCACGATTCCCATATGAATCCTGACATAATAAATACTCCGGAAGATCTTGCCTATATGATCTATACATCAGGTTCGACAGGCCAGCCAAAAGGTGTGATGATAGAACATCATTCCCTTGTAAATTTAAGTCTCTGGTTCAGGGAAAGTCATGGATTTACAGAAAAAGATAGTGTGGCGAAATATGTATCCTTCGGATTTGACGCTTCAATTCCTGAGATATTTCCCGCTCTTATTTCCGGCGCATCAATTCATATTATTCCCGATGAAATACGTCTTTCTCCTTCGGGACTGAATGAATATTTTGAAAGAAACAACGTAACGGTGGCAATTCTTCCCACTCAATTCGGAGAACAGTTTATGCTCCTTACAGATAACAGGAGTCTGAGATGGATAGAAGTTGCCGGCGATAAGCTGAAAACCTTCAATAAACAGAATTATACCGTGGCAAACGGCTACGGCCCTACTGAATATACTGTGTGTACTACCAATTTCATCATAGATAAATATTATGAAAATATTCCCATAGGTAAACCGATTTATAATACAAAAGTGTATATACTGGATAAATACGGGAAAATAACACCTGCAGGAATACCGGGGGAACTGTGTGTTTCGGGAGAAGGTGTGGCAAGGGGATATCTGAACAGAGGAGAATTGACGAAAGAAAAATTTGTAGAAAATCCCTTTGTGCCGGGAGAGAGGATGTATAGAACAGGAGATCTTGCAAGATGGCTTCCCGACGGAAACCTGGAATTCCTTGGCCGTGTTGATGCTCAGGTAAAGATAAGAGGTTTTCGCATAGAACTGGGAGAGATAGAAGAAGGTCTTAAAAAGATAGAGGCGGTAAAAGATGCAGTGGTAGTAGACTGGAGCGATAAACATGGCAATAAATATCTCTGCGGGTATTATATAAGTGATATAAAATTGAAGTCCTCTGAATTACAGAAGGAACTGTCCGGTTTTCTTCCTGACTATATGGTCCCGTCATGTTTCTTAAAAATCGATAAAATCCCTGTCTCTGCTCATGGAAAGCTTGACAGAAAAGCTCTGTCTGAACCGGAAGAAAGTGATCTCGCTTCCCATGAAACCTATGTTGCCCCCAGGAATGAGAGGGAAGAAATACTTGCAACCATATGGAAAACCCTTCTTAAATGCGATAGAGTAGGAATTTATGATAACTTCTTCCGCCTCGGAGGAGACTCAATTATGAGTATTCAGGTAGTGGCAAGGGCGAATAAAGAGGGACTCCCTGTTACTGCTTCACAACTTCTTCGTTATCCGACTATTGCGGCAATTTCAGAGGAGATTGAAAAGAAAACAGTTCCTCAGGCAGAAGATAAACCACTTACCGGGAAAATGCCATTGATGCCGGTAGAGAAATGGTTTTTTGAAGAAAATTTTGAAGAATTAAATCACTTCAATCAGTATTGTCTGTTTACATTGAAGGAGAATTGTAACAGAGAAATCATAGAAAAAATATTGAATTTTTTAGTAACCCATCATGACGGACTGAGGCTTCGCTTCAGAAAAGAAGATACGTGGATAAAGTATTATGAGAAACCGGGAAAAGCTGCTGTTTCAGTCGATATGATAGAGCTTTCTTCTGTAGCTGAAGATTCTCTCTCTCTGTTTATTACGGGAAAGTGTAATTCCTTACAGAGGTCTCTCAATATTACAGAAGGGCCTGTCCTGAAATCAGCGCTGTTTAAAGGCCATAGAGACGGCCACGACAGGCTCTTTATAGCAATACATCATCTCTGTACAGACAGTGTATCGTGGAGAATAATTCTGGAAGATTTTTGCACCCTGTACAGAGAACTTTCTTCCGGATTGACACTATCTTTACCCGGTAAAACTTTTTCATATAGAGACTACTCTGAGAAGCTGAGAACATATATCCCTGCAGCAGAAAAACACAGAGATTACTGGTCAGGAGTTCTTAAAGATATTTCATCTTTCCCTGTGGAATATAAGGAATCAACCTTTGCCCATATGAGAGATTATAAAGTTTCCCTGGACAGTTATGATACGGGACTTCTATTAAATGCCGTTCATTCTGCTTTTAACACAGATATTATTGATATTTTACTTTCAGCTCTTCTTCTTGCCTGTTACCGTTCTTTCAGTATATCTGATACGGTAATAAATCTGGAGAGAGAAGGAAGAGAGGACTTTATCGGAGATGTGTCCCGCACAGCAGGGTGGTTTAATACAACTTTTCCTGTTCATCTGAAGGAGTCTTTCCCTGCAGGGCCGTCTGGTACAGATTATGATTCTCTTGTAAAATCAGTAAAAGAAACCCTGAGAAATGTACCTGATAATGGTCTTTCTTACGGGGTTCTCAGATATCTTTCAGATAGAAAAGACGAATTCAGAGAAGCTGAAACCAGAAGAATTACCTTTAATTATCTTAATCAGGGTGTTTTAACTGACGAAGAATTACTCTTCTGTGAAGAACCGTTCCCATATTTTTCAGTATCTCCCGTAAACCATATAATAAGCCTCGCGGATATTAAATCTTTTATATCCGGTAATAATTTATCTGCAGTTTTTTCCTGTAGCAGTCATATATGGCATGAAGAAAAGATAAAGAAATTTGCCGGCAATTTTATTGATGGCTTAAAAGAGATTATTTATCATTGTATTAAACCGGGGAGAAAATATTTTACTCCTTCTGATTTCCCTCTTGCATCCCTGTCACAGCAGGTCCTTGACAGTATTGCAGATCCCTCTTCTGTTGAATCCATATATGGTCTGTCTCCTCTTCAGGAAGGATTTCTGTTTTATGCTATGTCAGATCCGGATGCCGACTATTACTGTACGCAGAATGCCTGGAGTTATGAAGAAGAAATAGACATAGAGGCACTGAGAAAAGCCTGGGAGGGTATATTTTCTGCCCATGCTGCTTTCCGTACAGGTTTTGTCTGGGAAAAAGGGGATAAACCTTTCCAGATAGTTTATAGAAGGGTTTCTCTGCCATGGCACACAGTGGATTTGAGAGGAAAAACCGGTGAAGAACAGGAAAAAATAATAGAGGATATAAGAGTAAAAGCAAGGTATTCCCTTTCTGATCTGAAAAATCCTCCTCCTGTTTCTCTTTACCTGTTTATAAGGGATACAGGTAATTACAGATTCCTCTGGACCTATCATCATATTATTCTGGACGGATGGTCAATGCCTTTAATCGTCAGAGAATTGAACAAAAGATATGAATGTATTTTAAGTAAAGAAACCTTTCATTTTGAAGCGCCAGAGCCATTTGAAGCATATATAAAATGGCTTTCTTTACAGAATAATGAAGAATTGATAAATTACTGGAAAAATACCCTTTCAGATTTTTCCTCTCCCACTCCTCTTATGTTAAATAAATCCCGTCTGGACCTTTATAAAGCTGTTGAAAATCCGGTGGACTATATATATACTCTGCCGGGAAGTTTTCTCGGTGAATGTCAGAGATTTGCCCGTTCTTCAGAAGTAACACTCAATGCCCTTCTTCAGTTTGCCTGGTCTTCTGTATTGTCCTGTTACAGCGGAAGTGAGGATGTATTGTACGGAATTACTGTTTCAGGAAGACCGGCTGAACTTTCAGGAGTGGAAGAGATGATAGGACTCTTTATAAATACAATTCCCCTGAGAGTAAAGTTAGATCCTCAAAAGACTGCTGTTTATAATCTTAAAAATATTCAGAATATCATACAGGAAAGCAATAATTTAAGTCATATATCTCTGAGTAAACTGCAGTCTATGAGCAGTATTCCTCCGGGAGAAGCACTTTTTTACAGTATTTTTGTTTTCGAGAATTTCCCCTTTACTCAGGAAATAAGTACTATGAAAAATATAAGTATGTACGGTAAGTCTACTTATCCTCTGAATATAGTTATTCTGGCAGAAAAAGAACTATCTATATGTATTACCTGTGATAGAGACTGTTTCTCGGAAGATGCAATAAAAAATATTGCATCTCATATCGGTTCTGCTCTTAAATGGATAGTTTATAACCCTGAAAGTCCTCTGAAAGAGATAGATATAATTTCCGAGAAAGAAAAACATCTGCTTTTAAATACGTTTAATGATACTCATTATGCTTTCCCGAAGGAATCTACAATTCATGAATTGATAGAGAAATCAGTGGAATTATACCCTGACAGAATTGCCGTCGTTTATAAAGCAGAGAAACTTACTTACAGGGAATTAAATGAATGTGCCAATAAACTGGCTCATGTGCTGAGGGAAAAAGGGGTAAAACGGGACAGCAGAGTGGGAATTTTCCTGGATCGTTCATGCCATATGATTGTAAGTATCCTTGCCGTTCTTAAAGCAGGAGGAGCTTTTGTACCCATAGACCCCCACTATCCTCCTGAGAGAATAAATTATATAATCTCCGACAGCGGTTCTCTTATGCTGATATCAGAGCCGCACATGGCAGAACAGATAAAACCGTCAATTCCTGTGTTTCATGTAGCAGATTATGATAACCTGACCTCCCTTCACCCTTCACTCTTCACCCTTTACGATTCTCATATAAATCCCGACATAATAAATACTCCGTCAGATCTTGCCTATATGATTTATACATCCGGCTCAACGGGGCAGCCTAAAGGTGTTATGATAGAACATCATTCCCTTGTGAATTTAAGTGTGTATTATAAAACAGCATATAATTTTTCAGAACATGATACTATTGCAAAATATGTATCTTTTGGCTTTGATGCGTCAATTCCGGAAATATTTCCCGCTCTTATTTCCGGAGCGGCAATTCACATTATTCCTGAAGAAATCCGTCTCTCTCCTTCAGGCCTGAATGAATATTTTGAAAGAAACAATGTGACTTCGGCAATACTTCCGACCCAGTTCGGAGAACAGTTTATGCTCCTTACAGATAACAGGAGTCTGAGATGGATAATAGTAGCCGGCGACAAGCTAAAAACCTTTAAGAAACAGAATTATAATGTGATAAATGGCTACGGCCCCACTGAATATACGGTATGTACCTCCGATTTTATTATAGATAAATATTATGAAAATATTCCCATAGGTAAACCGATTTATAATACCGTTGTTTATATACTGGATAAATACGGTAAAATAACACCGGTGGGAATACCGGGAGATCTGTGTGTCTCGGGAGAAGGTGTTGCCAGGGGATATTTAAACAGACCGGAGCTTACGGCAGAAAAATTTACAGAAAATCCATTTGTGCCGGGAAAAAGAATGTATCATACCGGAGATCTTGCAAGATGGCTTCCCGATGGAAACCTGGAATTCCTGGGCCGTATTGATGCCCAGGTAAAGATAAGAGGTTTCCGTATTGAACTGGGTGAAATAGAAGAAGCTCTGAAGAATATAGATTCTGTAGAAGATGCAGTGGTAATAGATAGAAGCGATAAACAGGGCAATAAATATCTCTGCGGATATTATACAGGTGATACAAAGCTGAGGTCTTCTGAATTACAGAAGGAACTTTCACGATTCCTGCCTGATTATATGGTTCCGTCATGTTTCCTGAAAATCGACGCAATTCCGGTAACTGCCCACGGAAAGGTGGACAGAAAAGTTCTTCCTGTGCCGGCACAGAGTGATCTTGCCTCCCATGAGACCTATGTGGCACCCAGGAATGAAAGGGAAGAAATACTTGCGAACATATGGAAAGATGTTCTCCGCTGTGACAGGGTCGGAATTTATGATAATTTCTTCAGCCTCGGCGGAGATTCTATTATGAGTATTCAGATAGCGGCAAGGGCAAACAATGAGGGAATCCATATTACGGCATCAAATATTCTTCGTAATCCCACTGTTGCCTCTCTTTCTTCTGAAATTAAAGAAAAAGCCCATGTTGCCGGAGAACAGAAAATACTTTCAGGAGAAGTACCGTTAATACCTGTAGAAGAATGGTTTTTTGAACAGGGATTCAGAGAATTAAATTACTTCAACCAGTCTTTTCTCTTCAGTTTGAAACAGGATGTAGCAGCAGAAGTTATAGAAAAAACCCTGAATATTCTTCAGAACCATCATGACGCGCTGAGACTCAGATTTAAGTATAAAGACGGTGAAGATGAACAGGACATCTGCCGAAGCACACATGGGAAATGGGTTCAGTGGTATGAAAGTCCTGAGAAA
The DNA here is from genome assembly GCA_036746235.1 of Vulcanimicrobiota bacterium. Classification (GTDB taxonomy): domain Bacteria; phylum Vulcanimicrobiota; class SpSt-956; order SpSt-956; family JAKJGF01; genus CALARM01. Next base: position 12,508 of record DAIOEN010000030.1, on the reverse strand, counting down.
TCCCATATTTCCATTGAAACAGCAGATCTTTCAGGCATGTCCGGTCAGTCGGAATTTATTACGGAAAAATGCTCCTCTCTTCAGGCATCTCTTGATATAACCGGGGGACCGACAGTGAGAACAGTCATTTTTAAAGGACACTGTGACGGCAGAGACAGACTCTTTATTGCAGTGCATCATCTCTGTGTTGATATGGTGTCATGGAGAATAATCATAGAAGATTTCCACAGTATATACAGAAGTATTTCTGCAGGTGAAACTCCTTCTCTTCCGCCAAAGACTTCTTCTTACAGAGAATGGGCTCTCGCTTTAAGGAAATATAATGCAGAAGTTCACAGAGATTACTGGTTAAATGTTCTCAGGGATATTTCGCCTTTCCCTGTAGAGTATAAAGATTCAACATTCTCCGATATAAGAGAATATAAAGTCAGTCTGCCCTTACAGGAAACAGATCTTTTGATGAATTCTGTTCCTTCAGTCTATAACACTCAGATAAATGACATTTTACTTTCTGCTCTTCTTATGGCATTCAACCGTGTCCTGAATGTGCCCGAAGTGATTATCAATCTTGAAGGACATGGAAGAGAAGAAATTACTGAAGAAGTAGACCTGTCCCGCACTGCAGGATGGTTTACTTCCATATTCCCTGTACGTTTGAAGAGTTCTTCCATGGAACCGGGAACCATTATAAAATCCGTAAAAGAAATACTTCGTTCCGTACCTGATAAAGGGTTATCATACGGAGTTTTAAGATACCTTTCGGAGGATAAAGAAGATTTAAAGAAACTGGAATGTAAGAGAGTGGGCTTTAATTATCTCGGCCAGATTGACTCCTCTATACTTGACGGAGACTTACTCTGCGGAACAGAAGAATCTGCCGGCCTCCCCGTATCTCCCGGGAACGGTATTATAAATATTCTGGATCTGAACGGATTTATTTCAAAGGGAATTCTCTCTATGATGTTTACTTACAGCGATAATATCTGGAAAGAAGAAATGGTCAAACATATAGGAGATTCTTTTATAGAAAGTCTCAAAGAAATCATTGAGCACTGTGTGAAAACAGAAGGGAAGCACTTTACTCCATCTGATTTCCCTCTTGCCACTGTAACCCAGTCATTCCTTGACACTATAACTGAAGCTTCTTCAGTAGAATCTATTTACGGCCTTACCCCTCTTCAGGAAGGTATGCTTTTCCATACCATATATGCTCCGGGTTCCGATGAATATTCCATGCAAATTTACTGGCATTACAGAGAAGATATAGATGAAGGCGCACTGCGTGCATCATGGGAAAAAGTAATCTCCCGTCATACCATATTGAGAAGTGCTTTTGTGTGGCAGAATATGGAAAAACCTGTTCAGATTGTTTACAGAGACGTTCCTCTTCCGTGGCACAGGAAAGACTGGACTTCTGTAGAGGATGTAAAAGAAAAACTTGAAAAATATCTTCTCACAGACAGAAATTCAGGTTTTGACCTTACAAAACCCTGTCTTATGAGATTTCATCTCATAAAACTCGAGGAAGAGCATTATATATTCGTATGGACTTCCCATCATATTATTCAGGACGGATGGTCTCTACCTGTCATAATGAGTGAAGTAACAGCCTGTTACAGAGCTTTTTCTGAAAATAAACAGGTAGAACTTCCCGAAAGTCCTCCCTATGAAGAATATATAAAATGGTTCAGAAATGTTAAAAAGTCAGAAACTGAAAAATACTGGAAGGAATATGTGAAAGGTTTCTCTGTTCCCACACCTCTTAATATCGGCAGAAGATCGGTAAAATCTGACAGCCACGGTTATATGCCAAATGTAAAAGAAACAGGAGATTTTTATCCTGAAACCTTTGCCGCTCAGGTTTCGGAGTTTGCGAGAGAACATAAGATTACGGTAAATGTCCTGTTACAGATGGCCTGGGCTATAGTTCTTTCAAAATACAGCGGTTACAGTGATGTGCTGTTCGGAGCAACTGTGTCAGGACGACCTGCAGAGCTCAGGGGAGTGGAAAACATGGTAGGACTCTTTATAAATGCCATACCTGTGAGAGTCAAAATAGATGGAAATATAAATATAATCTCACAGCTTGTAGAAGCCCATGAGTCTTTTCAGACTTCATCCAATCACTTTATGATCTCTTTAAATGAGATAAAATCTTTTACGGATTTATCTCCCGATTCTCCATTCTTCGATAGTATTTTTGTCTATCAGAATTATCCTTTCAGAGATGTGACGGGAACACATGAAAAACTCAATCCTGTTGACCTGGGAGCCTTTGAAAGGACAAACTACAGTATTACCATTTCATGCGGTGTAACGGAAAAAGTCTCTATGAGAGTAATTTATGACGGAGATGTTTTTGAAGAGAATATTATAAAAAGACTCATTGATCATATCTATGAAGCAGCCCTGTGGATTATGAAAAATCCGGAAAAATCGATTAAAGATGCGGAATTTATCCCGGGGAGAGAAAAAGAAGAACTTCTTTACGGATTTAATAATACAGAGTGGCCCTATGACAGGAATCTTATGATGAAAGATTTGCTGGAACAAGCAGCGGAGAAATACGGGGATAATACGGCTGTAGTATATAAAGACGAAAAAATTACTTACAGGGAATTGAACGAAAAAGCAAATACTCTCGCCCGTGTATTGAGAGAAAAAGGTATCGGAAGGGGCAAAACTGCAGGCATCTTTATAGATCGTTCCCTGGAAATGGTAATAGCCGTAATAGCCGCAGTCAAGTCAGGAGGTATCTATATACCGGTAGACCACGAGTATCCTCCTTCCAGAATAGAATATATGCTCAAAGACAGTGATGCCTCTATACTCCTTACGAGACAGGATCTGGCGGAAAAACTTGATTTCGGAGGCACTGTTTTATTCCTTGATGATGAAAAACTTTATGAAGGAGACAGTAGGAATCTTTCTTCTATAAATGTGCCGGAAGATGCTGTTACCATTATATATACGTCCGGTTCCACTGGAAACCCGAAAGGTGTTATAACAAAACATCTCGGACTTACCCATTTCTGTCTCTGGTATAAAGAAACAAGACATCTTACAGAAAAGGATAATATTACAAAATTTGTCTCCTTCGGCTTTGATGTTACCATGTGGGAAATATTCCCGACCCTTATGAGCGGTGCCGCCCTTCATATTATAGAGAGTGATATCCGCCTGTCTCCCCATCAGTTAAACGACTATTTTGAGAAAAACAATATTACCGTAAGCTTCCTTCCCACACAGTTCTGTGAACAGTTTATGGCTCTTACGGATAATAAATCTCTCCGGTGGCTTGATACGGCAGGAGAAAAACTCAGAACTTATACAAAGCGGGATTATACCCTTGTAAACGGCTATGGCCCGACGGAATATACTGATTGTATTTCATGGTTTATTGTTGACAGGCCTTATGAAAATATTCCCATAGGTAAACCCATCAGCAATACGAGGGTTTATATATTGGGAGAAGACGGAAAACTCGTTCCTCCCTGTGTACCCGGAGAACTCTGTGTGGCAGGCCACGGCATGACAGGAGGTTATTTAAACAGATCTGATCTTACAGAGTTAAAGTATATCGACAATCCATTTGTGGCCGGTGAAAAGATGTACCGCACGGGAGACCTTGCCAGATGGCTTCCAGACGGAAATATTGAATATATGGGAAGAATCGATACACAGGTTAAAATCAGGGGTTTTCGGATTGAGCTTTCGGAAATAGAGCAGACCATGAAGAAGATACCATGGATTACCGATGGGGCAGTGATAGACAGAGACGATGAAGATGGAAGAAAATATCTCTGTGCCTACTATGTTCCTGTCCGGGATTTTGCTGAAGAAGATGAAACGGGAAAAATAAAAACGTTCCTTAAGGAATCTCTTCCCGATTATATGACTCCCCAGTTTATTATGAAAATCGATGTCATACCTCTTACGCCGAACGGAAAAATTGACAGAAAGTCCCTTCCTGCACCAGATGAGTCTATGGTAAAAGAAGAATTTATCCCTCCCTCTACAGAGACGGAAAAGAAACTATCGGCTATCTGGGAAGAAATTCTGGGTGTCAGGGCAGGTATGAACAGTAATTTCTTCGACCTGGGAGGCCATTCCCTTAAAGCAGTGGCTCTTCAGAGTAAAATTCAGAAGGCTTTTGATATTGCCATAAGTCTGAAAGATATTTTCAAATATTCTACCCTGAAAGAAATGTCTCTTCTGATTGAAAAAGGAAGTAAGACCTTTATTTCTATTTCACCTGCGCCGGACATGGAGTATTATCCTGTTTCTTCGGCACAGAGACGTATGTTCCTTGTAAATCAGATGGATCAGCAGAGTATTACCTATAATGTTCCCTGCATGTTTATTATTGAAGGCTCTCTGGACCATAAAAAACTCCTTCAATCAATAGATTTTGTTATTAAAAGACATGAAATACTCAGAACTTCTTTTCATATACATGACGGGGAACCGGTTCAGAAAATCCATGAAACTGTTCATACGGAACATATATACAGAGAAGAAGGGGACGTGAATATTTCTGAAATATCAAAAGCGTTTATCCGCCCCTTTGATTTATCTAACCCTCCTCTTATAAGATGTGGTCTTATAAAAATAGCTCCGAAAAAGCACCTCTTTATTATGGACATACATCATATTATCTTTGACGGTGTGTCTTTTGATATATTCATGAGAGAGCTATGGAATTTTTACAGAGGCCATGAGATGCCTCCTTTGAAGTTACAGTATAAGGATTTTGCCTTCTGGCATGAAAATCTCCTGAAATCGGAAGAAATAAATAAACAGAAAAAATACTGGCTCAATGTATATGACGGTGAACTTCCCGTGTTAAACCTTGTGACAGACATGGCCCGTCCTTCTGAAATATCTTTTCACGGTAAACACAGAATTTATAAAATAGACAGTAATCTCACTTCCCGTTTGAGATCCATGCTTGTCCGGGGAGGAACGACCATGTTCATGACAACTCTGGCCTGTTTTTCCCTTCTTCTTTCAAAATATACATCTCAGGAGGATATAATAATAGGAACTCCCGGCACAGGAAGAACTATACCTGAAGCGGATTCTCTTATAGGTATGTTTGTAAATACGCTGGCTATAAGAACTTCTCCCGGGAAAGACAAAATCTTCAAAGATTTCCTGAAAGAGATAGAAACACAGGTTCTCTCAGCCTATGATAACCAGGATTATCAACTGGATATGCTTGTTGAAGATCTCCATGTCAGGAGAGACGGAGGCAGAAATCCTCTTTTTGATGTATTGTTTGATATTGTGAACAGAAAAGAAGAGAAATTTACGGAAAATATCTGTCTGAAACCGGTTGAAACCGATATGGATGTGGCAAAATTCGATATTGTAATGACCGTTGTCGAAGATGAACATGAGCTCATCGTGAATATTGAGTATCGCGATGACCTGTTTATGGCTGAAACCATAGACAGAATGGCAGAACATTATATCAATCTTCTTGATGATATAGTAAAGAAAAAAGACGGTAAGCTTAAAGATATGGACATGGTTTCGGAAGCAGAGAAACACAGATTGCTTTATGAATTTAATAAAACCTCCCGTCCCTATAAACTGAATAAAACCATTCATGAACTCATAGAAGATTCTGTTCATGAAAATCCTGATAAAATTGCAGTGGTCTGTAAAGACAGATATCTTACATACAGCGAACTGAGCCACCATGGGAAAATTCTTTCGGGAAAACTTCTGTCTGCCGGAGTGAAAGGCAATGAAATTGTAGCCATAATGGTTTCCCAGTGTCTGGAAATGATTCCCGGTATACTTGGTATTCTCAAATCAGGAGCATCTTTCCTGCCCGTAGATCCTTCGTACCCTTCCGAAAGGGTTGAATTTATGTTACACGACGCAGGAGTAAAGGTTCTTCTTACAGAGAAGCATTTAGAGAGAGATGTAACATTCGGCGGTACTGTTATATGTCTTGATGATGACACAGTCTGGCATGGAACTGTTCCGGAATATGTAAACACAGTCAGAGCTTCCGACGCCGCTTATGTCATCTATACTTCAGGCACGACAGGACTGCCGAAAGGTGTAGTGATAGAGCACTCATCTCTTGTAAATCTGAGTCTTTATTTTAAAGATTTATTTTCTCTTTCTCAGTCCGACGGCATGACTAAATATGCAGGCTTCAGTTTTGACGCAGGCATGTTTGAAATATTCCCATGTCTTATTTCCGGGGCAACTCTTCATATAATTCCCGATGAGATGAGACTGTCTCCGAAAGAAATAAATGCCTATTTCGAAGCAAATAAAATCACCTGTTCCTTTCTTCCGACCCAGTTTGCGGAACAGTTTATGGAACTGGAGGAAAATACCTCTCTTCGGTATCTTTATACAGGAGGAGATAAACTTAGATTTTTCAAAAAACAGCCCTATACATTGATGAACTGTTATGGCCCCACTGAATATACTGTAGTAACGACAACATTCCCCGTAGAATCTATGGACGATAATATTCCCATAGGGAAGCCTCTGGCAAATACGGAGTTATATATCCTTGACAGTGACGGTCATTTATTGCCTGCCGGTGTGCCGGGAGAACTTCATATATCGGGAGCGGGCCTTTCGAGAGGTTATCTTAACAGGCCTGAACTGACGGAAGAGAAATTCGTAAACAATCCTTTCTCTCCAGGAAAAAAGATGTATCGTACAGGAGACCTTGCAAGATGGCTTCCTGACGGAAACATTGAATTTCTGGGAAGAATTGATGCCCAGGTAAAAATAAGGGGTTATCGTATCGAACTGGGAGAAATTGAACAGACTCTGAAGAAAATAAGCTGGATCAGAGATGCGGTAGTAATAGACAGGGAAGATAAGCCGGGGAATAAATATCTCTGTGCCTATTATATTCCTTCCGTTGATAAAGATTTCCCTGAAGAAGAAGATGTGGAAAAAATAAAAACGTTCCTTAAAGAAAGTCTCCCCGATTATATGATTCCACAGTTTATTATAAAGATTGACTCCATACCTCTTACTCCGAACGGAAAAATTGACAGACATGCTCTTCCTTTACCTGACTCATCTATAATGAAAGAAGAATTTATTTCTCCGGTTACAGAGATTGAGAAGCATCTTTCGGAACTCTGGGAAGAGTTTCTCGGCGTAAAGGCAGGACTGTCTCATAATTTCTTTGACCTGGGCGGTCATTCTCTGAAAGCAGTGGCCCTTCAGAGCAAAATTCAGAAGGATTTTAATATTAACATAACCCTTAAGGATATTTTTAAATATTCTACATTAAAAGAAATGTCTCTCTTCATCGAAAAAGGAACGAAGAGAGTTATTTCCATTCTCCCGGCTCCTCAGATGGAATATTATCCTGTTTCTTCTGCCCAGAGACGTATGTTCCTTATGAATCAGATGGAAGGAAAAAGTATTACCTATAATACTCCTTTAGTATTTATCATTGAAGGAGCCATTGACCATAAAAAATTAAGTGATGCCATAGATAAAGTCATAGAAAGGCATGAAGTGCTCAGAACTTCTTTTCATATACAGAACGGCGAGCCTGTTCAGAAAATCCATGACACTGTTCAGGCAAAACGTATGTACAGAGAAGGAGAGGAAGAGGATATTGAAGGAATATTGAAAGATTTTATCCGTCCCTTTGACCTGTCCCGTCCTCCTCTTCTCAGATTTACTCTTGTAAAAACAGGTAATAAAAGGTATGTGTTTATGCTGGATGTGCATCATATTATCTTTGACGGAGTATCTTTCAATATATTTATGAGAGATCTCTGGAGTTTTTACCAGGGAAAAGATATTCAGCCCTTAACGATACAGTATAAAGATTTTGCCTTCTGGCATGAAGCTCTTTTAAAATCTGGAGAAATAAATAAACAGAAAAAATACTGGCTCAATGTTTATGAAGGGGAACTTCCCGTATTAAACCTGATAACCGATATGCCCCGTCCTTCCGAAATGTCTTTTCATGGACAGCACAGGGTTTATACCATAGACAGAGATATCAGTTCCCGTTTAAAAGCCATGGTATTCCGGAGAGGTTCAACACTTTTTATGACAGGTTTTGCCTGTTTCTCCCTTCTCATGTCCAGATATACTTCCCAGGAAGATATAATCATAGGAACTCCCGGTACAGGAAGAAATGTGCCTGAAGTAGATCCCCTTATAGGTATGTTTGTAAATACCCTGGCCATAAGAACTTCTCCCGTGAGAGATAAGCTCTTCGGAGATTTTCTGAAAGAGACGGAAGAAAGGATACTTTCTGCCTCTGATAACCAGGATTATCAGTTAGATATGCTTATCGAGGATCTGGGCCTTAAGAGAGATGCAGGCAGAAATACTCTATTTGACGTAATGTTTGACATTATGAACAAACAGGAAAAGAAATCTATGGAAGGTATTAATCTGGAACCGTTCCCTATGGAAGTGGATGTGGCGAAATTCGATATTACAATGACTCTTGTCGAAGATACTGAAGATCTATACGTCGCTGTTGAATACCGTGATTCCCTGTTTCTTTCCGAAACTATCGACAGAATGGCAGGACATTATATCAATCTCCTGGGAGATATATCAAGGAAAAAAGACGGCAGACTTAAAGACATGGATATACTGTCTGAAGATGAAAAACACAGATTGCTCCATGAATTCAACAAAACTTCACTGCCTTATAATCTGAACAGAACAATTCATGAGCTTATAGAAGATTCTGCTCTGACTCATGGTGATAATATTGCAGTTGTGTGGAAAGACAAAAAACTTACTTACAGTGAACTGAATAAAAACTCTCGTATACTTGCAGAAAAACTGCTCTCTGCCGGAGTAACAGGTAATGAAATCGTAGCCATAATGATTTCTCAGAAGTTTGAAATGATTGCCGGTATCATGGGCATACTTGAAGCGGGAGCGGCATTCCTTCCCATAGATCCGTCTTACCCTGCCGAGAGAATTGAATATATGATGGAAGATGCCGGCGTATCAGTCCTGCTTACAGAGACACGGTTGAAGACAAAGGTAAAATTCGGCGGCTCTATTATCTGTCTTGATGAAGATTCTATATGGGAAGGTTCTGTAACAGAAGGAGGGAAAAGAGGAAAACCTTCTGACCTTGCCTATATTATTTATACGTCAGGCACTACGGGAAAACCAAAAGGTGTTATGATAGAGCACTCTTCTCTTGTAAACCTGAGTCTTTACTACAGGGATGTATTTTCTATCTCTTCACAGGACAGAGGCACAAAATATGCGGGATTCAGTTTCGATGCCGGCATATCGGAAATATTCCCCTTCCTCATTGCAGGTGCAGCCATTCATATAATTCCTGACGAAATGAGGCTTTCTCTTAAAGATATAAACATGTATTTTAAAGAGAATAAAATCACCCATACCTTCCTTCCCACCCAGTTCGCGGAACAGTTTATGGAACTGGAAGAAAACACTTCTCTTAAATATCTGGATACGGGAGGAGATAAACTCAGATTTTTCAAACCTCATCCCTATAAAATGGTAAATGCTTATGGCCCTACCGAATACACATGTATAACCACTACCTTTATGATAGATCGTCTCTATGACAATATTCCCATAGGAAAACCTGTTGCCAATACAGACATATACATACTTGACAGAGACGGATTATTAACACCTGTAGGAGTGCCCGGAGAACTGCATATATCGGGTGCCGGGATTTCCAGAGGCTATCTCGGAAGACCGGACCTGACGGCAGAAAAATTTGTAAACAATCCCTTCCGTCCGGGAGAAAAAATGTACCGCACAGGAGATCTTTCAAGGTGGCTTCCTGATGGAAATATAGAATTCCTGGGAAGAATGGACGAACAGGTAAAAGTCCGCGGCTTTCGTATAGAACTCGGGGAAATTGAACATGCCGTAAAGGAATATTCCGAAGTAAAAGATGTTGTCCTTATGGCTCATGAAATCACAGAGGGAGATAAAACTCTCTGTGCCTATATTGTATCAGACCATGATATAGATATAGAAAAACTCAGGGATTTCCTCAGAAAAATGCTGCCTGACTATATGGTACCGACTTATTTTATCAAAGTGGATGAAATACCTCTTACGCCAAACGGAAAGGTAGACAGGAAAAAACTGGTTCCTCCTGACCTTACGGATTATAAGAAGGAGATTAAAAGACCGAAAAATGAAAATGAAGAGAAGCTCTGCAGAGCCTGGGAAAAGGTACTTAATGTCAGCAATATAAGCATGGATGACAACTTCTTTACCCTGGGAGGTCATTCACTGAAAGCAGTGGCCCTTGTGGCAGAACTTCAGAAGGATTTTGACATAAAATTAAATGATATATTCAAATATCAAACCATTGAAGAACTGGCTGAAAATATAACAGGCATAAAAGATAATCTGAAAAGAAGGCTCCTGGCTTTGAAAAATGAAATGTCTTTACCTGTCAGGGAAGAAAGTGATATGGCGGAAATAGAAGAGTCTATCGGAAAATACAGGGATGAATACAAAAAATATGCATCTGTCGATCTATCTGTAAAGAAGCAGTATAAGCATATACTTCTTACGGGAGGGACAGGTTTCCTTGGCAGCTATCTCCTCCGTGACCTTCTTACGAAAAGAGATGCCATGATTTATGTACCGGTAAGGGGTCATAGTGAAGAAGAATGCAGAGAACGTCTGATAAAGAAATTAAATTATTATTTCGGCTCAGAATTATTTGAAACATACAGAGAGAGAATCATAGTGGTCAGGGGTGATCTTTCGGAGGAAAACCTGGGTCTACCCGCAGATTTATATGATGAACTTTCATTGAAAATAGACTGTATAATAAATTCTGCAGCCAATGTGAAACACTACGGTCTCTATAAGGAATTCTATGACGGCAATGTAAAATCCAATCATAATCTGATTAAATTTGCTCTGAAAGGGAAAATGAAAGATGTCCATCATGTTTCCACTACCTCTGTAGGAACAGGCTATATAGAAAATAAAAGTAAAGCCGTCTTTACTGAAGACACTGTGGACATAGGGCAGAAGTCCGACAACCTTTACCTTCAGACAAAACTGGAAGGAGAAAAAGTTGTTCTGGAAGGAAGAGCAAAAGGTCTTGCTGTCAATATTTATAGAGTGGGTAATATTACCTTTGATTCAGAGAAAGGCATATTTCAGGCAAATATAGAATCAAATGCCTTTTATCAGCGGATAAAATCCTTTATAAACCTGGCGATTATTCCGCAGGGATTCGGCGAAGCAGACCTTTCATATGTAGATGGGGTAAGCAGTGCAATTCTCTCACTCTTCGATCTGAAAGAACTTGAGAATAACATATTCCATATAGAAAATCCGCAGAAGGCAGATCTGTCTGAGTTACTGACTTCAGAGGCACTGGGACTCAACATTCAAACTCTGGAGATGCCTGCGGTTATAGATTATCTGCTGGAACATTATGACCACGAAGGTTTCAGGGAATATATAGAAAACCTTATGGTTCATATGGGATTTATGGCAGAAGAAGATATGAATAAAATAACTTATACGATAACCTTATGTGAGAAAACAGACTTTATACTGGACAGAACCGGTTATAAGTGGCCGGCCCTTGATATTCAGTCTCTTAAAAAGATGTTATATGAAGCTCTTAAAGACAGAATTGCTATATTGAACAGGTGCCATGTCTTTGAATGCCTTGGTTCTGAAGAACTGGCTTCTGTCGCATGCAGAGCATGTCAGGAATATTATCCTGACGGTTCCGATATTCTGATGGAAGATCAGATGAATGATAGTTTCTATGTTGTTGCAAGAGGAGCGGTATCGGTAAGCTGTACATCGAGTTCAGGATGGATTGGAACCGTTTCTATACTCGGTACAGGTAATATTATGGGAGAAGGAAGTATATTTGAAGATACCCGTGCCGGCATACTGGCAGAAGCTGTTATGGGAGATGTACTCCTCTTCAGATTTAAGAATAAGGATATAAGAAATCTTATGGATAGAATCCCGCAGATTAGCAGCAGTTTGATAAGGGAATTAAGCAGTAAAATAGCAAATTTGAGGAAAATAATAGTAACTATAGGATAAATTTATTTAGATTCGTGACGCGTGACGCGTAATGCGTGATATATAATGATATTACGACTTACGACTCACCGGGCATTATATAATAAAAAAATATAGAATAATTATTCCTCCTTTTCCTGGCAATTTTCAATTTCTAATCCTCCTGCCCTGTTCGATTGCTTCCCTTTCTTCTTACCCTGAGATATATTTTTCCATCAGAATAACCATCTTGTAAAATATGATATAATAAAATTTTAAATAAATTTTAAAAAATATAAAGGAAATTCAGTAAATTAAATAATATAATCTGGTAAAAAGAGGGCAATGTTTACCAATCAAAATCATCGTGGTTAACTACCAGATAAAGAGAATGCAGGTTTTTTTGACAGATTGCCTGGAAATAGAAGAAAGGAAGGAAAAAATGGAATATTATGAATTGACTCACCCTCAGAAGAGAATCTGG
>DAIOEN010000029.1:0-46477 GCA_036746235.1 Vulcanimicrobiota bacterium | reverse complement strand
ATTCAATGTCAACATTCCTTTCAATTCAGCATTTCAGTAATTTCATTATAAGGGGCGCAATGTCTCCGGGAGGAAGAATATGTGTTGCACCTCCGAGCCTTATGGCTTCTCCCGGCATGCCATGAACGACAGAACTTTGCGCATCCTGTGCTATGGTAACAGCCCCTTTATCTCTCATCAGCTTTAATTCTGCCGCTCCGTCTGTACCCATACCTGTTAAAATTACGCCTATGGCATTAGAACCGTAAACATCTGCTACAGACCTGAAAAGAGATGAAACGGACGGACATATGCAATTACCGGTCACTTCTTTTCTTAATATAATAGATCCACTTTTTCCGAATTCCATATGAAAATCATCAGGAGCAAAATATATGTGTCCTCCTTCAGCTTTTATACCATGTGACGCAAGATGAAGAGGAAGCTTTATACCGGATTTCAACCATTCCACCATACCTTCTATAAATCCTCTTGTAATATGTTGAACGATCAACAGGGGAACATTAATATCTGGAGAAAGACCTGATAATAAAGTACGCAGTGCAAAGGGGCCGCCTATGGAAGCACCTATGGCGACAGCCTTTACCTGAATAATTTTTAATGGTCTGTTAACCGGTATTATCTTTTCTCTTCGCGCATCTGTCCATCTTTTTACAACTTTTATTTCCGACATCAGTTTTAATGTATGAATGAAATTCTTCTTCATTTCTTCAAAATTTTGATGTCCTATGGAAGGTTTTTCCAGTATGCCTACGGCACCTGCTTCCAGAGCTTTAAAAGTCATCTGTGCATCTTCAGGGCTGCAGTAAGAACTTACTATAACAATAGGAACAGGACAGGTTTCCATAATTCTTCTTGTTATTTCAAATCCGTTTATACCGGGCATATTGATATCCATTGTTATTATATCAGGTTTTTTTCTTTCCAGTATAGAAAGAGCCTCTTCTCCGTTCCCTGCCACACCGATTAATTGTATATCAGGATCGGAAATCAATATTTCCGATAAAATAAATCTCACTGTTTGAGAATCGTCAACGATGAGAACTTTTATCATATGTTTTTCCACTCACGACTCACCATCTAAATCAACCTCTTTATAACATTTAAAAGTCCCGTCTGGTCAAAGGTACTTTTCACTATATATGCACTGGCACCGACATCTATTCCTCTTTCCCTGTCTTCTTTTGAAGAAAGGGCAGTAAGAAGAATAACGGGAAGTTCCGAAAGTTTTTTATCCTTTCTTATTGTTTCCGTCAGTTCAAAGCCGTCCATTCTGGGCATTTCTACATCCGAAACAACGAGATGAAACAGTTCTTCTCTTAAAGCTCTATAGGCATCAATACCGTCAACAGCCGTTTTAACATTATAACCGGAAGATTCAAGTATATTTTTTACAAGTATTCTGGAAGTAATGGAATCATCTGCTACCAGAATTGATTTAATTTCTTCTTTTCTTTCTTCTCTATCCTTTATCCTTCGTTTATGAGTAATTTTCAAAATAGATTTTATAAGATCAGACGTATTTAAAATCGGAATTACCTTACCGGCACTCGAAATAGTGGCACCAGAAATATTTCTTACACGGGCAAGCTGTTTACCCAGACTTTTTACCAGCACTTCCTGCTCTGAGATTACTTCATTTACACAGAAACCAGCGGTTCTGTCTCCGCGGCGAATAATCAACAGTATAATAAAGTCCCTCTTCTCTTCCTTGCTGTCAGGCAGTTCCAGTATGTCAGAGAGATAAACAATGGGAATAATTTTTTTATCTATTGTGACTGTTTCTTTATTTTCCACTGTTTTTACGTCACTCTTTTTTATTCTTAAAACCCTTTCTATATTTATGGCCGGTATAATAAATTCTCTTCCTGATACAATGACAAGAGTGCCTCTGAATGTAGCAAGTGTGAGAGGAAGAATTATTTTAAATGTCGTTCCGCTGTTTGCTTTACTCTGAACAGTTATAGTTCCGCCCATTTTTTCAACAGTTTCTCTTACTATTGCCATACCGAGGCCTCTGCCGGAAATATCTGTAATGATAGGACTTGCTGAAATATCCGGCTGAAATATAAGTGAAAAAATTTCATCTTCACATGGTAAAATTTCATCAGACATAATACCCTTTTTCATAGCTACAGATCTGATTTTTTCCGCATCAATTCCTCTGCCGTCATCAGAGATTACAATACTTACCTTTCCTGTATCCATCTGGGACAGACTGATTTTTATAATGCCTTTCCTCTCTTTATTTTTTTTCTCCCTTTCAGAAGGAGGTTCAATACCATGATCAACGGAATTTCTCAGAAGATGAATAAGAGGGGTTTTCATTTCTTCCAGTATACGCCTGTCCAGTTCGATATGGCCGCCTTCAACAATTAACTCTGCTTCCTTATCCCTGGCTTTTGAAATATCCCTTACCATTCTGGGGAAAGACATGGTAATAGAGGAAAAAGGCATCATAAGGATTTTCTTCATTTCTTCAAGGAGATTATCTACAAGAAATGTGGCGGAACGACAGTCTAAAAGAGAAAATTTTAAAAGATCTGAAATTTTATTTTCAAGTGCATCTATATATTTATTGTTGAATTCCATTAACTCTGCCAGTCTGGAGATTAACCCTTTTTTTATCCCCTTTTCATCTGTCATTCCGGAAAAAGTTTTTATATCAGGATTAATTTTATTCCTGTCTTTTTTCCAAAGAACTATCATATCTTTAATATCTTTTAAATCGGAAGAACGCTGTTTGGTCGAGAGTTTTACAGATAGTAATTCTTCTGCCTGAAGCATAAGTCTATCCAGTTTTGTTGCAGCTATTCTCACTGTTTCGGGAGCAGTTTTTACTTTCAAACCTCCTTCCATATCCTTTGAAGCAGATTCTGTTTTACATTCGTCTTCAGAAACAGGGTGCAAAGTTTTTTCAGTCTCTTCTTTTTTCTCTGAAGAGTCATCTGAAGGTTTTAATGGCACTTCTTTTTTCTCTGAAGAGTCATCTGAAGGTTTTATTGGCACTTCTTTTTTCTCTGAAGAGTCATCTGAAGGTTTTACAGGTAATTCTTTCTTCTCTGAAGTGTCATCTGAAGGTTTTAATGGCAATTCTTTCTTCTCTGAAAACCCGTCTGACGGTACAGCTTTTTTTACTCTTTTTACTTCCCCTGTCTTTAAAGAGTCAAGTTCCTGAATGATCCCTGAAATATCTTCTTCTCCTGACTTTGTAAGATTTTTTTCAATCATATCAACAGTTTTATGAAATATATCAAACATTTCACTGTTCAGGGCAAGTCTGTTGTTCTTCAGAAGAGAAAAAATATTTTCCATGCCATGACAGAGGGTCTCTATAGAAGTCAGATCAACTGCTCTGGCAGCACCCTTCAGGCTGTGAGCCTCCCTGTATATTGTTTCCAGTATTGTTTTTTGTTTTTCTTCAGAAGCTTCTTTTTCCAGTTCCAGAAGTGATGAAGCCATTATATTAATTCTTTCTTCTCCTTCTGCTCTGAAAGCAGAAAGAAGCATCTGAAGGAATTCTTCATTAATATCCATAATCAGTATTCAGGTTTCACTTCTTATACTTTATAAATTTTTACAATATTTTTCAATTTTTCCCATAAGTCCCCTATTGATTTTACGGCATCTTCAAGCTGTCTTGCACTGTCTACATTATGTATGCTTGCCTGTTTGATATTTTTCATTGCTATATTGACCTGGTCTATACCTGCCATCTGCTGATTGCTTGAAGCTTCAATCTGAATTGAGCTCTGTGCTGCTTCTACCACACCCTTTGTAAGGGTTACAATAGCTTCTCCTGCCTGGGCTGATTGTTTTACTCCCTGTTCCACTGCTTTACTTCCCTGCTCTGCAGCCATTACTGCTGCCGTTGTAGCTTTCTGTATATCATTTAAGATATGCCTTATTTGAGCTGTTGCAGCTTTTGACTGTTCTGCAAGACTCTTCACTTCCTGTGCCACAACAGTAAAACCTTTACCTGCTTCTCCTGCCTTTACTGCTTCAATAGCTGCGTTGACTGCAAGGATATTTGACTGTTCTGCGAGATCATTTACTGTAGCTATTATTTCCCCTATGGACTGACTCTGTTCACTGAGTTTTATAATAGTTTCTCCGATGGACTCCATATGTCCCTTTATCTTTTTTATTTCTTCTATTGTATCTTCTGTGGATTTTTTCCCGAGTTGTGATATGGCTACTGTTTTCTGAGCATTTGTAGATAACTGCTTCGCCTTCTGACTGGAAAGTTCTGATGTCTGTCTTACTTCTTCTATAGTTGTAGTTGTTTCACTGATAGAAGCAGCCGTTTCCGTAGCAGTAGTTGAAAGTTCTGCTATAGCAGTGGATATTTCAGTTACTGCTGTAGAGAGAACAGTAGTTCCTTCTATAATTTCTCCTGTCTGTTTTCGAAGGTTCTCCACCATTTTTTTAAACTCCATAGTCATAACACCTATTTCATCAGTTCTGTCATCACATGTAATGGTAGCGGTCAGATCGCCTGCTCCTACCCTGACAGCTTCCTGAGAAATTTTTCTTATAGGTGAGCTAATACGTTTTGCTATAATATAAGATATCAAAAGTGATAAAAGGAGAGCAATAAATCCGACTTTCAGCAAATCATATTCCAGTTCCATAATAGGAGCCATAGCTTCTGACATATCAACTTCACTGATAATAACCCAGTTAATATCCAGTCCTGTTGTATTCTTTAATTCCATAGGAGCGTAACTGCTCAATACCTTTTTATTACGGTAGTCAGATATTATTGCACTGCCATGTTCATTATTAAAAGCACGATTTACTGCTTCCGTATCAATCTTCTGCTTTAATATTGCAGAGGGGTTACTGATAAGACTGGAACGGGCCAGCAAATCTTTACCTGCAATATAAGTTTCTTCAGTCTTTCCTACTCCTATATTAACTTTGAGTATATTATTAATATGTTCAGGGCTTAACATTATTGCTATTACACCGCAGATTTCATTTCTGTCATTCAAAACAGGAGTTCCTATGAAATAAACTATGTCCCCTGCCGGCTCATAATAAGAGTAATCACACATGGAAACTTTTTTTTCTTTCATTACCGTCATCCATAAATTTCCCAGTGCACTGTCTCTATAAGGCCCTGTCACCAGATCTGTTCCGAATTCTTTACCTTTCTTTAAGGAATAAAGAACATGTCCATGGTCGGGACAGATAAACAATATATCTTTAAAATCTTTATAAATACTCTCTATTTCCTTGAGAGATGCGTCTGTTCTGGCACATAATGATTTATACTCTTCTGTATTTATTTTTGCTTCTTTTTTATAACAGGTTCTAAATGAATTCATTACCGAAATACCGTCGCGGGAACTTAAATAAAGAGACGTATTAATTATTGACTGCAAATACCTGGTAATTATAATTTTCTTGTGGGACATACTCCCTGAAAGTTTTATATATATTATTCTTTCCATGGAAGAACTGCTGCGAATATAGCTCATGTAACAGATAGCAATAACAGTGACAGAGGAAAAAATAAAAAAAGCTAACATTAATTTAATCATAAGATTTTTCTTGATAAAATTCATATATTTTACTCCTTAAATATGCAAATTTCTGTATATTCTTAAATTCTCGTGACGGGTAACGGTTAACGCGTGACGGGTTTAATCCCTGCGCATCACGCATTACGCATTACCCATTACGAGATCACTATTTACAGATAGTTATGAAATTTTCCGAAATATTCATTCTACCTCTTCGGAAACTATAAGTTTTTTGTCTGAAAGTATTTTCCCTCCGTCAAGTATTATAAAAGGCCCTTCTGCAATACCCTTTAAATATTCTGCTCCTATTTCTGTTAGTCCCGGCAGAAATGTCTGCAACCCGTCAATATCTACACCGGTAACACCTGTTATGGAATCTGCGAGAATACCGACCTCCATATCATCTGTTTTCAGAATAATAACCTTATTCAATTCTGTTATACCACATTCAGGAAGATTGAAGAATTTTTTTATATCCATTACTGACACTATTTCGTGGCGAACATTTATAACACCCGTTATAAAAGGCGGTGTACACGGTATGGGAGTAAGGTCTTTCAGGGGGAAAATTTCTCTTACATATATGGCTTCAATACCGTATCTTTCACCGGCAAGCATAAATTCCACGATTTGAGTCCTTTCTCCCTCACTTTCAGCAGAAATATCCCTGGCAAGTATTTCTGCTCTCTTTATTAAAATATCCTTTTTCTCTTCCTCTGTAAGGATAAAATCTCCTGTTTCATAGTCCATTTTTCTGTAATATTTATAATTTTTTTCTTTCATAGAAGTTACTTCCCTGTCATCATTTTAACAATCTCTTTCAGCCTTCCTGCTGTCATCCCGTCAGAATCATATAAAATTGCATCTTCTTTCAGATTATCCAGCATAGAGAGGGTATTTTTAAACTGTTTTTCTGCTTCTTTAGTTTTTCCCTGTTTCAGATAAAGACTTCCCAGTAAAAAATAAGGAATAATAAAATTTTCATCAATATATATGGCTTTTTTGAGCAATGCAATGGCTTCGTCAATCTTATCTTCTTCCTGTAATATAGTAGAAAGAAGATAGTAATAATATCTGTCTGTCTTTTTATATTCTATTGCTTTTTTACACCACTGTTCTGCAAGAGAATAATTATGTTGATTGCCGTAAGATTTTGCCAGAATTATCATACCATCCGTATGAGATGATGATATATGGCCTTTATTAAAAAAATCTTCCAGTTTCTCTGAAGCCTCTCTGTAATGGCCCTTCTCATAAAGTTTCAAAGATAATTCATATTCTGTCATATCGTGTCCAGGTTCTTCTTTAATCGGTACAGTGAGAGAATTTGCCAGGATATGCTCATATGTCATATTCTGTCTGATTTCTGCTTCAACCGGTTTTAATCCGGTCAGATCTATAAACTGGTCTGCTTTAATTTCTTCAAAGGGAATGATATAATCCTGCTCAATCTGTAATTCCCATGCATCTGTTTTATCAGCCATAGAAAAAGTTTTATTATTTCTATCTTTTTTATATAATATGGCACCGGGAAAATTGACGGGAATAAATCTTGAACCGTCAAGGCAGGAAGATTCGGACGGGCTTATAATAAACCATCCTCCGTCAGAAAGAGAGTCATAAAAACGGCTGATAATTTTTTCCCTCATGTCGGAGGAAAAATACATAAGCACATTGCGGCAGAATATTATATCCATATTATGTAACAGCCCGGAATAAATATCTTCTGCCAGATTGAAACAGGAAAAAGTAACGGTTTTTTTTATGTCATTTCTTATGGAAAAAGTATGTTTATCTATTTTCTCAAAATATTTTTCTTTAAACCATAGAGGTGTTTCCCGAAAAGACCAATCTTTATAAAGTCCCCTTCTGGCTTTTTCAAGTGAACTATTGTTAATATCAGTTCCGATAATATTCAATTTCCATGCTCTCATATCCGGTATTATTCTGTTAATTACTATTGCTATAGAATAAGGTTCTTCCCCTGTACTGCATCCTGCACTCCATATCCTTAAATATTTCCCCCTATTCTCTCTGAGGTGCAGAAGGGGCGGTAAAAGTTTTTCTTCTAACAGGCGGAATATGTTCATATCCCGTAAGAAATAAGTTTCTCCTACAGTAAGCTTTTCCACCAGTATATTCAAATCTTTTCCATATGATGACAGCAATGAGTCTATACATAATTCCGGCTCTCTGACTTTAACAGTTTCTGCATATGAAATAACTGCTCTTTCCAGATCATTCCATTTGTTTTCAGGAAAATAAAGGCCGGTTTTTTTATGTATCAGCTTGCTCAACCTTTTGAGAAGATCTTCTGAAATATTCATTTTTTTCTCCTGTTACAGGGACAAGTTTTTCTTCCTCTTCAGGAGACAGGAACTCGTCAATGTTATGTACTATTATTATACCGGGTGACGACTTTACAACTCCTTCAATATATTTCAGCCCCGGAAAAATACTATCTTTTTTTTCTATGTCTGTAATATCCAGTTCCATAAGCCCTGTAACTTCATCTACAAGAAGAGCCAGAATAAGTTTCTTTGTTCTGACAATTATCAAATGATCACTTAACTCCGTTTCCTTATCAGGCATACCGAGTCTTTTACGCACATTTATGACAGGAACAATAAGGCCTTTCATTTTAATAATACCATGCAATATGTCAGGTACTTCCGGCAGTGGCGTAATATTTACGACAGAACATATTCTTTCCACTGCAGACACGGAGACGGCATATTTTTCTTTGTCAAGGATAAATATAAGATAATGATTGGACTTATTGCTACATGTTTCCGCAACCATCACTGATAAGAGGAAGTGAAAAATAAAAGGTTGAACCTTTATCTACAATACTTTCAACCCATATTTTACCTCCATGTCCTTCCACTATTTTTTTGACAATGGCAAGTCCGAGGCCGGTACTTGATTCATCTCCTGTAGCCTGAACACTTGTTCTGCTGAATGGTTTAAATAATCTTGAAAATTCTCTTTCAGGAATGCCTTTACCTTCATCTTTTACAGAAATCACAAGTTCATCTGTATTATTCGTGATTGAAATCTCGACTTTACTTTCCGGATAAGAGAATTTTACTGCATTACTGATTAAATTATTAAAAACCTGTTCCATTTTATGAACATCTATTTTTATATGAGGAATATTACTATCATAATTGAATATTATATTAATACCTTTTTTTTCTGACAGAATATTATTTATAGCAATATTATGTTTTACAAAGCCTATAAAATCTGCCCTTGTGAGAGTCAGTTTCAGATTTCCCGATTCAATTATGGAAATATCAAGCATGTCATTTACCATATGAAGCAGAAATTCACTTGTTTGCTTTATAGTTCCTATAAAATCCATATAGGTTTCATCTGCCCTGATTTTATCTTCTTCCATCAGGAATTCACTGTAACTGAGTATTGCGCCGATAGGATTCCTTAAATCATGGGCAGCCATACCAAGGAGACGATTTTTCTCTTCATTTAAATCCTGAAGTTCTTTATTTCTATCTTCCAGTTCACTCTTTGTCTTTATAAGTTCTCTGTTTGTCTCTTCCAGTTCCTGATTTTTGTTAATAGCATTTTCATAGGTAGAAAGGAGCAGATCTACTATCTGAAGCCTGTCTGAACTGATGACATATTGCCTGTCCATAAATGAAATTACAAGATCCCGTTCAGGTAATGTTTTTCTTAAATCCCTGTTAACCATTATGTAATTGATACGGGAAAGAAGAAATTCTTCTCTGTAAGGTTTTGTAATAAAGGCATCTGCTCTGCATTCAAGACCTTTTATAATATCCTTCGGATCTGAAAGGGTCGTAAGGAGTATAACAGGCGTATTTTTTAGAGATTCATCAAATTTTATATGCCTGCATAATTCATAACCGTCCATTTCAGGCATAACGATATCTGTGACAACTATATCAGGTTTTTCTTCTCTGACTTTTTCAAGTGCTTCTCTTCCGTTTCTGGCCAGAGAAGCTTTATATCCGTTTTTTTGCAATATGAATTGAAGCTTTACGGCCTGTGTAAGACTGTCTTCTGCAATTAAAATTTTGATGTCTTTATTCATAAAATTCTCCTCTTTAATATTGTCGTGACGCGTGACGCGTGACGCGTGACGCGAGGATTATACCATCTGGCTATCAACTTCAGCAACGGAAATGGTACCGGCCCAAATACCCGTTCAGTCTGAAAGTAATTTATTCAGGGAATTTTTACTTTTATATATTATCGTCTACATAAAATTAAAAATTCACTGAATAATAAAAAAATCCTTTTCAGAGATTCTATATAAAGGATTCCTTTTTTTGTAGAGAATTTTAATTGGAGTGAAAAGTAAAAAACAGGTCATTACTCATTATTCACTCATTACTGACCTGAGCATAAGCATGTAATAAACGTTTTCCTCCCGCGCGTTACGCGTTACGAGAGCATATATTTATTATTTATGCTCACTACAGTAACTATATAACACAAAAAGGAGCCACGATTATGCCAGCAAAAATTCTTTTAATAATTGTTTTCATTATATTATTTTTCTCCTGCATACCTGCCATGTCAGTGGAAAATACGGCAGGTTCTCTCGTCATCGTCGGAGGAAGGCTTGAAGCTGACAACAGCGATATATACAACAAATTCATAGAACTTTCTATGAAATACAGAGACAAAACCAGAGAAGGAGTTAAAATAGGCATTATACCGGCAGGAAGCGGAGAACCTGTCGTGAGTGCGGAAATTTTCAAGAAAAACCTTATTTCATATGGCGTTTCGGGAAAAAATATAGAAATAATTCCTCTTGCATTAAAAGATGATCCTTCCACGGAGTTTGACGAATCAATGTGGAAAGATAACGGAAACAATAAAGAAATAGCAGCAAAAATAGAAACTTATGACGGCCTGTGGTTTACTGGAGGAGATCAGGCGCGATATACAGAGGTTTTGCTCGATAAAGAAAAAAATAAAACACCTGTTCTTGAAGCCATATGGGATATATATAACAGAGGAGCAGTCCTGGGAGGGACAAGTGCCGGAGCAGCCATAATGAGTTCTCCCATGATAGGAGGAGGAACCAGTATTGATGCACTGAATGATTATTTTGCCCCCCTGGAGAAAGAGAAAGGGAAACTGATTTTAAGCGAAGGTCTCGGATTTTTTAGATATGGTATGGTAGACCAGCATTTCAGCCAGAGAGGAAGGCCTGGAAGGCTTGTTGCGGCGGCACTGAAAACAAATAATAAATTTGCCTTCGGTATAGATGAAAATACCGCCATGGTGGTGGATAACCGGAATAACACCATAGAGGTTATCGGAGAAGGGGGCCTTACAATAGTAAATCTTACAAAGATAATGTTTACGCTTACTGGCTTACTTTGTCCTCCTCCTGAAGTTTCATCCAATGAAAAATTACAAATAAATGGAATAAATAATATAATTATAAGCTATATAGAAAAAGGTGATATTTACAGACCTCTCTCAGATAAATTCGACATAAAACAGACAGATGATTTTGATGAAGAAGAATATGAAGATGATAAAATTTACGTAAGCACATCCATTTTTGATGATATAAAAGATGCAATTACCGTGTATCTCTATAAAAAAGAAACAACAAAAGGTCTCGCTTTTGAGATGACGGCAGAAGAGGAAGGAACGGGATTTTTACTGACCTTCGGGAAAGGAAAAAATACGAAAATCTACTGCTGTGACGGAGGAGCTTCTGCTGTTAACGTTCATATGAATATAGAACCGGTTAAGGTTGAAGTGAAAAAATATAAGGGCGACATGTAGCCGCCCTTATATTTTTTTCTACCACGTACCTATCTCAAGAGCCAGTTTTGCCATTTCAACGGCATGGTATGAACTTTTTCCGGGCCCTCCTTTGGGGTCTGTCAGGGCAGTTCCGTCCTGTGCCACAGTCTGCCTGTCGCCTCCGATTTCTCTGTCCATAAAATACTTATCCCAGAACTGAAGGGTTTTATCGGTAGCTTCTTTATATTTCGGATCTCCGTCAATTTTGGACATGGCAAGGGTGGCAAGATAACCTTCTTCCTGCTGCCAGAACGCTTTATTTGTATGCCACATATTCTTACCTGTTTCCCTGACGAATACATCGAACCATCCGCCATTTTGTTTATCATAGCCTTTTTCGAGAATAGAATCCAGAATATTTTTTGCACTATCTTTATAGGTTTTAGATTCTTCGGCAGTCAGAAGTCCTTCTTTACCGAGCAGTCTTTCAGCACGGAGCAGGAAGAGTGCTCCCTGGGTATTATGACCTGTTACTCCTATGGTTCCTTCAGGCTGTTTCTGCCATCCTCTCCAGTCTTCTTTCCAGTCTGACGTGAAATTTTCTTTAATAAAACCTGTAGATGGGTCAGGGAAATATTTAATGAAATCGCCGGTAAGTTCTTTTAACTGGCCCAGGACTTCCTTCTTCCAGTCTCCTTCAGCAATATCAGCCATTTCCAGAAGAGCAGACGTGGCAGGATATACTGTAGAATTATAGCTCTTTGTTTTATTTGCCTCAAAGGTGCCGTTATTTACACTGTCAAAAAATCCTCCATTTTCCTTATCTGTAAAATGTTCCGTAAGGAATTTATGGCCTCCCTTTATGACTTCAAGTATTTCAGGGTCTTTAGTCGCTTTATAATAGGCAATCAAACCTGTAAGTCCATAGGTCTGCTCGTTTATTGCAAGAGGTTTTTCAGTTTCTCCTTCTGCAAGACCGCCCTTTTTATCTACTTTCTGCATCCAGAAAACCTCACCGTTATCTGTTTTCTGCATATGATGGGCAAGCTCAAAATCAACACCATGTTTTGCCATGTCGAGGTATTTCTTATCACCTGTGAGTTCATAGGTTGCAGCATAGGAATAAATCTGTCTGCTTGTGGGCATAAGGTATTTCTCATTCTCATTGGACACTTTCCCCGCACTGTCTATATGGGTATAAAAGCCTCCGTCCACATCATCCTTTGATACTTTTGCAAAGAAATCAGTCATATGGGTAGCCTGATTTACCCAGAATTCTTTTGAACCAACAGAAGAAGTTCCTTCTATTTTTCCTGTTTCAGACATCTGCCTGAGCTGGTTTAAATCATTCATAAATCCGGAAGGAGATGTATTCCCCAGGGAAATGCTGTCCGGCGGAGCTTCCTGAGGAGCAGTTTTTTGAGTAATTGCAGTAGTTACCTGTTTCATATTGATAGAATTAATATTCATTTTTATACCTCCTGAAATTCGTGATGCGTAATGCGTAATGTGTGACGCGTAAAAAATTCTGACGTGAGATTATATTAAAGCTCATCATATCATTACATAATATTATAAAATTATTTCGGAAAAATTTCTTGCTCAAAATTGCTGTTTTTACCTGTCTGGGGATTTTTCATAACTCTCCCGGAAGACATACAGAAATTGAAATAGATTATGAATCTCCCGAAATCATATTCACAGGGATATAATAGTAACTGCCTATCAGTACGGAGGAGGCATTACAGGCATGATTTCACCGACTACAGGAACTCTTATGGCAGGGCTGTCTATTGCAAAAATTCCATGGAATAAATGGGCTTATTTTATACTGCCTGTGTTTTTATTTTACTGGCTCGTTGCCGTGATATTTTTAATTATAGGATTACATGTTTACAGTTTTTAGTGAATAGTGAGTCGTGAGTAAACAATCTTTTACACACGATTCACGACTCACAACTCACTTTTCACGATAATAACTATATTTTAAAAATTTATTTTTTTCTGTTACAATTTTTTACAATTTGAAAAATTGTTGTTACAAATCTCCTATATAATTCAGATAATGAAAGAAATAACAACAACTAAAATAAAAAAATGAAATATAAAGGAGAAATGAAAAATGATAGGCGGAATTCAAAATAACACAAAAGCAAATGATTACCAGGTAGCAGTAAAAATGGCAAAGACCCACAGCAAAGAGCAGTTAGAAACTATGTATAAAGAAGCTCAGAAGGGTCAGCAGGGAGCACAGGGTGGACAGAGTGGGCCGGGCGGACCGGGTGGGCCAGGTGGCGGACCAGGCGGACCGGGTGGACCAGGTGGCGGACCGGGTGGACCAGGTGGCGGACCGGGTGGACCGGGTGGCCCTGGTAAAGCAAACAGCTCAAAAGAATCAGGGGAAGCAGAAGCAGGTAAAAAGCCGGAAGTAATAAAAGAGGCTCTTGAAATAAAACAGAAGGATGAAACCAATCTTTCTTCAGATGCACAGAGCGGTAATGACGGAGCAGGTACAGGCAACCTTGCATCATTCGGTATGAACCTTCAGGCATTTGCAGGAAATATGGGTTAATTAAAATAGAAAAAAGGCCGGTTCAAAGAGAACCGGCCTTTTTAATTTGTAAGTTTTCAGCTATCAGCAGACAGCAGTCAGCTTTTACAGGAATTACATAATAAATGTCGTTAAATATTTTTTCAGACTGATTTACACAGTCAGGCTTTATAAGTTTTAGCTGATAGCTGATAGCTAACTGCTGGACCCTTACTTTAATTTTAGATATTTATAAAATCTTTTGAAAAATAATTATTCTGTTGGAATTTGTGCCGTAATTATTATTTTTTACGCCCCATATATTGGAGGTTTTGGTGAAATTCTGGGCATTGATCAGTATGGCTTCACATTTAAATCCTGTCTTTATACCTACAGGGACAATATATTCATCGAGATTTATCTTTCCTTTATTTACTTCTCCCACTTCGAAGGCAACCCATCCGTTTTTTTTCGTAATTCTGTATAGTTCCAGAAAGACCTTTTCCATTACAGATGACCATTCTTCTACAGTCCTTTTCATGGTAATCTTCTTCCCTATTTCCCTGTCATCAATGGAATTAAACCAGCAGCGAAGCCAGTTATCGGCAGAATAATGAACTATGTTTAAAAAGGGCGGAGATGTTACGGTAAGCTGTACCGTTTCAGATTTAATTTCCTCTGTTTCTCCTGCGTCTTTACAGAGAAAAAGTCCCTTTGAACCTGTCTTTTTAAGAGATTTTATCTGATTTTCATCAAGGTTTTTTATGAGATTTTTAGATTTCTTTAAAATAATGCCTCCAGTGCTTCTATATTCAGGTTTCTGTCCGAGTTTTTTATTTATTCTTATCTGGCTTTCCTGTCTTACTGCCTGATTCGGCGGAAGAGTGTAAACAGAGAAAAATCCCTTTGAGTGGCCTGTAAGCCTGTTTGTTGCAACCATTCTTATCCATCTGTCCAGATCATCTTCAGTCTGAGAAATTTCTCTTTCTTTTAAATAACTTTTCAGGCTTATAATCTCTCTTTCCGTATCGGGATGATAGAACATAGAAAGATCTATTTCCGATTTCATATTGCTATTCAGAGGAATTTTTCCTAATCTCTTCTCTAATTTTTTTATATCAGGAATAAAAAATCTTGGATAGGATAAAATTTTGCTAAGAGGATTTATGTCATTTGATATAATATTTCTCCCTGAAAGTCCTGCTTCAATAATGGTAGTTCCCCTGCCGCTGAAAGGGTCATAAACAAAATCTTCTTTCTCTGTGAAAAGATTTATGAAAAAAGCAGGAATCTGAGGTTTAAAGCATGCCCTGTACGAAACTTCATGAATGGAAGAAGCCTTTCTCTGACCGGAAGTCCAGAATTCGTTTATATATCTCGGAATTTCCTCTTTATCTGTATTAAAATATTCAATTTTTGTTGGCTCTGAATTTAAAAGATCTTTATCCAGAGAAAAATTTTCCAGTAAAGATCTTATATTTATACTATCTGTCAATTATTATCAATAAACCCTTTCAAGGACTTTCGTAATGCAGTTTATAAAATTTAACATGATTGAGAGGAAATAGCAATAGATATAAGGTTAAAAAAATGTTAAATTATTACTGCAGTTTTACAATTTCTATAAAATCACCTATGTCATATCTGAAAAATATCAAATATAGTCAGAAAATTAACAAAAAATTAACAAAAAAAATATTATTTATCAGGTAAATAAATATATAATGAAATATAATTGATCTTTTCAAGAAAGGATGATCTTTTTGTTAATCAATCATTCAAATCATAATACAGGCGGTTATTTAATAGCAAACAATCAGGGAACAAGTGCAGGCCAGAAGCTGGCTGCCGTACAGCAGTCATCTACAAAGGAACTGGATAAAACAGAGATGGCGGAAGGTTACGGGAAACATCTTATTGCAACAAAAGAACTTTACAGTGATAAAAGTTTCAGTCCTTTAACAGACGATGGACAGTCTAACATCCGGTCAGAAGAAAGAAAAAACAATGCATCATCGGTAAAAGAAAAGGAAGGGATGTCTGCAGGAGAGATAGACACAGTACAGGGATCTTCTGATTTACAGAGAAGAACTCAGATTATAGACAGACTTATATCTCCCGGCACTGATGAGGTATCGAGGAAGAAGATTCATGAAGCCTTCAGTAATTCAAATGTAGATCAACTTGAAAAGGTAGCAAATTACGGCACGAAGATTTCCACAGGTAAACTTACAAAAGGAGATGGACAGGTAGGTGCAGGGTGTTACAATAAAGCAACAAACTCTGTTACCATGAATGAAGAAGAGATGAAAGATCCTCAGAAATTCAGTCATGCACTCAATCATGAAGTACTTGGCCATGCCTATTTTGCTGCCAGAACATTTGACAGCGGTTCAAAGGTTCTGAATACTGCGGCCAGAATAGGTAATACTATCGTAAGTAAAGGCCTTAATGTAGATATGAATAAAGATATAAGGGATGCAAGAGGACTTTATCATGATTATAGAGACAGAGTAAGGACAGACAGGGCGGTAAATCTCAAAAATTTTGCAGAAGCCATTGAAAAATACCCGAATAAAGAAATGACTATAGGTGAACTTTTTAAAATGCTCGGAGAACATAAACTGGCAGAATTAAATGTAAAGGAAGGAAGTATGTCCTTTCCGAAAGAGAAAGCCCTGCAGGCAGGAGCAACCCTTGCAGGTGTAAAGGACTTAAATATAAAGAAAAATGAAAACGGAACAGTTGAAGTTTCCTTTAAAGACGAAATAAAAGATAAAAAAGAGATTGGCCATATAATTCCTCTTACTCTTTTAACAACTGCTGTGTCAGCATTTCCTATCGGAGCAGTACCGGCTCTTTTAGCAGGCGCTGCCGTAATGGGAGCAGGAAAAATCAGTAAAACAATTCTCTCTACAGAAACAGGTTCGGGAGAAAGAGAAGTTGCCATGGATGGCTTCAGAGCAAACATAAATCAGAATAAAGACCTCTTTACTGTTACCATACCGGGTGATGCAAAAAGCTCAAAGGCAGAATGGAGCAATTATGCTTTCAAAGAAAGAGATATAGAAGAATATCTGGCAGAAGGCCAGGGAAAGATGAATATGTCTCCTCAGACAAGAGAGGAATTGAAACAACTGGACCCTGCCCTTTATAATTATCTCCTTGAGAGAATGAAATAGAAATTTTATTTAAAAACCTCCGGCTATCCAAATAGGAAGGCCGGAGGTTTTTCTATAAGGTGTTTATTTTGTATTAATATTTACTTTCCTGAGAGGAAATTCTCCTTTCAGTGTTTCATTGGATTCGTAATAATCAAGATATTTTTTATTTCCTTCCGGAGTGTCGGTCATACCGGCACCTCTCCAGAATCCCTCTCCGAAAGTAAAAAAATTCTTCTTTGCAAGTTCCCATGCTTCTTTATCCATTGGAACATTTTTCACTTCATATGTTAAATGAGTGTCTGTCACTTCATAAACTGTATATCTCATGGGATAGGTAGAAACAGAAGGATGAACTATGTGATAAACACCGTTATGTTCAACACCTCTTGTGCTTACATGTCTGTGACCTGAGAGATAAAAAGATACATTTTTATATGTATCAAACACATCAAGTAATTTATCGCCATTTTCCATATAAAAAGATCCCCACTGTTCAGTTTCTTTCTCTTCTTTACAGAAAGGAACTATACTGTGATGGCCTATTACTATGGTAAATTTATCTTTATGTGAAGAAAGATCCCTTTCGAGCCATTTTAATTGTGTATCTGATACACGTCCGCTCCATGTGCCGATAATATTCGTATCCAGTGCTGCAATATGAAGTCCCGGCACAGGATCTGCACTCCACCATAGAGAGGGGCCGTTAAAACCATGTCCCTGAAGAGCCCATACCATTGTTTCCTTTGACACACCGGGAAGAACCGCTTTACCTGTCTGAGTAATGACACTCTGATCATGATTGCCCAGTATGGCATAGGAAGGAACATTCAGGTCTGATATAATCTCTACAAATTTATCCACATTCCATGGTTCTCCGTCTTTTGTAAGATCACCCATGAATAATACAAAATTGAGATCTTCTATCTTATTTACATCTTTTATGGTATTTTGCAGAAACTCTACGGAATGAATGCCCATCTTGAAATCATCTGTCACACTGTCTGCCGGCATACTTATATGAGGGTCCGAAATAACGGCAAATTTGACTTTAGCATCACAATCAGTCTGAAAAAGAAATAAAACACATAAAATCAATAATAATTTTTTAGAAAAATTTTTCATAGAATATACCTCCTGTAATCCGAATTTCACTAATTTTAACCGTAAAATAGAATCTGTCAAGTATCTTAATCTAATTGACAATGTATGAATATATATGATAACATAAAAGTACTAAAGGAGGTGCAATTATGGACTTAATTACATCAGGAGAAGTCATAGAAATGCTCCGTATAAGTAAAAGCACTCTTCACAGGTGGATATCAAACGGAAAACTTAAAACTTATCGTACAGGGAAAAGACTCAAATTTAATTACAAAGAAGTCATGGAAGTTATTGAAGAATATAAACCTGTTTTAAAAAATGCTTCGAAAAAGGAAGAGATAATAAGAAAAATAAAATCCTTGAAAGGTAAATATAGTTATTGCGGTGTTTCTACAGAAGAATATATAAAACGGAAAGAAGACGACATCGAAATGGAAGAAACATATGAAAAAGAACATAATTTTTGATGCCTGTGCAATCATAGCTTTTATAAACGGAGAAGACGGTGCAGATTTTGTAGAAAATCTTTTAGTGGATGAAAACAACAGGGTTTTCGTCCATGCCGTTAATCTCTGCGAAGTATTTTATGAATATTTGAGAGTATCGGGAGAAAGTCTGGCACAATCTGTTATAGATGATATTACAGGCACCATAACAGTATGTGAAGATATGGATACTCTTTTCTGGCAGGATATAGCCAGATATAAAGCAAAAGGCAGAATATCTCTTGCTGATTGCTTTTGTATTGCTCTTGCCGTCCGTTTAAAAGGGGAAATAATTACTTCCGATCATCATGAATTTGAAAAAATAGGGAATAGCGGAAGTGTAACAGTAAGATTCATAAGATAGTGAGTGGCAGGATTTAACTCACCACTCACTACTCATCGGGCAAACACAGAGGTTTGCCCCTACTTAACCTTATCGAGTCTCATGAGCCAGTTATCACCGACCCAGAAACCGTCGAAAGGCGGTGATTTAGGCGCCGCACCCGGTGATCCTTCTTTCGCAAGGATACTCAGTTCAAAGACCTGTGCTATATTTTCCTTTTTAAATTTCTCATCAGTTATGGCCAGATGTATGGGGAGTCTCCATTGAGTCACCTGTCCCAGAAGGTTTGTTTCCGCTATTTCCCACTGTCCCCTTACTGCGACTGCTACCACTATGATTTTTTTCTTTGAACTCTTACCCCAGTCACGATCGTTTTTGAAATATTCCAGTGCTGATTTTGCAAGGTCTCCAGTTGTGCCGGGGCCGGCAAAATTCGTTATATGACCTGCCCATTTCTTTTTGTCTATATCCTTTGTGAGTTTCTTTCCTACTTCCGCTATCTTCTGATCTATGGAAGCAAGTTGTGTATTGGCTTTTGCATTATTTGGATCGAACTTGCAGGCAAAATCAAGAAAAGATTTCGCTTCATACATTCTGTTTATACGATCCTGGGCGGGATAAAAACCTTCGTCAACAAGTCTGATCATATCTTCGGCCCATTTACAGAGATATTCCGATGTTTCCTGTCTGGTTTTCGGAACATTGCCGAGAGCTTCATAGAGATCTCTGAAATTGGATGATAAAAAGTCCACTTCTTCTGTTCTGTTAAGCCCCATACCATAATAAGTATTATCGATAGCCATGGTATCTGATCCGTATTTTTCCGCAAATGATGCAACTACAGGCTGAATTATCGGAATTACTTCACGTTCAAGGGCTTCTATCTTTGCAAGTTCTTCCTGAGCTTCCTTCAGATCATACTGATCCATTACATTATGGCCGTGAATGCCTTTAAATCGGTCATAATATTTTTTATGAAGCTCTTTTAACTGCCTTGCATCGGCAAGGGCCTGATCTTTAGCTTCCTGAGAAACATCCTGGGCCAGAAGCAGTGTAAAGGATAAAATAAGAGAGATTAAACAGGTAAAAAAGAAGATTTTTTTCATAAAACATTCCTCCCTTGTTAATTTTTTAGAGTGAAAAGTGAAAAGAGCAGGACATTGCTCACGACTCACGACTCACAACTCACTCTTTCTTACATATATTCTTCATAACAAAATTTCATTCCTGTTTTTTTATGATATTCTTTTCTCTATAAAAGGCATGACCGGAGCAGTCACAACCAGATATAAGAATCAGTATCCAGTGAAGTTACAAACTTCATCATTCTCATATAAATATCTTTACAACAGGCCTTCCATAGATTATATTATAATTTACTGGCACGAGCATTTATGCTCGGCCCGGCAAATAATCCTCGCGTCACGCGTCACGCGTCGCGCATCACGATAAGAAGGTGAAGTTATGAACAATTACAAAATACTCGTTATCAATCCCGGCTCGACTTCAGACGAAGTGGCATATTTTGAAGGAGAAAAGCAAATATTCCATGAAGTGGTACGATATGACACGGCACAGATGGAACCGTATGAAGGAAAAAGGATTACCGAACAGTTTGAATTCCGCAAGGATTTCGTAATGAAAGAATTAAAAGAGCATGGCATAGATATAAAAAATCTCGATGCCATAATTACCAGAGGGGGCTTATTGAAACCCACCGAAGGAGGAGTATTTGAGATCAATGAAACAATAAAAGACGATTTGAGACATGAACGTTATGGCAGTCATGCATCAGACCTGGGGCCCCTTATAGGGGATTCTATAGCACAGGAAATAGGATTGAAGGCTCATCTGGCAGACCCGACAACAGTGGATGAAATGGTTGATTTTGCCCGTTTTTCCGGCATGCCTGAAAACCCCAGAATCTGCATATTCCACTGTCTCAATCAGAGAAGAGTCGCTCATCTTACGGCAAAAAAACTGAATAAAGAGTATAAGGATGTAAATCTTATTATTGCCCATATGGGCGGAGGTATCAGTGTGGGAGCCCATAAACAGGGCAGAGTGGTAGATGTAAATAATGCCCTTGACGGAGAAGGTCCTTTTACTCCTCAGAGATCGGGAGGTGTACCTACAGGAGGGCTTGCAAAACTCTGTTTTTCAGGTAAATACAGCTTCCAGGATATAAAACTTATGATTAAAGGTAAAGGCGGTATGGTTGCCTATACGGGAACATCTGATATGAAAATACTGGAAGACTTTGCTTCCGGGAAAAAACTTTCGGAAGAAGACAGAAAAAAAATAAAAACTGATATTACACAGGAAAAAGCAAAACTGCTGATCGAAGCAATGGCCTATCAGATTTCAAAAGAGATATGCGGCCTTACTGCCATATTCTGCGGTAAAATTGATGGCATTGTTTTATCGGGAGGACTTGCCTATTCGGAAATGATAACAGGTAAAATAGAAGAAAGAACCGGATGGATTGCTCCTGTCTATCTCTTACCGGGCGGTGATGAAATGGAAGCTCTGAGGTCATCCATGGAAAGAGTTCTGTCAGGAAAAGAGAAAGTTAAAGCATATGACTGACTTTGACTGGAAGAAGACTTTATATACAGACGGCACGGAAAAATTCCTTAAATATTCTGACAATAAACTTCAGATAAAACTTGTTGTCCATAAAAATGAAGATATAGAAGAAGTATATGTCAGAACTTCTCCCGACGGTGAACAGAAACTGACGGAAATGAAAAGAAACAGGAGAGAAGGCTTTTTTGACCATTATACAGGTAAGATTGATGTAAAATGTGATTTTATTAATTACAGATTTCTCATTTTTACAAAAAATGATATATTATGGTTTTCCCAGAAGGGTTTGAGTAGAGCTGTCCCTCCTGATATTACGGATTTCAAATTCATAAGGAATTTTAACAGGCCAGAATGGATTACAGAGAGTATATTTTATCAGATATTTCCCGACAGGTTCTGTGACGGGAACAGTTCTACCAATGTAAAATACGGAGAATATACTTATTGCGGAAAAAATACCAAAGCCTGTAAGTGGGGGGAAGATCCGAAAGATTATCATCACGGAGGGCATATGGATTTCTTCGGAGGAGACCTTGCAGGGATAAAGGAGAAAATACCATATCTTAAAGAACTGGGGATAAATGCTCTTTATTTAAATCCTGTTTTTCTGTCTCCTTCAAATCATAAATATGACACACAGGATTATAAACTTATAGATCCCCATACAGGGACAAATGAAGAATTTGCTGAACTTGTCTCTCTTCTTCATGAAAATGGCATTAAAATAATACTTGACGGAGTATTCAACCATACAGGTATTTCCCATTACTGGTTTAATAAGGCAGGGTTTTATCCCGATAATACCGGAGCATACAATGACACTTCATCTCCTTATAGAGAGTATTTTACCTTTTACGATAAAAAAGATGATTACCATGCATGGCTCGGAGTAAAAACCCTGCCGAAACTCAATTATAAATCCGAAAGATTGAGGGATGAAATATATAAATCATCTTCTTCTGTTATGAATTTCTGGATGAAATCTCCGTATAATATAGACGGATGGCGTCTGGATGTGGCAAATATGGTCGGACGGCAGGATGATTACCAGGGCTTTAGAGACATTTACAGGGAAATGAGAAAATCCTGTAAAGATACAAAATCAGATTCTTATATAATGGGCGAGCATTTTTTTGACCCTTCAGAGCTTCTTCAGGGTGATATGCTTGACGGAACAATGAATTACCAGGGTTTTCTCTTTCCTGTTCTTAAATGGATTACGAAAAAAGAGAGATTTAAAAAAGAGTTCAGACAGATAAAATTTACATCGAAAGATCTCTGGCAGAACATAGAGAATTTCACATCTATTCTTCCCTTTGATGTAAAACTATCCATGTTCAATCTACTGGACTGCCATGATCTGCCCAGGTTTTACTCTCTTGTCGGAGAAGATTTTAATAAATTCAAAATCGGTCTTGTGCTGCTTTTCACCTGGCCCGGCGTGCCATGCATTTATTACGGAGATGAAACAGGCATGAAGGGAATAAAGGAATATGAAGTCCGTAAATGTATGGAATGGAATGAAAACCTGTGGGCTAATGACATAATGACTCTTTATAAGAAACTTATTAAACTGCGTAAATCCTCTTCTGTATTAAAAAAAGGAGGGTTTAAAATACTTCATAAGGAAGATGAAATTTTTTCCTATGCAAGAATTTCTGGTGATAGTGTAATATTTGTTGTCATAAATAATAACAATGAAAAAAAATCCGTAAAAATTCCTATGTGGCAGGTGGGAAAAACAGAGGGAACATATAAGGAATTTTTCTCGGAAGAAATCTGTCAAATCGAGGAGGGATTCTTACAGAGGGAGATGGAACCATATCAATCTCTTGTCGTGAGTCGTGAGCAGGAGCCGTTTTATGAAACGCCCTGATACGCATTACGCATTACGCATCACGCCGTTTCATGCAACACCTTATATAATATTTCACCGACATTATTTACATTATAAGGTTTCGTAATAACTGATTTAAAACCGTAGTCTCTGTAATTTGCCATTACCGGGTCATTTGAATAACCACTTGATACAATTGCTTTTACTGACGGATCTATGGTAAGAAGCTTCTCTATAGCTTCCTTTCCGCCCATGCCGCCCGGTATGGTTAAATCCATTATTACCAGATCAAAAGGTTTATCGGTATATCTGGCTTTTTCATATAATGCAATTGCTTCCGTTCCGTCTGCCGCCAGTTCGACTTCATAACCGAGCCTGGGTAACAATAAAGGCATAAGACGTCTTATCATTTCATCATCATCCATTACGAGGATCTTCCCATGGCTCTTTACAGGATGTTTAATTTCTTCCGCTTCAAAATCTTTTTCAGAGGCAGGAAGAAAGAAAGAAAAAGTTGTTCCTTCTCCGGTTCTGGATTCCACCGTAATATGTCCATGATGACGTTTGATTATTGAATAAGTTGTTGCCAGGCCGAGTCCGCTTCCTTTTTGTTTTGTAGTAAAATACGGGTCAAATATCTTTGTCAGATATTCTCTGGCTATACCTGAGCCATGATCCTTTACGGAAATTTTAACATATCTGCCGGCTTTCAGTGGTAATTCATTTATTTCTTTTATATATATATTTTCTGCGAATATTCTGATTATACCGCCTTCCGGCATGGCCTGATCCGCGTTTAAGACCAGATTTTGCACTGCCTGACTTATCTGTTCCTCATCCATTTCAACTTTCCAGAGATTGCCGGGAATATTAAATTCACATCTCACATTTGATCCCTGAAGAGAAAAATAGGTTATTTCTTTTAACAGCTGGGTAATTGATCCGGTCTTTTTTACAGGTGCTCCGCCTCTGGAAAAAGTAAGTAACTGTCTGGTTAAATCTCTGGCGCGAAGAGATGCCTCCTGGGCCATAGTAAGTAATTCCCTGACCGAGTCTTTTTCATCACTGTCAAGCATTAGTTCTGCAAGAGACATATTACCGAGTATGGCAGTCAATATATTATTGAAATCATGTGCTATGCCTCCGGCAAGTATACCCAGAGATTCAAGCTTTTCTATCCTGAGTAATTCTTTCTCTTCCTCTTTATTTTCTGTAATATCTCTTATAATTCCAACGATAAAATCCTGTCCTTTTTTATCTGTATAACATTTTTTCTTTGTGGCTATAAGATGATAGACTCCACCGGCGTCAGTGAAATCCTCTTCATTATAATTTTCTTCTTTTGTTTTAAGAACAACTTCATCTTTTTCCCAGAATACATCAGACTCGGATTTTGCAAAAAAATCATAATCAGATTTACCGATTAATTCCTCACGGGTTCGCCCTACAAGTGTACAGTAGGCATCATTTACAACTATCCACCTGTGATAACTGTCTTTTACAAATATGGGGTCAGCAACAGAGTTAATAATTTTATCCAGAAAATCTTTTGTTCCCTGTAATTCTTCTTCAGCCCGTTTTTGTTGTTCAATATTTTGTATTGTACTGACAACTAACTGCACATTTCCTTCCGAATCATTTACTGCTGAATAAACATTGCGTCCCCAGATAACAGTTCCGTCTTTACTGATATAACGTTTCTCCAGAGGCGGTGAATTGGTAACTTTCTGTGAAATAATTTGCTCAAACCATCTCAAACTCTCAGGAACATCTTCATGATAAATAAAATTCGAGAAATGTTTCTGAAATACGTCTTCTCTGGTATAGTTAAGAATGTTAGGCGTAATGAGATTGGCATCTATTATACAACCTTTTTTATCAATAATTACCATGGCAATACCTGCATACATAAAAACCTGTTGAAACATCTCTCTTATAATCAGGATAATAACTTCCTTTCATAGGCACTTAACCGGGCAGTAAATTTGTGACAGGATAGTGCGTTATACATTATTATTTATTTTCCTATAATTACAAAAATACAATAATGTATTTCATAATTTATTAGAATTTAATTGGTCGTGACGCATTACGCGTGACGCGTGAAGGGTTTAATTACCGGGTATCACGCATTACACTTTACACATTACGAGGTCATTATTTATGAATAGAACTAATTATAAATTATAACATATATGTGAAGTGGTAGCAATTTTTATTACTGAGAAGAAGGATTTCAAAAGCATTTTTTAGAATTACTATACAGTTTATATGAGCATCGTCACACTTTACTCGTAACCCGTGACGGGAGGAACAGATTAATCGAAACGGTCATGGTTGTTACATAGTCTATTCCTCGCATCACTGGTCATGTGTTACTTTACCGAAGGAGGAATTTTTATGGCCAAAATACTTTATATTAAAGCAAGTCCGGGGGAAGAACGTTCCTATTCAAACAAAATGGCAAAGGTATTTCTTGATGCATATAAAGAAGCGCATCCTGATGATACAGTTGAGACACTGGATCTCTGGGAAATAGATCTTCCGGCTTTTGATGCTACCGCCGCATCGGGAAAATACAAAATTATGAGTGGCAAAACACACAATGAAGAAGAAAAACTTGCATGGACCAATGTTGTTAAAACCATTGAACACTTCAAGTCGGCAGATAAAATTGTTTTATCTGTTCCTATGTGGAATTTTGGTATCCCATACAGACTTAAACATTATATAGATATTATCTCTCAGCCGGGATTTACCTTCTCATATGATCCGGGAAAAGGCTATACGGGACTTGTAACGGGTAAGCCTGTTATATTCATCCTTGCCCGTGGCGGTGAATATCCAGAAGGAACACCTGCTGTGGCATTTGATCATCAAACATCTTATCTGAAAACAATCTTCGCCTTTATGGGATTTACCGATATGAGTGCCATACTTGTAGAACCGACACTTATGGCAGGGCCTCAGGCGGCAGAAGAAAAATTTTCTTCTCTTATAGAAAAGGCAAAAGAAAAAGCGAAGAATTTTTGAAAAGTGAAGAGCGAAAAGTGAAAAGTGAAGAGTGAAAAGTGAAAAGTGAGAACCTATTCCTCTCTTCACCCTTCACTCTTTACCATTTACGATATTCTTCATATTAACTTTTAGAAGAGAACAATTTTTTTATTGCTCCTAAAAAACCACCGGTTTCATTAGAGCCGGTCTCAGCAAATGAACTGAGAGGAGGGGCAATCTTCAGGTTTACCATTACACGATAGAGATAGGAAAGGGATTTCTCTTTTTTATCGTTTCCTCTTTGTTTTGCATCTTTCATTTCATCTTCAAGGACAACAAAAAAATCTTCGTCAAATTTATCCTTTCCGGTCTGTATGCATGTCATTAAAGCTCCTATGCCCTTACATTCAAGCAACTTTTCTATTAAATCACGACATTCCAGTTTTTTATAATCTTCCATCCCGCTCACTCCTGTAATAATATTTCTGTAATATTATATCACAAAAGGCCATAAAATTACTCTATTGCATTTACTCTGAACAGGAACTATAATTATTTAAAAGAAAATTATCGCGTGACGCGTGACGCGTCACGCATCACGATTAAGGTGATAAAGTGTCAAACTGTATAAGATGCGGACAGGAACATAATGCAACAGGTGATCTATGCCATATATGCAGCGGAGAAATAAGTCTTACTACAGACAATCTCAAAACAGGTTCACTCCTGGACAAAAGATATGAAATCATAAAACTTTTGAAACGGGGTGGCATGGGTTCTGTATATAAAGCACTGGACAACAGATTTGAAAAAACTCCCTGTGCGGTAA
Organism: Vulcanimicrobiota bacterium; assembly: GCA_036746235.1. Classification (GTDB taxonomy): domain Bacteria; phylum Vulcanimicrobiota; class SpSt-956; order SpSt-956; family JAKJGF01; genus CALARM01. Next base: position 19,314 of record DAIOEN010000029.1, on the reverse strand, counting down.
AAGAAATGCTGAGTCTTACCTATGATAAAGATCAGCAGAAATATTATATAGAGAGATTCCAGAAAGAAGCGAATATCCTCCATAACCTGAAACATGAAGGGCTTCCCAGGGTAAAAGACTATTTTATAGAAAAGGGTCGCTATTACCTTGTAATGGATTATATAGAAGGTAAAGATCTGAAAGCAATTCTGGAAAGCTACGGAGGAGAAGCCATACCGGAAGATACCGTAATCGACTGGGGAATTCAGATAGCCGACATACTGGAATACCTCCACGGCCAGTCACCTCCCATAATATACAGGGATTTAAAACCTGCAAATATTATGCTTAAAGAGTGCGATAACAGACTGGTTCTTATAGATTTCGGTCTTGCAAGAACTATTAACCCTGACAGCGATTCCACTAAAACTACTGCAGGAACATATGCCTATGCACCTATGGAATTATTTCAGGGCAAACCTGAACTGAGAACAGACCTTTACTCGCTGGGTGCAACCATGCACTGTCTCCTGACAGGACGTAAGCCTGAAGCGCCTTTCAGCTTCGAGCCGGTAAGAACTATGAACCCTGCCGTTTCGGAAGAAACAGAAAAAATTGTAATGAAATCCCTTGAAATGGAAGCAGTTAACCGCTATAAAAGCGCGAAAGAAATGAAAGATGTTCTGCAGAAACTCCGTTATGACAGAAAAGAAAAAATTATTTGTAAAGATAAGATTTCTGAATTACCGAAAGCAACTGAAAAATCAGAAAAACCTGTAAAGAAACCACGGGAATTTAAATATAAATTTACGTTAATTTTTCTCCTTGTCACTGCAGTTATTGGAATAATACTCTGGTCACAGAGAAATCCGGGGGCAGAATATTATAAAACAGGTAAAAACTTTCTGAATAAAAATGAATATGAAAATGCCATTGAAAATTTTGATAAAGCTCTGACTGCAGTACCTGACTGGCCTCAGGCTCTGAATGAAAAAAAAGATACTCTGATAAAACTGGGAACCACGCATTTCACTAAAGAAAACTATAAAGATGCCATAAATTGTTATAATGCTTCTTTAGATATTAATAAAAATGACAGTGATGCTTTAAACTTAAAAAAAGAAGCAATGAAAAAATATGGAGATGAATTTATAAAGAAGGGAAATTATAAAGAAGGTTTGTCCTGTTATGATAAAGCTTTAGCAATAGATGCTTCCTATAAGGATGCAGTAAATGCAAAAAAAGAATGTATAGAAAAAATTGCAAAAAGTGAATTATTACAGAATAAAAACTATGAAGAAGCTCTGGATTACTGCAGGAAAAATTTTAATATAGATATAAGCTCAAGTTTATATTTTAAGGCAATCATGTCATATAAATCAGAAAAATATGATAAAGCTCTTGAGTATTTTAATGAAGCTTTAAAAAGCGGTCCGGAAGATATTGATTCATTGACAGGTAAAGGTATGGTTTTACTGAAACAAAAATATATTAAAGAAAGTATTGATTGTTTTGACAGAGCTTTAAAAATCGACAAAAAACATGCAAAAGCTCTTTATTATAAAGGCCTTGCTTTATATTATGACGGGAAATATAAAGAGGCAATAAAATATTATGACCTGGCTCTAAAGATCAACCCTAAAAGTGCCGATGTATGGAATGGAAAGGGTTTTTTATTATATAATAACGGAAGATATGAAGAAGCACTTGACTGTTATAAGAAAACTTTAGAAATTGAACCTCAAAAAACTATTACATTGATGAATACAGGTAATACTATGTATGCAATGCAAAATTATAGCGAAGCAATCATATATTATAACAAAGTGCTGGAGATTGAGCCGGGAAATAAGGAGGCATGGTTTAACCAGGGAAATAGTTTATATGCCATAGGAAAATACAGAGCAGCAATCATAAGTTACACCAGAGCATTAAAGATAGATCCGGATTTTGCTTCTGCCAGGAAAGCAAGGGAAGAAGCACAGAGATCCTTGAGATGACATAATAAAGGATAACCTTTATTATTTTCATATAAAAAATAAAAGAGAAGGAGGCCGTTTTATGAAAGGTAAAGTATTCTTTATAACAATCTTACTGGTTATTACTTTCTTATCTGCCGCTACAGCTTCCCAGAAGGTAACTCTGGCCGTTCTGAGTTTTTATTCCGAGAGTAAAACAGGCAATAATATTCCTATGGGGACAGGATTTGCCGAAACACTTGTAAACAAACTGAACAAACTGCAGAATGTAAATGTAGTGGACAGGGAAAGTCAGAGGTCTGTTCTTGAGGAAATGGGTATAACTCAGAAATTTGAACCTCCGGCAGGACAATCTCTCGGACATACTATCGGTGCTGACTATATTATTACAGGTACCTTAAAAGAAGATGGAAATAAGGTGAGTATAACAAGTCAGCTTTTCGATGTAAAAAAAGGAACAGTTGTAGCAGAAGAGACTGTAACAGGTTCCAAAGACAATCTTTTCACATTGCAGGGAGATCTATCACTGAAAATAGCAAAATATTTCAATACTCCCGTATCACAGGAAATAAAAAAAGATCTCTATTTCATGCCGACACAGAATATGGGATCCTTTGAGAAATTTTCATCAGGCCTGCAGTTATATGAAAAAAACCGCGGAGAGGAAGCATATAACTTTTTTCTTAACTCTATAAAAAAAGATACAGGTTTTCTTGATGCTCACAGATATTTTGAATATACGGCAAGAAAGCTGGGAAAACTGGATGAATTCATAAGCCTTTATAAGAGTATGCTCGCCTCTGACCCGAAGAATCCGGTTTTAATGAATTATCTCGGGAATGGGTACCTTGATAAAGGTAACATGGAAGAAGCAGAAAAGCTTTATATAGAAGCTATCCATACGTTTCCAACCTTTGCAAGCCCTTATAATAATCTGGCATCTGTTTATCTGCTTTCCCGTAAGTACGAAGAGGCTCTGGCAACATACCAGAAAGCCCTTGTATATTCAGATGAAAAAGCTTCTATTTTTTATAATATAGGTATGTGTTATAAAAATATGAAAGATAATGAAAATGCAAAAAAATATTTTCAAAAAGCTCTTGATCTGGAGCCGTCAAATCCTGATTTTATTATTGCCAGAAAGGTTATATACGGCATAAATATAGTAGTAGGCTATAGAGAAAAATCGGTTCCCGGCGCTGTCCTGGGAGAAATTTTAATAAACTCCGAGCCAGTATTTGAAATTCAAAACGCAGCAGGGAGGCTGACACCCTTAAAAAGAGCAGAGGTAATAGCAACAAGACTTTATAATCTGATTGCAAAAGGACTCAATGGCTCTGAACTGGAAGTAGGTAAAATGAACAAAGAAGTTGTTATAGAAACCATAAAAGGGGAATTAATAATGACGGTGACGGCAGATCTGGCCAGAAGAGAAGGCACTACCCCGGAAAAACTGGCTAAATCTACTATGGACATATTAAAAGAAAAACTGAATTATGCTTCTTCTGACTCTACCAATGATTATGGTTTAATACTGCAGCCCGTATTATGTATAATTACAGAGAACAGTTTGAAACAATTACAGGATCAACTGGACACCGGTAGTTTAAAGCCCCTTGTAAATAAAGAATTTACCCTGGAACAACTTACAGAGGAACTGGGAAAGCTGAATTTCAATCCTGAGGAAATCGAACTTATTATGGATTACAAAGAAGTAAAAGATTTAAAACCTGTAAAAGGTATTTCAGAGGAAGCATCATGTCTCCATAAAGGTGACACCTTTTACAGTCAGGGAAAATATGACCGGGCTTTAACAGAATATGAAAATGCCCTGAAGATAAATCCTTCCTTTGCTCCTGCAGAGCTATCTATTGCCATCATTTCATATGACAGGCAGGATTATGCAGGTGCTGCTACAAATCTGAATAAAATTATTAACAGCAATCCTGACTATACAGACGCCTATATATGGCTTGGTAAAACATGTATGGCCCAGGGGAAAAATACGGAAGCAAAGGCAGCTTTTCTTAAAGCCCTTAACCTGGCCCCCGGTAATGCTGAGGTAAAGGGGTATCTGGAAAAACTATAAATCAGTGACCAGTGACCGGTGAGCAGTGACCAGTACGGATGATAACTGATCACTGCTCACTGTTCACTGTAAAAAGGGTGGTATTATGAAAACTATTATCTTTTTATTTATATTTTTAACTCTCACAATGTGCTGCGCATCGGAAATAGACATCTGGAATTCTATAGATAACAGAGAGTCAGATCTTTTTATAGAAACAGGGACTGACAGAAATGATAATATACTTTTTGAAGGTGAAGAAATAACATTTTATCTTGCAGCAAGCAGGGATTGTAATGTTATGCTCCTCAGAATGACAACAAAAGGAGATTTAATTATATTATTTCCGAATAAATCTCATACATCCTGTCAGGCTCTCGCCGGTTCAAAATATGAAGTTCCGGGGTTTAATATGAAGAAAATAGTATGTAAAGGGCCGGAAGGTATAGAGAGAATTAAAGCAATAGGAACAACAAATGATAAAATATTTGAAGATTTTCAAAACTTACCTGTAAATGAAGATTATATATATCTGAATTTTCCTGAAGAATTCCTGAAAAAACTTAAAGAAAAACTTGCCACTGTACCGAAAGATCAGTGGGGAACATCTGACATTACAGTTAAGGTAGAAAAAAATCTTACAAAACCATCTGTTTCTGCCACACCATATATAGATCCCGAACTTGCTCAATTAATAAAAGACAAAGATAAAAATAAAATGGCCACAGGCTGCTATATACAGGGGACTGCCTATTATGAACAGAAAAAATATGATGACGCAATAAAACAATTTAAGAAAGTAATAGAACTTTCACCGAATATGTATCTCGGTTATTATGCTCTCGGACTTTCATACCAGGCAAAAGGAGCTTTTAAAGAAGCTGTCAGTTATTACAAAAATTGTCTGAATAAAGGTGTGAAAGAAAGGGACTGTTATGTAAGAATTGGAGAACTCTATGATCAGGCAGGCAATAAAAAAGAAGCCTATTTGAGATATAAACATGCCCTGAAGCTCACAGAAGGTTATGAAAAGATAAATAAAGTAGAGGCGAAAGATACGGGACAGCAGAAGATTTACGATCTTGAAATAGCATGTAAAAGCAAGCCATCTGATAACCAGAGCAGGATGGAACTCGCAGTTATCTATGAAAAACTGCAGGATTTCAAAGCAGGAAATTATCATTTAAAAATGCTTTTAAAAGAAGCTATACCTCTTTATGAACCATGTCTTCTGGAAAAAGATAAACCTGCAATAAAAAAACCTGAACCGGTGGAACCAACTCCTGCTCCTTCTTACCAGTATAATGACTATTATGTAGATAATTATACATACAGTGAACCTTATCAGGCACCTTATATACCACCGCCACCGCCTCCTGTGGAAGGTGGAGGGATTAATTTTTGATTTTGAGTGAGTAGTGAGTAGTGAAAAGTGAATTTTACTCCTGCTCACCATTCACTACTGACTCATGGTTTATATTTAAGTATTTTCCCATTATTTCCCACTGCCCACCCTGTAGTGGTATTGAGGAAATATATATCATGAAGATCTTCTGCGACGCCACTGGCTTCTCTTTGCCAGACTGCTCCTGCATCTGTAGTATTAATTATCGTGCCTCCTCCGCCGCAGGCCCATCCTGTGCCACTGTCAACAAAGCATACAGAATAGAGAGCAGTAGGCACTCCGCTTGTCTGAGCCCCCCATGTTGAACCTCCGTCTGTGCTGTAAAAAACGGCTCCTCCCGCTCCTACAGTCCAGCCGGAAAAGTCATCTACAAACCAGACACCATAAAGAGAACCTGATGTAAGACTCACAGGAGACCATGTAGAACCGGTATCTACCGTCATCAGGATTCTTCCCGTACTTCCTGTTGCCCATCCTTTACCGGAAGATCGAAAATAAACATCGGACAGAGCCTCTGTTATGGAAGTATTCAGTTGCTGATTCCACCAGTAATTTCCTCCGTCAACAGTATGATAAATATATCCGTTAGTCCCGGCGAGCCATCCGTTATTGGGATCTAAAAAAAAGGCTCTTTCCAGCGCATTCGGAGGAGTCGGGAAGGCATTAGCCGGGGGAGGCAGCCAGTTAGCCCCTTCGTCAGAGGATGTGAAAACTATACCGTTCGGCGAGATACCATGACCTGCAATCCACCCTTTACCTGATACAAACAATACATCACGAAGATTATAAGGAGAAGCGCCGGTCTGAAATGACCATGTTTCTCCTCCGTCTGTCGTATTAAGAATGGTACCGTTTTCCCCGACTGCCCATCCTTTCAGGGAAGAAATAAAATAAACTCCGTTAAGATTATTTGATGTACCGCTGGTCTTTACTGTCCAGTGGGTTGTGGATACAGGGGTCTCCGTAGGGGTAGGGCTTAATCCGGGTGTTACAGAAGGCGTTTCTGTGAGAGAAGGAGTTTTAGTTACAGAAGGCGTTTCTGTGAGAGAAGGGCTTCCTGTGGGAAGCAAAGTCGGATTTCCTGTAGGAGTTTTCACGGGAGGTATGTTCGGATCACCTGTCATTGCTATATCTATCTCTATATCAGTAAGATTACCGGTTTGTACTGTTACGCTTCTGGTAATACCGGAAGGAGTTACAGCAACAAGGGTCAGTTCATCCATCGAGGGAATACCCCTTATCTCAAAATATCCTGTATCATCGGTAATGGAATAAAGATTGGTATCTTTAGCTTTAACGGTGGTACCGGGTACAGGTGTATTATTATATGTTACATGACCTTTAACATTAACTACTTTTTCCAGTACAGTAACAGTAACACTGGCTGTATAAGAACCGGAAGTAGCTGTTATTTTATAAATACCTGATTCTGTAGTACGGAAAAAACCATTCTCCATAGTGGCTTTCGGATTATCAACAGACCATGTGGCAGAAGGATTTATGGGAATACCATTGGGATCTATGCCGGATGTTTCAAAATAAAAATCTGCCTGAGGTACTTCCAGTAATCCCTTTCTCAGAGATAATGTAACAGGCCCCTGTGGGATTATTTTTAAATCGGTAAAAGCCCTGGTCTGGGAACCTTCTTCACTTATAACTACTTCCTGAGTTATATAAGTCCAACCGGGATCTTCTATTCTCAATAATTTAACGCCTACAGGAACATTTTTAAAGTTAAAAGAGCCGTCAGCCCCTGTAGTTGTTGTTCCTACATCTTCAAGAATAACCTTTACACCTTCCCTGGCTGTATAACCTTCAGGAATAACACCGGGAGGAGCCATAATCATGCCTGATTGTTTGTTCTCCCCGTCGGCAGCAGCAACAATTACAGCAGGAACGAGTACGGCACCTGTAAGTGAACCAAAAGCTGCCTGTATAATTGCAGAAATAAGAAGGCCGCACCCTGACAGAAGAAGTATCATAGAAAGAACAGGTAAAAATAATGATTTTTTATACAACGTTATTCCTCCATATTTATGTAATATGTGATAATCGTGACGCGTAACGCGTAAGGCGTGACAGGTGGTTCGTGATGCGTGATGCGTAATATTTTCACCGGGTACCCCCTACTGGTCACTGGTCACTGGTCACTGCTCACTGCTTCCTACAAACACAAAAGGTGCCCAGAAAAAAGGATGTCTGTAAGAAACAGATTCTCCATAGAGCTTATCACTTTCTTTCATAAGTTCAAGTTTTGCCTGACGTAAAGCTTCTGCTTTATTCATACCGGAAAGTAATTTTCTGTAAAAAATTTCCATCAGTCTTGCAGTAGATGAACTGTCTACACTCCAGAGACTTACTACTATAGACGGAGTTCCTGCATACATAAAAGACCTTGTAAGTCCTACGACACCTTCTCCCGATCTTATTTTGCCAAGGCCTGTTTCACAGGCACTTAAAACTACCAGTTCTGCATTTATATCAAGATTTAAAACCTCTGATGCTTTCAGGAAACCGTCTTCGGAAGAACGGGAATTCATGGAAAAAGCAAGACTCGATTCCATAGGATTTCTTTCATTTACAAGACCATGAGTGGCTAAAAGAAGATATTTATATGAAGAACATTCACGTTTAAATCTTTCTTCTGTCGCATCTCTTCTTATATAAATATCTCCTGAATTCTTAAACATTTCACAGATATTTTTCACTTCATCCTCTGTACCCGGAAGAGGTTTAAGAGAATACCCCTGTAATCTTATAATACCTGCACTGAGTACTTCGTCCAGTGATATTTCTCCTGTATCTTCAAAGGAAGGGTTTCCGAAACCGAGATATTCTCTGGAACTTTTTTTATTCGACCCTCCAAGATCAGGATCCAGTATACTGGCAGAAGGAACATAGTCTATATTATAATCTTCTATTAAAAATTTAGCTGCCGAAAAATTTGAAAAAACTAAATCACTCTTATTCGGAGTTTTTATTTCCGATACTAAAACTTCAAAGGGAAGATAGTAAAGAATACCGTCAGGAACAATGATAAGTTCCGAATTTTTCGGAAAAGATACCTTTTGAACCAGCGGTTTAAACAAAATATTATAAAGTTCATGAAGATTATTTAAATCTACTGAAGAAAGAATCTCCTTAAAACTCTCGCTGTTAATACTGGTTTCATTCTTTAATCTCGTAAAAGGCTTTCTAAAAGTCTCAATTTTATCTGTAACATCTTTCCGGGATACAGGTATTTCTATTAATGAACAATTGGTTTTTGATATTACCCATACATTTATTTTTTCATTATCCATGAAATATTCCAGTATATACTGATTTTCTTTCAATACTTTATTCTGTATTTCTTCAAGTGTGAGAGACTTTTTTATACCCGTAAGATATGAATAAGACGGGCTGGTGAGGGAAAGTTCTTTTCTGATAGAATCGAGTTTTTTCCTGGTATTCTCCAGTTTTTCCTTCAATTCTTTAACCCTTTCGCTATCGGGGCTATATCTGGAATTTTCTTTCTGAAGAGATTTTTCCAGATAATTTATTTCAGCCTGTAAATTTCTATCTCCTTCCAGAAGTGCCGGTTCTGCCCCTTTTTTTATATCCACTCCGGCCATTATAAGAGAATCCAGCAATGCTCTTGCCCTTGACATTTCAAGGTAATTAAAAGCATCAGGACTTTTTCCCTTTTTAAGGAAAAAGTCTATTACTTTTCTGTATACAGGCATTACCTTCTCAGAAAAGGATTCCTTCAGGTTTTCAGATGTTATCTCTCCTCTTAATTCTTCCAGTTCTTTTACGGAATTTATGTAATACTGGGCTGCCAGTTCAGAGTCGCCTTTCCCGTCATACATATCTCCAAGCTTCTGATCTGTTTTAATAACACCCCATCTGTTGCCTGCTTCTCTGTAAAATTTAAGGCAATCCGTATAAATCTTCAGAGCCATGTCTGTCTGAGAAAAAAGCCGGTAAATTTCTGCCATATTAAAAAGGGCATCCATTTTTCTGCCTTTATCTCCACCTTCTTCTGAAAGTTCCACCACATCTTTATATGCTTTAAAAGAGCTCGCTAAATCATTGTTCAGGAAATGGACTCCTGCCAGTTCAAAAGTGGCAAGTTTTTCTTTATTTTTATCTTCATTTTCTTTAGCATTACTAACGGCTTTCTGATAGATCACAATGGCTTCTTTATAAAGTGAATATTTACTGTATATATAACCGATTTTCATAAGAACAGGATACGTAATAGAAGGATCTTTTACTGCAATATCTAAGGCTTCCTGTATTTTTTCACCGCCAAATTTATTTTTACCTGTAATAAAATAATCTTCTCCTATTTTGCAGAGAGTCACAGTTTTATTATGTGTATCACCTGCTTTATTAAAAGAATCTATGGCGCGCCTGTGATATTTAAGAGCTTCTTCATAAGCATCCAGGTCATAATATAAATCTCCTATAGAGGAAAAACAGGTACCTTCTTTACCGGTTAATCCTTTGTACAGGTTCAGAGCTTCTTCATAGGATTTCATAGCTGCCTGATAGTTTCCCCGTGAAAGAAAAACATGTCCTCTGGAAAGAAGTGTTTCTCCGGTAAGATCTTTATCAGAAAGGCCTTTAAATATCTCTAAAGCTCTATCATAGGAAGAGATGGCACTTTCATAAAGACCGAGAGTATAATATACATCTCCCAGTCTGAGATTACATGTACCTTCTCCCTTCAGATCCTTATTATTTTTGCAGAGAGTCAGAGCTTTATTAAATTCCTCCTGTGCCTTATCCAGTTTACCGTTTTTATAATAATCCATGCCGGATTTTATAAGATTATCTGTAACTTCTTCTGCCATAACAGAAGAGAAAAGAAATAAACATAACAACACCATAACAGAAATTATTTTATACATGAATATTCCTCCTTTTTCAGTGGTTACTGTTTACTGGTCACTGCTCACTGCTCACTGCTCACTGCTCACTGTATACAGGCAGTCTCTAAAACCGTAAAAATAGACTCCTTCTATTTTTTCCCCGATCTTACTCATAGCCTGTAATTCCACATAGGGATAAACTGTGTCACTGACCTGTCCGTCACACACGGTTTCTCCTGTTTCCTTATTTAAGACATAGAAAGCTTCACCGCACTGAAGGCCGAGTAATTTCCCCGATCTGGAATTTATCGTATTTTTCTTATTAAAAAATTCTTCGTCATCATAATAAATTCCGCCTCCGAAAGGAGGGGCAATAAAGATTATTTCTTCCTGAAACTCTCTGTTCCATATTTCTTTTCCTGTTTTTACATTGAAGGCAAGAATATGTTTTTTCGAAACAAGATAAACATGTTCAGGATCTCCTACAGCACGGACAAAGTCTTCTTCAAAAGCTTTTTCCGAAATTATATTATGAGATGAAGGGTCTATACATACATAGCCCTTTTTACCTCCGATAAAAATCATGGTTTCTTCATCTTTAATTTTTCCGAGAGTCTTAATAACATTATAAGGATCTATAACAGGTTCATATTTTTTAAGATATACCGGTTGCTGGAAATCGGATTTTCTCCAGTATTCTTTACCTGTAACAGGGTCAAGTGCATAGATATTCATATTATCCAGTATATAAAAAGTACCTTTTATAAGCAGTGTTTCCTTTATATCTTCCTGTGTTTTAAGAGTCCATTTTATTTTACCTGTTAAAGGATTTATGGCACATAATTCTCTTTTATCAAACACACAGTAAAGTATATCTCCCGGGTTAAAATAAACGGGAGAAGAGAATTTTTTTTCATTTTTCCATACAATCTTACCTGTTTCTCTGGCTAAAACAGTTATGGAAGATTCATCATACGTATAGATGAGATTATCTGAAAGATGATTTAATCTCGGTGCAGTAAAATTTTTATCCGATTTATATTTCCATATAAGAGTCCCCTTTTCTTCATCCAGAGCGGAAACGCTCTTTTCATTATCAAAAAGATATATTATTTTTTCTGTATCTTTCTCAGATCTTTCTATTTTTATGACGGGAGAGTCAAGTTTTACCGACCAGACATCTTTACCTGTTTTACTGTCGATTTTATAGAAATATCCGTCACTGTCGGAGGAATAAATAAAACCTTCTCTCTGATAGAAAATGCCACCTTCAATACCATTGCCTTTCATTTTAAATTCCCATATAAACTTTCCTTCCTTCATATCTGCTGCATAAAGGCTGGCCTCCGTAGAATAGAGATAACATATTTCATCTATAAAATTATCGTAGATAATACCGTAAAAAGCAGGATCATAACCGTCTGCCGGTTCCTTCAATCTCCAGAGTTCCTTACCTGTTTTGAGATCGAGGCCGAAGAAAATACCGCTTGCTTTCACGACCTTCATAGGAACCCACATATCAGGCCTTATGTTATAACCGTTCAGATACAATCTGTCACCGTATATTTTATAATCAGGTTCTGTAAAGCGCAGTTTCCTCGTAAAAAATCCCCAGTCTATATTGAAATCTTTGTATATACAGATCTGTGTATCAAAGCCCCATTTTTTCTTTCCCGTGTTATCAAATAAATACAGGAGGCTTCTGTCTCCCCCTCCGACCCAGAAAGGTCTGTCTCCGCCTGAAACATTGCCGAAATAAGGGTTTCCGTAAGATGTAAACAAATAGGAATCGCCTGTTATATAAAGGGATAACAGTTCTACATTCCAGAGATAATGTTCTCCCCCTTCTGTTATAAGAGTTTTGGCAGTAAGTTTACAGAAAGGACTGTCCATAAAAGATAAATCTCTTTTATCCAGTCTGTTTATTTCACTGGTAATGACATCTCCCTCTTTCAATGTAATTCCGGGAAGAATTTCCTTCACTTCGGCAACAGACTCTTCCCTGCCTGTATCAAGAAGATTTAATCTGGCAACAGGAATATTCTGCCTCTCTACTGTAAATTCTTTATCTTTATCATTTTTGACATGAAGACCGTCTTTTTCTCCTATATTGACTTTCACTTTTTTCCCTGCTTCCAGTATCTGAAGGACAATTCCTTTTATATTACCGATATCTACAGGATGGGCTTCTTCAAATTTCTCTTCTATAGAGGAAGCTTCAGAGGAATAACATACAGAGGGTAAAAAAAATACAACAAGAAGCATAAGAGCAAGATATAATATTCTCACAATAAACACCTCCCGAATTTTTTAATTGATATTTATATTTTAGCAGAGAAAGAATAGTAAAAACAATATAAAAAAATAAAATCCTTTCAAATTTTTATTAAAAATTGATTGGATAGTAATCTTTATGATTTTCCTACATTACCTGACCATCATAAAAGAGGGCCTAAAGCTTCAAAAGGAAAAAGTTTGCCTAAATTAAAAAGCCTGGCAACAGATAAGAACCAAAAATGGAAGAAAGGAAGTTTGGTCTGGTATGGACAGAAGATAAAAACGATGGAATATTTATCAGGTATCTGTTTATGGTACAGAGCCGGGTTTCAACCTTTACCTGTTCAGTGGGTTATTATAGTAGATCCTGAAGGAGAAAGTAGAACTGAAGCTTTTTTCTCTACAAACCTAAAGATTAACCCTTTAAGGATTGCTCAACTTTTTATTTGGAGATGGCCTATTGAGACTACTTTTCAGGAATGCCGTAGTCACCTGGGATTTGAAACTCAGAGACAGTGGACTGATAAAGCTATTCAGAGAACCAGTCCTGCCATACTCGCTCTGTTTTCTATTATCTGTCTTATGGCTTTAAAGTTATCAAAAGAACAAAAGCTATTAGCTGAGACCTCTGTCTGGTATAATAAAAAAGAGGGAACCTTTTCTGATGTTTTAATCTTTGTAAGAAAGTATCTCTGGAATAGGATTTATTTAAACAAATCTAATGTCGAAACAGATTTGATTAATTTTAATTTACAGCAGTGGCAAGGGTTTATTGACCAACCTGCTGCAGTCGCCTAATTGGCCAAAGTCGAGTATAATTAATTATCCTGTAATTTGCAAAGATTATTGACTTTTTTTATACCATCTGGTACTGTAAAAATACTTTATATACAATGAACACAGAATTATTATGTTAGAGTGAAAAGTGAAAAGAATAGGACATTAATCACTATTCACTTTTCACTCCTTCTTAATTATGGATTGTTGTGAAACTAACTATAACAAGAGGTTTTTATGTTTTCCAGTATAAAGGTTCAAATTATTCTGTCTTTTATCGGAATTACACTTTTTACAGGCCTTATGGTAAGTACGGTAAGCTACTGGGAAAGCAAGCAGTTCCTGGATGCAATGTTTAACAAAGGTCTGGAAAATACAGCCGGTTTGATAGAAAAAAATATAGAAGACAATCTTTCCGATACAGGTAAAATAATTCTGGACATTTCCCGGAGACCTGAAGTTGCATCTCTTGATGCTAAAAAGATAAATCCTTTAATAGAAAATTTTATCGCCTTTTCCGATCTTTTTTTTAATGTTTATGTTTATGATAAAAACGGGAAAGTAATTTCTGCTTCATATTTTGATAAAAGATCGACTGAACCATATATAGGAGAAAATTTTAAAGATTATAAAAATAATTTTTCCGATTATGCAACAGAGGTTTTTACAGATGGTAAACCGAGATTTACCGGGACTTTTCACAGTAAAGGCAAGAAGCTGTTTCTGAGTTATATAGCACCGATTCAGGATAAAAATGAAATTAAAGGTATTATAAGCTGTGGAATTTATGTGCAGGATAAGAAACTGGAAAGACTTCTGGAAACATTAAAACCTCCTTATAACGGATTCATCTATCTTGCAGATGAACAGGGGAATACTCTGGCCTATACAGGCAATATTCCTTCCAGAGATGATATTAAACTTGACAGTCTCTTAAAAAATGAATTACTTACTACGGGAGGCAAAGAATACAGGTATAAATTAGCTAAGGTTTCTCAGGCCGGTATTTATATTCTTGTTGCAGTTCCGGCAAGTATAGCCTCCGGGTTACTTGAAAAACATACATGGAATATTATACTTTTTACTGTTTTAATTCTTATAATAGCTGTTTTAATCAATATAAATTTTGCCACTTTACTGACCAGACCCGTATCTCTGCTGGTAGAAGGTTTACAGGAAGTCGGCAAAGGAAATTATGCCTTCAGAATTGATTTTAAGGCAAGAGGTGAATTTTCCAGCGCCATAAAGGCCTTTAATGAAATGGCTGAAAAATTACAGAAAAATACAATCATTGAAAAGATCTGGATTGAAAACTGGAAAGATTGAATATGAAAATTGTGAAGGGTGAAGAGAGAATAAGTTCTCATTCTTCGTCGTGTTCACCCTGTCATGGCCGTTATTATCTTATATGCCATTCTTCATCAAGTATGGCATATATACACTCGTCAAGCCATTCTCCATCTATAAAAAGGTTTTTCCTGAAATGGCCTTCTTTTCTCATACCGGCTCTCTCCAGGAGGGCAATGGAAGGTTTATTTTCAGGGTCAACCGATGCAAAAACCCTGTGTTTACCAAGTTTCCCGAAGAGATAATTCAGAATTTCCCTGACTGCCTCTATTCCATATCCTTTACCCTGAAAATCCGGTGAAACAGTATAGCCGATTTCTGCATCAAGGAAATTTGTTTCAAAAAAATGGAGGCCCACATCGCCGATTATTTTATCTGTTTCTTTTATACATAAAGCCATTTGAAACCACGTGCCGGGAATATTCGGATGAATTTCATTCATAGATTTGATAAAATCTTCTATTTCCTGAATATATTTCGGTTTCCATGACTGATATTTTATAACATTTCTATGGGATCTGTATTTAAAAAAATCTTCTTTATCACTTAATTTGAGCCTTCTTATTACGAGTCTATCCGTATATAAACACTTAAAATCCATATCAATATATTCTTTATAAACAGAATTTTTATCGATATATTTTTCCATCTTTTCTTTCACCACCATAGGAATTTATTGAAAATCTGTGAGGTCCAGACGAAACTTTTGAATTCTGCAATTTCCCGTATCTGCCACATATATATTACGGTCTCCGTCAACTGCTATACCGGAAGGTCTGTTAAATTCCCCGTCAGAAACTCCTTTTTTTCCCGTCTTTCCGATGATTTTTCCGGAAGAATCAAATATCTGAATTCTGTTATTCCCGTCACCGTAAAAATCTCCTTCCATTACATAAATATAATCATTTCTGTCTATTGATATGGCACAGGGAGTTCGAAATTCCGTATCATCTTCCCATTCCCCTTTCCAGGAAGATATAAATTTGCCATTTGATTTAAAGATCTGAATACGATCATTACAGGTATCACATACATAAATATTATCTTTTGAATCTATTGCTATATCTGAAGGCCTGTCAAATTCTCCTTCATAAACTCCTTTTTTACCCCATATGGCTATTAAAGAACCCTTTGAACCTATCTTTAAAACCCTGTGGTTCTGAGTATCCGTTATATAAATAAAATCTTTTGAATCTATGGCTATTCCTTCAGGTTGAGGTAATTTCAGGGCGGAAAAACCGAAAGATAAAAAGTCACAAATTTCTTTTCCTATATCTTTATTACCGAATTTTGTAATAAAATTACCATTTGAGTCAAATTTTTTTATATAATAAGGCTCTTTATCTGTAACATAAATATTCCCTCTAGTATCTACTGCTAAACTCTGAGGTTCCTGAAGTGTGCTGTTAAATTGCAAAATAAACGTGCCATGTTTATCAAATTTCTGAATATTTTTATTACATATATCCAGGACATAAACATATCCTTCATGAGAAACTGCCACATCTACGGGATTGGAAAATTCTCCCTTCCCGGCACTTCCTCTGCCCCACATTATAATAAAATCACCATTTTTATCAAATTTCTGAATCCTCTTATTTACATGTTCAAAAGGTGCTCCTTCCGCTACATAGATAAAATCATATGGTGCAGCTGTTACAAATGACGGCCTGTCAAACTCACCGTCATTTTTGCCTTTTTTATCCCATTTTGCCAGAAAATGTCCGTCTTTATCAAATTTCTGTATATTTCCGTTACCTCTATCTGCCACATAAACAGAACCTTCACTATCAGAGGTTATATCATAAGGTTCCACAAACTGTCCGTCACAGTTACCGGTTTTACCCCACATAGTAATCAACTTACCCGATGAGTCATATTTTTTCACACAGTTATCTTTTGCATTTTTAAGATAATATTCCAGAACATAGATAGAATCTTCTCTGTCTGAAGTTATATGTCTTATACATTTATATATATGATCATCTTTTTCCGATGTATACCAGCGGGTAATAAAATTGCCGGAACTATCAAATTTCTGAATACAGGAACTATCATCTTCAGTGACATAAACAAAACCTTTTGAGTCTGTTGTTATGCTGTGAAGCTCTATAAAAGCACCGTCTCCGACTCCTCTTTTACCCCATTTGCAGATGAATTTTCCCTGTGAGTCAAATTTCTGAATCCTGTTATCATAATCGGTAACATAAACACAACCGTCAGAAGTGACTGATATACCGTTTATACCGAAGAATTGTCCGTCATCTCCTCCGGTTCCGCCCCAGGCAATAATGAAATTACCTTCGGAATCGTATTTTTTTATTATATTTATGGATTCAGATTCCATATAATCATCATCGATATCTCTTATTTTACCGTCCAGAAGAGCATCACATACAGTATTATCAGCGACATAAATATTACCTTCCCTGTCGGAAGCAATGGCAGAAATGCCTCCGAAATTCCATACCTCTTTTATTTCTTTTTCCCATTTGCCTGTAAAGGTTATTTTTCCCGGATTTGAATTATATTCATCTGAAAACATAAAAATCTCCTTTATTACAGATCATACCATAATTAACAATCAATTACCGGTGAAGGGTATCTGATAGCCACAATTTGTACAGAAACTGTTATTACCGGTAATTTTTTCATTACAGGAAGGGCAGATTGTTTCTCCGCCATCGGGAAGACTCTTATTCTCTGAAAGAGATTTAACTGCCGCTGCAGATAATTCCCTCCCGAATTTCACCAGTCCGTAGAGATCTTCATACATAGTATTGGCAAGGCCGGAAATATAAAGTATGTTATCAGTTACTGCTATTACGGTTCCCATATTCATAGTAGATGCAGAACCTGCTCCTCCGGTAATCTTCGAGTAATTTTCCAGAACTTCTCTTACGGGAGGAGTAAGAAAATTTTTATTTCTTATATCTGTTGTATAAAGAACAAATTTATCAACATCTTCAGTTCTGACAGGCAGTAATCCCCTTCCTTCTATCATGCCGGAAACGAGTGATTCAATAATATTCGGCAGCCTGGAACGTATCAAAACAGTGCCTTCAATATGTAAGGGAAGCGTAATGAGCAGAATTACATCTCCCGGAGAAGAAGTGCGTCCTGAAGCCATACTGGCAGAAGATACATATAAAGTGCTTCCTTTTTCTTCCCTCATAATCAATTTAGCAGGAGTAATCCTGTCATAATTACGGTAGCTGTTTGCAACCTTCATGGCCTTCCGAATAAATTCATTTTTTTCTTCACAAGAATTCATTATATCTCTGAATCCTTCCTTCATAATTAGTTCTCCGTATATTTTTTCTACTTTCATGCTGTTTTTTACAGACGTATAGATCATAAGACCGAAAAACAGGATAAAAATAGTAAAAAAAATTATAAGAAAAATCATGCCTGACATATATTTTCCTCCTCTATATGTTTCACGTGAAACAAATTTATGTATTATAATTTATTAAAAATTAATTGGTCGTGACGCGTAACGGGTTTACATTGCACATAACGAGATCATTATTTATGTATAATATTGTCACAATTGAATTTCAGTACCGATTTTTCTTGCAATAAGCTGTATCAATGTGGCATCTGCTATGGGAAGCATATTCCCCACCTGTAATATTCCTGCTTCCAAATCGGCAAGTTCCTTTTTCCACTGCTGTTTATCAGGTTCATCTCCTATCATGTCTCTGGCAAAAGATTTTTGCCTTTCATCAAAGAGTACAGACTCCCATTCTTCAGAGGCTCCCTCTGCAAGGATCCATCCTTCATCGCCTGTATAAGCAAGGGATCTTACAATTTCACCATTTCTACCATATTCATAAGCAAATACACCGGATGTACTTTCTCCGACAAAAAACCATGCTTCGCCAAATTTTGAAGAGAAATTTTTAGTAGAACCAGCCACAGACCAGTCAGGCCAGCTATCACGGTTCAGGCATATAAAACCACCGGGGAGAGGCTTTGCACGTGAGTCAACCTTTCTGGCTTCCACTCCTTCATCAGAAGCACGGATTAGATAACCACAGTAACTGAATCCCATAAAACAACCTCCTTTAAAACTCTATTTAAAACTTAACGCCATCCGGGCGAGTTGTTTAAAGCTGAAGGTTTAAGCTTGAACGTTGAAATTAACATTAAACTCTCAACAATCAGCTATCAACCATATAATAGTTTAACCGGGATGAAAATTTCTATCCATTTTAATTATAGCCTGAAAGAGAAGTCTTTATCAAGCATAATATTTTATGTTCAGGAAGGAAATTTTCATCTAAATATCAAATTATATAATTATAAAAAGATGATATGCAAAATCTACAGACAGTGAGAAGAAATCATTCTCCAGGTACTGATAACGGTAAATACTCAACTGATTATTATTCGTGACCTGTAGCGGGAATAACTGCAGTCATAATTAGAAAACAGGTGGCGTAATATGAAACGCAGTCAGCCCGGAGTTCATGTTTCATTGAATACCGCTTACTGATTACCGGGGCAGGTAAAACAGTTAATATTAATTTTTCAAAAAAATTTGAATCTTTAATTAATAAAAAGCATCTATATAAATAACAATTTTCATAAAAAAATTACGGAGGTGTTTTAAAAATG
>DAIOEN010000028.1:0-47787 GCA_036746235.1 Vulcanimicrobiota bacterium | reverse complement strand
TAAAAGACTAATTTTTCTTCTCCAGAGCCTGCCAGGCAGAAGCTTTTTACGGATAACCTTTTACCTGTTACGGTACTTATTACCGCTCCAAATAAGTTCGTAACCATTTTATCAGCTTCTGCCTGACAGGCTCTTACGAAGAAAAATAATTTGCCTTATATCATTTGTTTTACAGACAATAAATTAACCCTTATTTAATTTTTAATTCTATATAAAAGACTAATTTTTCTTCTCCAGAGCCTGCCAGGCAGAAGCTTTTTACGGATAACCTTTTACCTGTTACGGTAATTAGAAATCCTTTGCACATCTGAAGCCTATATTGATGAGTTTACATGTCAATGCTTTCCCTGCTCTCCTGGAACATCTGAAATCAGACGGACTTGAATAAAACCAGGAACCTCCTCTTATTACCTTACTGTTCCCTTCGGCGGGCCCTGAAGGGTTTCTTTGAGGACTTTTTTTATAGTAATTCCAGTCATACCAGTCAGAACACCATTCCCATACATTACCTGCCATATCCATTACTCCGTAATAACTTGCCCCTTCCGGAAAACTCCCTGCAGGCATAAGCATTTTTATTCCGCCGGGACAGGAATTGGCACATTTTAAAGTGTCCCATTCTGTCCCCCATGGGAAAACTCGTCTGTCAGTTCCTCTTGCAGCTTTTTCCCATTCTGCTTCCGTAGGAAGACGTTTACCTGCCCATGTAGCATAACTGGAAGCTCCATACCAGCTGATACCTATGGCAGGATGATTTTCATATCCCTCTTCAGGTATATAGAAATCACCTTTCTTTTCTATAAGACACCGTTTATCCTTTATATTTATCCAGTCATCCAGGCAGGTTTCACTGTTTAGAAAATCAGAGAATTCTCTATTGGTGACTTCATATCTGTCTATATAGAAATCATCCAGATAAACATTATGGTCCGGCCATTCGTCACTGTTTCCTTCTCCCCTGGGATTACCCATTGTAAATTCCCCTGCAGGTATTAAGATCATATCATTCGAAGATTCTGATTTTTCTGTATATGAAAAAAATAGAAAGAAAACAAATAAGATGCATAGATATAATAAGAAATTTTTTTGCACTTTTAAAGCCTTTCGTTTTAGACGTGATGCTATAACCGTGACGCATTACGCGTAACACGTGATGCGTCACGGGTGGGTCGTAATGCGTAATGCGTAATGCGTGATGCGTAATGCGTATTTTCACCGGTACCGGGCGACCCCTGTGGTCGCCCCTGCTCACTTTTCACCATTCACTTTTCTTAAAAACTTTTCTATCCTCTCTATGCCTTTTTCCAGACTTTCTCTGGATGCGGCAAAGCTTAATCTTATATAATTATCAATTCCGAAAGCATTACCCGGTATAACAGCCACCAGTTGTTCGTCTAAAAGCCTGTTTGCAAATTCGCCTGAAGCGATACCTGTATTGCTTATGTCTACAAAAGCATAGAATGCTCCTTTCGGAGGAGAACATTTTATAAGGGGAAGTTTATTCAGATTGTCTATAAGAAATTCTCTTCTTTTCCTGAACTCTTCTACCATTATTTTTACATCTTCCTGGCTGCCATTTATGGCTTCAAGGGCAGCCATCTGTGATATGGAACTCGGATTTGAGGTCATGTGATCCTGGAGCTTTGTCATGGAAGCTATTATTTCTTCCGGTCCTGCTGCATAACCTATACGCCATCCTGTCATAGAATAGGTTTTTGATACTGCATTTATTATGACGGTTCTTTCTTTTAACTCCGGGAACATGGCTGCTATTGTGTAGTGTTTGCCGTCATATATAAAATATTCATATACTTCATCTGATATTAAGAAGATGTGTTTGTTTTTTATGAGTATTTCTCCCAGGCTTTCCGCTTCTTCTCTGGATATTACATATCCGCTCGGATTTGAAGGGGAATTAATTAGGATAACTTTTGTTTTTTCCGTAATACTATGTTTAATACCTTCCATATTTAAAGACATGTCAGGTTTTGAAGGAATTTCTATTGTTTTTCCTCCGGCAAGTTTTACCTGTTCGATATAACTGTTCCAGTAAGGAACTGACAGTATGACCTCATCACCGGGGTTTAAAAGGGATTGAAAACAGTTATAGAGAGCATGTTTTCCTCCGCAGTTTACCATGACCCGGGAAGGAGTATATGTCAGTCCGTTATCTCTGAAAAACTTTTTGCATATGGCATCTTTTAATTCCGGTATGCCTGCAGTGGCAGTATAGTTTGTAAAATTATTGTTTATTGCCTTTATGGCACATTCCTTTATTCTGTCAGGTGTGGGGAAATCAGGTTCTCCTGCAGCCAGAATTACTACATCTTTTCCTTCTTTCTTCATTTTCTTTGCCCTGGAGGTTATTGCCAGTGTGGTACTGGGTGTTATGTTTTTTGCTCTTTCTGAAATCATAAGTTTCTATCTCCTTTATGGTTTATTGAATATCGGTTATGGTGTATTTCATAACCTGTGAGAATTTAATTTTTTGTGACGCGTAACGCGTAACGCGTGACGGGTTTAATCCCTGCGAACCATGCATTACGCTTTATGCATTACGAGGTCATTATTTATGGATAGTTATGAAACCAACTATACTTTATAATAAAATATTAGACGAAAAAAGAATCTTTCCTTTTATAATATTTATAAAAAGAGGAATAGAACCGAATTTGAAGAAATTTTAATTTTAAGGTTTTTATCAGTAATCCTCGCGTGACGATTAACAAGGGAGAATTATTATGAAAAAAATATTTTTATTTACATTATTACTCTTATTTTCAATTATAACTTTTGCCGAAGCAAAGATTAATCTCAGGGAATATCCTGCAAACAGAGGACAGTATTACAGAATTCCAAGAAAAGAAAGGTATAGTTTACTGGACAGCGGTAAACTCTTTACCTGGAAAAAAGACGACCATGATAAAGGAACATATATTCCTCTAAAAGATATAAAAGATTTCGAAGGTAAGGTTATTGATATAAAAAAATATTTTGACCTTTACGAGCTTGACCTGAATGGTGACGGAATAAAAGAAGTATGTGTTATCCCCGGTAATATGCCTGTTTATGAAGAAGACGAAAAAACGTCAGATGAGTGGTTTGGTGAAGCCTATTATTACAGAGCCACTGTTTTAAAAAAATCAGGTAATGGGTATAAACCTTTTCAGGTTGCCACTATAGAAGGAGATTATGCTTCTGTTCTTGATATAAGGGATCTGAACGGTGATGGTATTACTGATTTACTTTTAAGTTCCGGCGCAGGAGCAAGCAGTTATAATGATATAGTTGAATTTTTTTATTTTGATAAAAACAGTAAAACTGTTAAATCACAGGTTTTTTCACAGTGGGTATTACTTTATGATTTTAACGGTGATAGTATTTATGAACTTGTAGTATCATTTCCGGAGGGGTGCAATTCTGCTCATGCCTACTGGGCAAGCTGGCAGGATATATGGGAATGGAATGGAAAAAAGTATGTCCTGTCATGTGAAAAATATCCTGAATATTATGATCTTGTTTATATACCTCAAAAGATAGAGTCTATGATTGACTTCGGAGACATGGCTTCTGCCGTAACAGACAGGGTTCCTCTTATAAAGAAAGCCTGGAAGATTATTATAAAGGCAGGTCTTTATGAAACAATAGATGCTAAGGCTGCAGGACTTGAAAATAAAAAAGGTCTTGCTGCCCTGGATAAGGGTGACAGGGAAGAGGCTCTGAAACATTTTAAAAAAGCTGTAACCCTTTTTCCACAGGACCCTGAATTTATGAATAATCTGGGCTTTACATACGAAGATTCCCGCAAATATGAGAAGGCTATTGACTGTTATTTGAATACCCTGGCAAGAGATCCTGCAAGATCTGTTGCCTGGTATAATATGGCCTGCTCTAAAGCTGTAACAGGGAAAAAAGACCAGGCTGTAATGTGTTTTTATAATTATATGAGATTTGCTCCTCCTTCGGCTAAAGCCGGAGATGCTGTGAAATACCTCGCGAAAAACGCCAGATCCGATAAAGTCAGGGAAGCAGCAAAAGAGGCGTTGAAAAATTATCGGAAGGATGATCAGTGAGCAGCGATTTTTTGTAGGGTCGTTTATTTAACGCCCAACAAACACGCGTCACGCTTCAATGCCTGCCTGCAAATCTCCTTGTAGATCTTGTAAGCCCTTTGAAGATATTATCAATCAAAGATATGAGTCTTGCTTTCTCTTTCGGAATTATATGTTTTGCTTTTCTTAAAGATTTGACAAATGACGGCGTGGCCCAGTCGCGTTTATCTGCATTTAATTCTTTTATTAGATTTTCAAAGGTATTCAGGAGTGCCCAGAAGGCCATATCCTGTTCCATTTTATCGGAAGACATGGCATAAGATAAAAGCTCTTCCAGTTCTTTTTCCCTGCTTACAAAAGAAGGAACCGATGGCTTGCTGTAATCTTCTACAGGCCAGTCATCAATGTCAGCCATGTCATGGCCTTCCTTATTTATGGCCAGTTCTATTTTATTCTTAAAAAATCTGTTTTTAATATCCTTTTCTATGACAAGAATTCTCTCTTCAGGTAATCTGTTCTGTATTCTGTATTTTTCAAGGCCTTCTTTTTCTTTCTGAGATAGAAAACCCTTCCTCCAGTAATCATTAAGCAGTTCTCTGTACCCTTTGAGAGCTTTTTCAACTCTTTCCTTATCCTGTGCCTTTACATTACTTTCAACGTCTTTTTCTATCTGTTCCGATATATCACCGGGGAGATTATATTCTTCTTTCTGTAACTTCATGTATTTTTTATCTTCTTCTGTAAGATAACCTTTATTCCACAGGTTTTCCAGAAGAGTGGTGTAACTGGTTATTGCCATATCCATTACATCCATTCTGTATGTTTCCCTTGCTTTAACCCTGTCTTCATTTTCTCTCTCCATTTCTCTTTCTATATGGCGGGAAACATGTTCGGGTAACTGTAGTTTTTGTTTCATTAACTCGATTTCTTTTTGCTCTTTATCTGTTATATAAGTCTTGCTCCAGAGTTTCTCGAGGAATTCTCTGAAATGATCCGAAGCCTTTTTTAGTTTCTCTTTATCTACCTGCGTATCATTTCTTTCCTCTTCGATATTGTCTCCATACATTTTCCTTGTTATGTTTCTTTTCTTCAATCCATAGATATGATTCAAATTTCTAATGGCAAGAGCATTATTCCTGTCAATCTTTAGAGACGCTTCGAATTCTATTATGGCCCGATCATATCTTCCGAGTAAACAATAGGTTGCGCCGATACTGTTGTGTATATCAGGACTATCTGACAGTTCAAGAGCAGCTTTATATTCTTTTATTGCACTGTTATAATTTTTTCTCTCATAATATTCATTGCCTTTTTCTATATATACTCTGACCTTTTCTTCTACATTTCCTGCCGTATCTTCTCTTTGATTTCTTGCTCTGTTGATTTTTTCCTTATATTTATCCTTTACTTCAGAGAATATTCTTATATTCTGTTCACTGGATATATTTAATTTTTCTCTGGCAGATTTTATTATTTCTTTTTCTTCCTCAGTCATAAATCCTTTTGAGAGAACACTTTCCACAAGTCTACTGTATTTTATTTTACTGTCAGAAATTGCTTTATTGTTTATCTTTTCCTCAGTATCCACTAATTTTTTTTCTTCCAGGATATCTTTTTCAGGCCCTACTTCCTGGGTAGATTTACCGCTCCACCTGAGCCCTTCAAAAAAAGCCGGACGTGCTTCTTCCGTTTCATTATTTCTTTCTGATATGTTCTTTAATTTTTTTAGAATTTCCTGGGCATCACGATAACGTTTCCCGGGATCTTTTTCCAGACACTTCATGACTACAGCTTCAAGATTGGAAGATATATTCGGAGCGGTTTCTTTAATGGGAGTAACATCTGTATTTATTATGGTATAAGCTATAGAGAAAGGATTATCATCTTTAAATTCATAGGGAAAATGGCCTGTCACCATTTCATAAAGCACTATTCCGAGTGAATATATGTCTGAATAAAACCCTACTTCTCCGTGGCCTGAAGCCTGTTCCGGCGAGAGATACTGGGCAGTGCCGATTGGCGCTCCTACGGCTGTAACCCTCGGAGAACCTGTAGATTTAGATATACCGAAATCGGCTATTTTTACCTTTCCGTTTATGTCTATCATTATATTTTCAGGTTTTATATCTCTATGTATAATATCATTCTGATGGATCCAGGACAGTCCTGATGCTATGGCTGTTGCCAGAGAAATAACTTCTTCTTCAGGAAGGGTTTCTCTTTCGTTCAGCACATCGCGCAGGGTTTTACCTTCTATATATTCCATTACTATATATCGTTCCAGTCCTGTTTCCCCTACATCTATAACTCTGACTATATTTTCATGCTCCAGTCTGGCAGCAAGTCTGGCTTCCCTTTCAAATCTCTTTATATATTTAAGATTACCGCAGAGGTTCTGAGGAAGTATTTTTATGGCTCTGATTGTCCCCAGATTAATCTGCAGGGCCTTATATACATCCCCCATACCACCGCTTCCTACCAGTTCAAGCAACCGGTATTTTTCAGCCAGATTTTTCTCTCTGTACGATCGTGACTCAATCCACAGG
Organism: Vulcanimicrobiota bacterium; assembly: GCA_036746235.1. Lineage (GTDB taxonomy): Bacteria > Vulcanimicrobiota > SpSt-956 > SpSt-956 > JAKJGF01 > CALARM01. Next base: position 41,189 of record DAIOEN010000028.1, on the reverse strand, counting down.
TCTTCATAATAGATCTGTTTCCTCAGGGGAATGCTTCTTGATACAATATGTTCCAGATCCTTCTTTACCGATGTGTTTGGCAGCCGGTGATTTTCAACAGGATAGATGTAATTTACTTTGTCGGAATAGATATAGTCAAAAATAAATATATGGGTTCTCTGACATTCCGTACACAGTCCGGGAAATAAAAACGGATGGAGTTCCAGTAATTCTTTTTTCTGAGGATTGAGTAATTGAAGTTTCTGGAGAGCAAAAGGAGACTTACAGGTTATTCTGTCATATTTGAATTTTGTATCACTTCCCATACATCTATAGGCATTGAGGGCAAAATTTTCTCCCTGAGGCGTAACAATAATAGGTTTGATAAGAGGATAGTTCTGAAGGAAAGAAAGTTCTTCCAGTATTTCTATTACAAGAACTTCCAGCTTTTCGGAATAAAGACCGCCCTGTTTATCTAAAATTTTACCTGATATATTTATGCCTTCTTCAAGTCTTTCAAAGTTTTCAGTAAGTTTATTATCACTGTCAAATATAAAAGAACAGAGGTCCGGTATGAAAAATTCCTCTCTCCTCGATAGATAGATTTTTAATATAAGTTTTAAAATTTCCATCCAGCCTGCACTGTCTGATTTGCCGTCTTTAAGAAAATTCAGTACACGACTATCGCAGGCTTCATCGTTTTTCCTGTCTGCAAAATAATTACAGAGAGCTATGATTGTACAGTACTTTATTATAACATCGAAAAGCTTTATAAATGCATTGATTTTCTCCACACCTTTTTGAGTCTCTCTGAATTTACTCAAACATGAAGCTATAGGATAGGGAAATAAATATTCAACTCTATCATAAAAGGTCTGTGGAATATCCATTTATGTCACCAAAATATTTTTTCTTTACATAATATCATAGAATATATATCATTACAATATTGATTGTGTTTAAAAATGACATGTGAATTTACTCTCACCCATCACACATCACCCATCACTCTTCACCCTTCACTTCTTCAATATCTTTTTTAGGGAAAAAGAACCTGAGCATGGGATACATTCTTCTGCCCCAGGAATATTCGTCATGAACTCCTTTTACATCTTCCACGCATTTAAAATTTTTGTTTTTGATAAAACCTTTTTTTATGAGTATATCTCTCAGAACTCTGTTAAAATGAACAGGTCTGTATATTTCTTTTAATATTTTATTCAGGTTTTCTTTTCTTGTAACAGTACCTTCTTTTCTACCTATGTCAAGCCATATTTTCAGAGTAGAAGGGTCTACCTCCCAGTTTCGCGTAAGATCAAACATAACACCGAAATCCCACCAGAGAGAAGGTGAAATGACTGCCAGTTTACTGAAAACCGAAGAGTGTTTTATTCCCGCATAAAGAGTAAGTATCCCTCCCAGAGATGAACCTCCGAAAGCCAGATGATCGCGATGACTGTGGACTCTGTAAGATTTTTCTATGAGAGGTTTTACTTCGTCTATCACAAATTTCATATATAGATTTGCTCCTCCTCCGCCCTGTTCCAGCATATCATAGGTAGGAGTGTATTCATATTCTCTCCTCTTTGTATTGGCTATTCCGACAACAACTATTTCTTCCATATAATTTTTTTCAAGCATAGTTTCTACTATTACATCCATATTCCATTTTTTGAACCATTGACCTTCCTGTTCAATGGTATAAAGATTCTGGCCGTCATTCATATAAAATACGGGATAAAGTTTGTCCTTTTTTTTGTTGTACCCCGGTGGCAAGAGAATATATAGTTTTCTTGTATTTTTTAAATATTTAGATGTGATTTCCTGTGTTTCAATAATCATGTTGACACTCCTGTTTTATAGTTTGTAGTAGAAATACTCGCCAGTGTGTTCCTGCTAACTGCCATGACCTGTCGGTCACAACGAAAAATGAGAAGGTGTTCCTCTCTTCACCCTTCACGCTTCACTCTTCACAGCGCTCATATAAATTCTATTAATCCCATGTAACTCCTCCGTCTGTACTTGTAAAAAGTCCTCTTTCTGTGGTAACTTTTATAATTTCCTGATTATCTGTATCGATATTATAGATTTTATTTCCCGGCACAGATGGTATAAGTTGCCAGTTTTTTCCTTCATTGGAAGATTTGTAAAGATCTATATCTCCATTATATTTTATATATAATTCTCCTTTTTCATTCATTGAAAAAATACTTAATCCTTTTCCTGTATTTCTGTATCGGAAGATATTTCTGTTGTCTTTTTTGTAAGAAAAATAAAGATCCATGTAATTTTCCTTAATTGGAAATTCCATACTTTCCCATGTATTACCGCCATCATCACTTTTTATTATATAATTATATGTTATTAATTCTTTATTCAGATTGTAATAATTTTTTGATAGTAAAACAAAAAAACTTCCTGCCCTGTTTTCGAAGATTTTTTCTATATTAATTTTACCCTCTTCTTCCAGATTATCTGTCCAGTTTTTAATTTTACTTACCAGGATGGAATTTTGCGGAACAGGTGGTATCTGTTTTCCCTCCGGTTCAGGTTCGAAACCACATAAATACCAGTTAATTCCGGCATCTTTTGATGCAAAAAGACCGCTTTTTTCCGTAAGAATATATATCATCTCTCCTGACAGTAAAACTTTTTTTACTGCCGATGAAGTTTCCATTACATGTTCCCACGTAAGTCCTCCGTCAGAACTTCTGAGTATGGAGCCTTCAGATGTGTCTCCTGTGAATACTATTATTATATCAGGTTTTATGAATGTAACAGAGCTTATTGTTTTATCTGTTTTCAGTAGTTTTATCCAGGTAAGACCACTGTCTTCCGATTTGTAAAGACAGGAATTTCCTATGTCATTAAACGGGTTTATATAAACATTTTCATCAGAATAATAGAAATTATTTTTTGTGACATAGCCATCTTTTTTCCATGGTTCTTTTATATGCTCAGAAAGTATTTCTTCCAGAGCGGGTAAACTTCTCTGAGTAATGGTTTTATCTGTAGAAATAATTTTCCTGTATGCTTTTATAAGATCATTTATGGCTTTATAGTTTGTATATAATTTAAGTTTTTCTATCGCTTCTTTATTTCCGGAGCTTCCCAGCTTTTCTATGAGAGGAAGCCAGTCCCCCAGAGATTTAAATTCCAGTTCTGCTATAAATTCTCTTGCTTCTATAATATTTTGTTTCCGGTAATCACAGAGGAAATTACTATATTTTTTAAATGTATGAAGAGCAAGGGCATGTTCATCGTTCTGTAAATAAATAAGCCCCAGGGTAAAGAGAGCAAGAGGGTTTTTATCCTGTTCTCTTCTGCATAATGCTTTACCTTCTTCTGTTTTTCCCGTTCTGTAATAACAGTAACCGAGATGGGAATTGAGTTCTGAAAGTATTTCTTCAGATAGTTCATTTTCTCCTTTGATTGAAGTAAGATTAAGGACTTTCTGGTAAAATTTTATGGCCCTGGCCGGACTACCTGTTTCTTCTTCCAGAAGACCCATTCTGTAGTATATTTCTTTTGATTCAGGATTTAATTTCAGAGATTTTTCATAATTTTCTCTGGCAGAAGAATAATTTCTCTGATTTACATAATAGATACCTTTAGAGAGAAAATCTGCAGACTCTTTTATGAGATTTTTTCTTTCTTCATTTTTTTTCTGAAATTCTCCGAGATGAGCTCCATTTATGAGCAATTTTACATACCCTTCATCTTTCATTAAATATACTATGTCTTCTCCTGTATTTGATACAAAATTTCCTGTTATAAATGCTACAGGAGAATTTTCTGTGAAAAAATCTGTTTTCAGGGAAAATTTTTCTATAAGAGTAATCATATTTTCTTCACAGGTTGCTATAATATCGCCTTCCCATGAGTTCAGGCATAAAGGCTTACCCTGAAGATTTATTTCCCCGCCATTTATAAGAAATTTGTTCTTATCACCTTTGAAGAGAATTAATTTTTTATTATCGTAATCTGCTACTATAAGATCGGTAAAACCGTTTCTGTCGTCTGATATAATATATACAGGCTTGCCTTCTAAGGGAAAACTCAGAGGAGGTAAAAAAGTGGCGTCTCCCTTTCCCGGAAACAGTGAGATCTTTTTAGAACCACTTTCGGCACAGGCAATATCTTCTTTTTTATCACAGTTAAAATCTCCTTTTACAATCTTTATCGGTTCTTCTCCTGTATTATAAACATCACCTTTTTCGAATGCTCCGTCTCCCTGACCTGTAAGAATGGAAATACTGTTTGATTTGGAATTGACTACTGCCAGATCAATATGGCCGTCATTATTAAAATCTCCTGAAATTACATCACATGGCCTTTTTCCTGTTTTACCGGACCATTTGTCTGAAAATTCTCCCTTACCGTTTCCGAGGTGAACTGTTATGCCGTTATAGAGTTTATTTGTAACGGCCAGATCCATATTGCCGTCTTTATTAAAATCCTCTGTTATTACACATGACGGATATTCCCTTGTCCTGACAGGAAATCCGTAAAATGTTCCATCGCCTGTACCAAAGAGGATACTTAAGTCCTGTGATAGTGAATTGGCTGTTACTATATCAGTTATTCCGTCATTATTGAAATCTCCTTTGCAGATTGAAAGAGGGCTTTCTCCTGTTATGCCGCATGTGCCGTCGAAAAAAATTCCTCCTCCGACTCCCCATAACATATATATAGAGCTCCCTCCGGCAGATAGTGACACTATATCTATAATATTATCGCCATTAAAATCTCCTGTGGCAACCAGAGCAGGATTATTTCCTGTTTTATATGCAGTGTTCTGTTCTTCCGATGATTTTATTATACTTATTGTATTACTTCCCGAATCGGCAATAATTATTTCTGTAAAACCGTCTTCATTTATATCTTTAATATCCAGTCCTTCCGGTGTAGCGCCTGTATTCATAATTTTTTTCTCGCCAAATGTTCCCTGCCCCAGGTTTAACATAACTACAACCTGGTTTTTACCTGGATTTGAAATTGCCAGATCGGGGTATATATCGTCATTGAAATAACATGAGCTGATATGGCCTAATTCTCCGACTCCTCCTTTAAAAGTGTCTCTTCTGCCATTCTCTCCGACTGTGATTATAACAATTTCCTGTACTTCCCTTTTTTTATGGTCACCCATATCGGGCATGACGGGAGAGGGATTTTTTGAAATATTATCAATAACAGCTATGTCGGTTATACCGTCCATGTTGAAATCATCCATAGTAATATCTACAGGGTTCTGTATGTTCTCGTATACTGCTTCTTCTGTGAATGTTCCGTCTCCTTTTCCTTTGAAAATTGATATGCCCGTATCCTTTCCTCCTGTTATAAGATCTGTTTTCCCGTCTCTGTTAAAATCACAGGATGAAATAAGTGAAATTTTATTTTTATAAAAACTTTCTTCTTTTTTTACTATGAATGTGCCGTCTCCTGTGCCGTATAAAAATACCAGTTCATTTAAAGCGCTGTTCAGCACAATAAGGTCTGTATTACCGTCACTGTTAAAATCTCCTGATGTAATGGCTATCGGATTCTGTCCGACAGGATAGGAATATGCCGCGAATTTACCGTTTTTTTGTCCGACCAGTATGGTGACGCAGTTCAGTTCATAATCACAGAGTGCTATGTCTGATATGTGATTGTGATCGAAATCACCTGTGATAATTTCTCTCAAATCTTTGCCTGCCGGTACTATGAATTCATTGAATGTTTTTCCTGCGGCCACAAGAATATCTGTTTTTATGGTAATAAGTAATATAAATAGGATCAATATTTTTTTCATTTTTTTACCTTATAATTTAAATAAATCGTGACGCGTAACGCGTGACGGGAAGAAAACTTTTATTAAATGCTTATGCTCAGGTCAGTAACTTCAGTGGAAATAATTATATCAGATATTCGTTACCTGTTCCAGTTATGAATATCACAGTTTCGGGCAAAATTTTATCTGAGATTTTAATATCTACTATAGTCGTGATGCGTAATGCGTAATACGTGATGCGTGAAGGGTAAATTTCACTTTTTCACTCTTCTCATGGCGACCACAGGGGGGCACCCCTACTTTTCACTATTCACTCCTCAAGACTCACTATTCACCACTAACCCTTCTGAATATCATGCTATCACAACGATTTTCTCTGTAAAAAGTTAACAATCTGTTAACATAAACTTGTTTACACGAGTTTTTTTTTTATTATAATAAAATTATAAAGATATAATAAAATTAAGGAGGTTGTGCGATGAAAATTAATGCAACTACTACACAGACACTGCCTGTGACTGCAGGAAAGGTCAAAGGCGAAGAAAAGTCTGCAGAACCCAAAGACGGGTTTGTTTCCAGTGCAGGTAAGGAAGAAGTGGCTTTACCGAAAAATGTTGTATTGAAAAATTTAAAGCCAAACGAAGAAGTTCATACTCCTACCACTATGGAAATTGCCTCCAAAACAGCCGATAAGATAGCTACTCCTATAGGTATCTTTACAGGTGTCAGTGCCGGAACACTGGGGCTTTACAGCGGCATAGCAGGAGGTTTTGTAGGAGGCAGCACAATAGGCCTTGCCCTTGGGCCTGCTGCTGCAATACTTACAGGCCAGACAGGAATGGACATAGTAAAAACAGTCCTCGGATCTGCCGGAGCCGTAGGTAAAGCAGGCGTGGTTATAGGTTCTGCATGTGCCGGTCTGGGAGCAGGTGTTATAGGATATAAGATAGGCAGAACAGCCGGACTTATTCCGGGTTATGCCATAGGACTCCCTGCAGGCCTTATGGGTGATAAAACTCCGCAGATCGTAGATAAACCTGAACTTAAAAAGAAATATGAAATGGGTAAAGGCGCTACTGCTCTTGCAATGACAGCAGGTGGAGTTGCCAGTTTCCTCGTTCTTCCAGGCGGAGCAGCTGTAGGAGCAAGTATAGGCAGTGCAGGTTCTTTCCTCTCAGGACTTATAGTGAAAGACCTGAGTGCAGCAGCTATAGGACAGGCAGGTCTTATCGGTGCAGCAGTAGGAGCAGGAGTTATGGCCATAGCTGCCGGAGTAGGCGGATATAAACTTATTGAACTGGGAGCAAAAGCAATACATAAAGGTACAGAAGTGGGCGGCCATGTAGTGGATGTTATTTCTGATGCGACTAAACCTGATAAAGAGGTTAAATCATAAATTTTTTAGTTAGGAGGTTATTGGATTATGCAGATTAATAAAACTAATCTGGTGAAGTCTTCTGTAATGCCGGTTACTGACAGAAGCGCTGAGGCTAAAGAAAAGGGTCTTGAACCAAAAGACGGATTTGTCACAACTACTGTAAAAGAAGAACCGGTTCTTACAAAAGAAATGATTATGGGTAAGCTTGGCAAGACTGAAGCCAAAGAAGAAGGCAGAGCCAGCAAAATCAGAGGCGGAGTAGGAGTTGCAACGGGTCTGGCCCTTGGTACTGCAGGTCTTTACGGAGGTATAATAGGAGGCGGAGTAGCAGGTGGTATTACAGGTTTAAGCCTTGGCCCTGCAAATGCAGTTCTTCAGGGCGCTAATGGACTTGCTTTTGCCGGTACAGTTCTCGGTACAGGTGGAGCAGTTGCGAAAGCTGCCATAGTAGCAGGAACTGCCTGTGCAGTAGCAGGAGGTATTGCAGTAGGATATCACGTAGGTGGCTTTGGCAAAGGAGAAGAAAGTGGCAAAGCCAGTTATTATAAAGAAGGAACTATAACCAAAACCCTTCAGGGTGTAGGTGGAGGTATAGGTCTTATTACAGGCGGACTCGGTGGAGCAGCCATCGGTGCCGGTATAGGAGGAGGAGTAGCACTTACTTCCGGTGTTATAGCAAAAGATGTAGCTCTGTCTTCCATAGGTATGGGAGGACTGATAGGAGCAGGCGTGGGAGCAGTTATACTCGGCGGTATGTCTGCCCTTGGCGGATATGCTATGGCTACTGTGGCATCTAAAGGAGTACAGTGGGCAAAGAATAAAGCATTCCCCGATAAAGAAAGCATTAATCTTGAAGAAAAGAAAGCTGCTGTAGCCAAAAAGGAAGCAGAGTTCACGGAACTGAGCGGAAAAGTTCAGGGCCAGACAAAGGATCTTCAGGATTTCTTTGCTACTAAAGAGAAAGAACTGGATGGACAGCAGAAAGAAACAAAAGATTATATAGACGGTCAGGAAGCTGCTCTTTCCCAGAAAAAGACAGAAACTCAGAATTATATAGATGGTCAGCAGAATACACTCAATGAAAAAGAAAAGATAGTAACAGATGCTGACAAGAATATAGAAGGTATTATAAACGGCAAAGCAGATAAGATATTTGCCGATATAAAGAAACCTGCAGACGCAAAATATGCAGGTCTCCACGGAGAACTGGATCAATTTGAGACAAAACTCAATGACAGAGATAAAGAACTTAAAGGCAGAGAAACTGCCCAGTCAGATCTCATTGAACAGAAAACAGTTGCCAGTTATGACCAGAAAATGGTACCTGTAAATGCTAAATATGATGATCTCCACACGAAACAGGATGTAAGAGAAAAAGGTTTCAATGACTGGGACGGTAAGATGACCACTGAAAACCAGTCTCTTGACAGTCAGATAAAGACAGATGGTCTGAAGAATTACGAAGGAAGAAAAGCCGGTCTCGAAGCACAGTATGATCAGAAAGAAGTTGATTTAAAGAACAGCTTCAAACAGAAAACAACTGATGCGGACAGTCAACATAGTTCTTCTCTCCAGACTCTCCAGAGCAATCATCAGAGTAAAATGAATGACCTTGAAAATAAAGACAGACAGCTGTCTTCCGAAGAACAGACCCTTCAGAATCAGGTGAGCACCCTGAGTTATCAGTTAAGTAATGCCCAGTCCCATGAACAGTCTTCTAACTATAAACTCAGAGATGCCCAGAACAGGAGAGAAACTGAAGTCGGTTCTGCCAGAAGGGAAAGAGATAGTGCTGTAAGTGAGCGTGATTCCCTCAGGAGTCAGATAGACTCTCTTAACAGACAGATTGCTCAGGCCCAGGCAGACAGGAACAAATTTGTGAATCAGAAGGCCCAGATAGATGGTCAGATAGGTAGTCTCAGAGCAGAGAAATCCCGTCTTGAACAGCAGCTGGCCAATATGAAACATTAGAAAGGAAGGGTGTGTGAGAATGAGTACTATAGGAAACTGGATAAATAAAAATATCACAGGCAACCGCGGCAGTGGTTATGTAAGTGATAAAGAAGCCCGCCAGCTTGATCAGCAGGGCAGCCAGCTTAAAGATGATATCAATAATATTAAAGATACAGTTGATCATCTGTCTGAACCGGTTCAGGTAAGTGTGGAAGGCAGTTACAAAAACCTGAGCACAAAGGATAAGTTTGTTCTCGGTGCCGCAGGCGGAGCAGCTGTAGGAGGAACTCTCGGTGCTGTAAAGGGTATGCTGGATTCAGCAGGAGATGCCATGAACCCGAAGGTTGAGTGGGAAACACATAAGATAATAGATCCGAAGGTTACAGGCGTTGACACTGTGAAACAGGATATATCCGGCAAAACTACTGTTGCCACAGCAGACGGACTTAAAGAAGTGGAAACTTCAGGCGCATCTGTAAGATACCACTTTGAACCGAAGATAGAATATAAAGAAGTAGGAGAATATAAAACTCCGAAGAGTATAGATGGTAAATTTGCCTTTACTACCAATTCAGTTTTAGAAGGTGCCAAAGGTGCCGCAGTGGGAGCAGTCGTAGGTGTGGCAGGAACTGCAGCTTACGTGGCTCTTGATAAGATAAGACATAAAGGCGAAGCAGAGGAGAAAAAGGAACCTGTAAATGTAAACTATGGTGATGACACAAAAACCATAATTAAATCAGGTGCCATAGGAGCAGCAGTGGGAGCAGGAGTGGGTCTTGTAGATGCTACATGGGAAAAACTCAGAACCGGCGGAGAGCAGGTTATAAAATGGGAAGTTCCCAAGATGGAAACAGGCGTTAAAATCGGCGAGGTTCCCCAGGATGCATCTGTAATGATACGTCAGGATGTCAAATATGCTCCCGATGCATTTAAAGACTCACAGCTTTACAGAGATCCTTCCAAATTTGATCTGGATAAACACATAAAGCATGCCGAAGATATAGATGTAAAAGGTGACAGACCCGATAAAAATCTTCTCGGCCAGGTTAAAATGGAAGAGAAATCCCAGACAGTTACATCAGAAGCCCGTTATGGTGTTGTAGGAACAGTTCTCGGAGGGGCAGTCCTCGGAGGAGTTATAGGTGTCGCTTCAGGTGTGGCAATGAATGTTCTTAAGAAAATGGTAAATTCGTAGAGAAGGAGGAACGTTACAATGAAGATAGATAAAAGTCTTGTTTCAACACCGATAAATAAGACACTGACTCCGGCAAAAGCCAAAGAGGCAGAGGTTAATCTGGAACAGAAAGACGGAGTTGTCCTGAGTTCCGGCACCGGTGATACGGGAGCAGTTCTTTCAAAAGAGGATATACTGCAGCTTAAAGCTCAGAACGCAGAAGTACCGGGCGTGTTTAAAAGAGGTGCCCATAAAGCCCATGAAACAGGAGATAAAATGGGACGTATTCTAGGTACAGTAGGAGCTGTAACAGGCGGAGTAGCAGGAGCTAATGTAGGTGCCATCGGCGGAGCAGCCGCCATGGGTATTATTGGCCTCGGCGCAGGCGTTCCTACTGCAATACTCGGCGGAAGCCAGGGACTTTCCATCATTGCCGATGCATTTTCCAGCGGTAATGCTCTTGCAAGAGCAGGCATACTGGCAGGTACAGTTCTCGGTGTGGCAGGAGGAGCCTATCTCGGTTCAAAAGTAGGCTATGGAGCAGGTTATGCTTTTGGAGCAGGTGCAGCTATAGTCCCTGCAACCATAGGTGAAGCTTTTAATAAAAATCCTGAACCGATAGAAGCTAAAAAGCCTGAAGAGCCGGCAAGAAAAGAAAGCAAACTGGAAGACTGGTCATCAAAAGGTGCTATAGGAGCAGGCTTAATTATGGGAGGTACAGGCGGTCTTGCCCTTGGAGGTCTTATAGGTTCCGGTGCAGGTCTTACTGCAGGAATTATAGCAAAAGACGTTGCTTTAAGCACTATTACAAAGTCAGGTGTTATAGGAGCAGGTATAGGTCTTGTGGCAGGAGCAGCCCTTCTCGGACTTGGCGGAGCAAAACTTGTTGACTTCATCGGAGACAGAGCACATGATGTGACGAGCGGTCTTGCCAAAGGTAAAGAGAGCGTAGAGCTTGATATGAAAGATAAAGAATATACCAAACGTATAGACGGTCTTAAAAAAGCAGAAGAAGAGATTAAGACCAAGAAGGCAGATGCGGAAACTTATTTTGTCAACCAGGGCCAATCACTTCAGCAGGCAAAACAGAATGAAGATGCCCATGTAGCGACAGAAGAAGCAGCTCTTAAGGAGAACGTAGACGCTATGGATAAAAAAGTAGCAGAGAAAACCAAAGAATTTGACGGTATTATGGCTCAGGTACAGGAAAAGACAGGAAAACAGGATGAGATTGCAGATCAGAGAGCAAATCAGAGACTCGAAGATCACAAGAAGGCTTCAGAAGATAAATATCAGGAGAGAAAAGCCGGACTCGAGAACTTTGAAGATTCTATGGATGCAAGAGACAAGGAATATGACAGGAAAAATAAAGAGATGGATAAGATCGTCAATGACCAGTCAGATTCCCGTGTTGATGTAACAACAAAAGAACTTCAGGGTAAATATGATGCAAGAAAATCTTCTCTTGACAGCAGAGAGAAAGACCTGAATGTAAAACAGGATACTCTTGATAAGAAGAAAGCCGATATGCCCAACCTTATAAAACAGGAAGGCGATGTCCATTATGCCAGGAGAGAAGGAGAACTGAAGGATGAACTGGCCGGTGTGGAAAAAGGACTTCAGAAGGATCTTGACAGTCATAAACAGACACTTAAATCTGAATATGACCAGAAAGAACGGCAGTATAATTCGGAATATTCCGGTAAGAAGTCTACTGTTGACAGTAAACAGAGCCATGTTAACTCTATGAGACAGGATGTGTCCAATAAAGAGAATCAGATAAGAGATACTGAAGACAGGGCAAGACGTAACGAAAGTGAAGCAGAGAGCATTATGTCAAGTATTCCTATGGAAAAAGGAAGATATCTTGACGAAGCAAACAGAGCAAGAAATGAAGCCTCTTCACTGAGAGGCCAGGTTTCCGGTGCACAGAGTTCACTCTCTTCAGCCCAGTCTGCGGCAAGCAGTGCTCAGAGTGATTATCAGCGTTCTGCTTCTGAATTCAATCAGCTTCAGTCAGATATAAACAGTCTCCAGAATCAGATAGCCAATGCGATTAAATAATGTTTAATAAAGGGGCGGCTTTTTGCCGCCCTTTTGTAAAGGAAGATTATTATGAGGATACTCAGTAATAATGTCAGTATAAAAGATGACATAAAAATTGCTCCTCAGAAGGATATAAAAGAAAAGCTCGCTGAACCTTCCGCTGAGCCTGTAGATAAAGTAGATTTGAACCAGTCAGCCGGTGCGGGGGATAAATTTCTTTCTCTTGGCAAAAAGATCCTGGATTATACAAAACCGCGATATATCTATAAGATCAATGCAGACAGTCTGAAAAAGCTAAGGGAACAGTTACCTTTAGATAAGCTGAAGATTGCGGCGTCCCTTGTAAATATTCCCTTCCTTGAAGAAGGTTTTACTGCAACCCTTACAAACTTCGGTTTTTCGAAGGAAGAAATTGCCCTGTTTCAACAATGTGCCAGTGTCGGTGAACTCGGCGACAAAGCTTCATCTTCTCCTACATCTGCTGCCATGGGTGGAGGCATAGAAGGGTTTATGTTCGGAGGAGGACCTATAGGGCTTGTGGCAGGAGCCATTGGAGGTTATGCAGGAACTAAGATCGGGGAAGCCAAAAAATCTGCAGATAATCCACTGTCAGGAGATATTAATTCCTTAATAGGCGGAGCTGCTATAGGAGCGGGTACCGGTGTTGCAGTAACGCTTGCTATGGGAGCTCTTCTTGGTGGATCTGTTCCCGGTGCTACTGTACTTACCACTGCTGCCATACTTGGAGGACTTTCAGGAGCAAGCGGCAGTCTCAGCGGAAATGCCTTTACTTCTGTAAGCGACGGTATGTCAGGCGGAGTTATGACAGGTCTTGTGGCACAGGCTATTACTGGAAATTCCGGTATGGTACTTGCCGGAGCAGTAGGTGGCGGTGTGGGAGGAAGAGCTGCTACAACTGCAGGTAAAGTAATTCTTGGCGGAGGTGCCGGTGCTGCTACAGGTGCTATTACCGCTATTCCTGCTGTAATGACTCTGGGAGCGGCAGGTTTACCTGTAATGGGTATAAGTGCCGCAGCAGGAGCACTCTCAGGCGCAAGCGGTGCAGTCATAGGGCCTGTAATGAGAAGGACTGTAAGAAATCTCACTATGGATATTAATCAGAAGATTGATAAACATATGGATAAGGCCCTTGAAGGTCGTGAGATCGGGACTCTCGGTAAAACTGCTGCAGGAGCGGGTATAGGTATTGTTATGGGTGGGCCCATAGGATTAATATTCGGCGGAGCTACAGGAGCAGCCATAGGTGCTGGAGCAGGAGCTCTCCTGTTCGGCGGCAAGACTCTTTATGAACAGCTCAAGAAGAAGAATATGTCTGATGTTGACATAAAGAAAGCCGAGCTTAACAGGGCAAAAGAAATGCTGGGCAGCTATGAAGAAGCACTTGTAGGCCAGACTCTTACAGACAGTGATAAAGCTGTGCTCAAAGATATGCAGGCCGTAGTTAAAGATACGGAACAGGCTTATGAAGAAGCCAGGAAAAATGATGTGAAGAAATAACGGTAAACCCTTTCTTGAAAAAGAAAAACAGGCTTCACTCAGCCTGTTTTTCTTTTTTAATTAAAAAAAAATAGACATTTTTTTCAGATTATGCTATCATAAATATTCAAAATCGTGGCGTATTACCCGTCACGCGTCACGCGTTACGCGTCACGACTCCAATATATAAGGAAGTGAAATCAATGAAATATATTTCAATCCTGTTTATTATGTTACTTTCTATTTCTATCTGCGGCGGCTGTCAGAACGGAAGCGGAAATGCTACACCGTCTCCTTATCCGACTGCAACTCCTGTACCTACATTACCGCCTGAACCAAACGGAGCAATAGATCCAAATTCATGGGTTGAGGTGTCAAACATTAATATAGAGAATTTGATGAAAATAGCACAGGATCAGGGGAAAACTGATGAGGAAAAATATGGTAATTCTATATATACGTCGACGCTGTGCACCAGTTTTGTTCTTCTTGAACTCGGAAACGGCCTTAAAGATATTACTCCTGCCGAATCCGGTAATACAGGAAATACCGGCGCAGGTGGTTCCACTGGAATAACAGGTGAGACAGGAACAACCGGAGAAACCGGCGCCACTGGGATAACAGGAGAAACAGGCACAACAGGAACGACAGGGGAGAGCGGCGCAACAGGAGTAACAGCAGAAACCGGTGCAACAGGGATAACCGGAGAGACAGGAACGACCGGAGAAACGGCTACCACAGGAACAACCATGACACCTCCGACAGAGGTTAAACAGACGAAACCATCAAAAGAATCTATGGAAACACTTAAGGTGATTGTTACTCATAATAAGAAAACTCTCGAACAGATAAAAGCAAAGGTTATGGAAAATAAAGTGCCTGAAGGGTATGAAGAGATTAATAAAAAAGTTCTGTCCTGTTATGATAAATTGCTGGACGGTATAACAAAAGGCATTTCCTGTCTTGAGAAAGATGATTTTTCCGATTTCAAAAAATCCCTTGCAACAATAGAAGATGCAAAGGTTCTTATACAGGATGCCTTAATGGGGTTAAATGAAAAAGGCTATAAACCCAGGCCTGAATTTGAAGAACTTATAAATAAAGCATTGAAAGAGTGAAAAGTGAAAAGTGAAAAGTGAAAGGTTTTGTCTTTTCACTTTTCACTACTCACCTTTCACTACTTATGCGCTCCCGTTCCTTTTATCTCTTTCGCTGTTTTTCTGTATTCTACAAACATATCTGACAGTTCATATACTTCATTCTTTACTTCATCTTCATTCAGAGTGGTGAAAATTCCGTTGTTCATAAGTATTTCACCGTTTGCTATGACGTACTTTACTTCATTTCCGTTAGAAGCCCATATCAGGTTTTCTACCAGGTTATCCTCTCTGGTAGGTGTCATATTGGGCGAAGTAAGATCAAGGAATATAAAATCAGCGTCCTTACCTTCTTCCAGACTTCCTGTATTCAGCCTGAGGAATTTTGCCGGTTCTATTGTAATCATTTCCAGGAGTTTCTGGGCGGGAAGTAAATAGGCATCCTGGTGCAATGCCTTCTGATATTGAGATGCAAGTTTTGCTGCTATAAGCATATTTTGATTATCTGCACTGCCGGAGCCATCTGTTGATATTACTACCGGTATACCCATTTCCATCATTTTTATAACAGGAGGCATTCCTGAACCCAGGATGGTATTGGCAAGGGGATTATGAACTATCTTTGTTCCCGTATCTCTGAGTATTTCCAGGTCTCTTTCCGTGCAGTTTACCTGATGGGCTAAAATTGTATTTTCATCCAGGAAATCTATGGAATGAGCATATTCTACAGGTGTATGGCCGTAGGTTTCCCTGAACCATTTAGTGGTATTTGGTTCTTCTGAAGAATGCATGTGTATGAGTGTATTATTGTCTCTTGCCCATTTTTTTAAAGCTTTCAGCTGTTCAGGGCCATTTGAAAAATCCTGGTCAGGGCCCGGAATGATCCATGTTCTTTCTGTACCGGCAAATTTATTTATATATTCATCCATTCTTTCTACTGATTTCTCAGGTGTGTCAAGTATACGTTCATCATAGTTTCTATCCTGTGCACCTACTGCTATTATCATTTTTGTGCCTGCTTTTAGATTTGCCTTCACTATTTCTTCAACCCTGTATTTATTGTGGTTACAGTGATGAACCATAGAAGATGTTATTCCGTAATATATATCGTCCAGTCTGGCTTTTATATAGGTGATATAGTTCGGCGATTTCCTGAATTTTTTCTCTAAAATATTTCTTTGTTCGTTCATAAATCCTGTGAAAAGGTTTACTGCATGATCGAGCCATGCAGTAAGAGGTTCATCTTTTGCCAGACCTATGAGGGGAGATTCGTGATCATGGCCATGGGCTTTTACAAAACCGGGCATAATGACTCCTCTTAATTTTTTTATATCACATAAGGCGAAATTATTTTCTTTTTCACAACCTATTATCTGAAGCTCCGGGCCATAATCTCTTATAATTCTTTCCCCTGTTTCTTCTGTGTATCTGCCAGTTTCTTTTATGAGATTTTTTTCTGTAAGTACATAACCATCTTTTATTCTTTCACTTCTTCCGATTTTATCACTTATAGGAAGTAAGAACTTACTTCTCATAAGCTTGTATTTTTTCCCTGCCATAAAAAAACCACCTTTCTAATATTTATAAATAAGCTCAAAAGACCGGAGTCTTTTGAGCTTATTTATGTGTTATAATAATCTATTTATATACAATTTTCTCTTTTTTTTCTATTGTAATGACGGTTTCCCGCCAGCATATCATCTATAATGGAACGAACCAGTTCACGCCCATTATTGCTGTTAAATAATCTGATGAATTTATCAAGTAAATCATGGAAACTACTGTTTTCCATAGGTACATAAGAAGGAGACGGCATATCCCTTATCTGTCTCAGTAATCCTGCATCTACAAAATCATCAAGAGCTTCTTTAACCTGTTCTTCTTTTCTTCCAATGGCTTCGGAAATGAGAAAAGGACTGTATACTGTGCTGGGATTATAGTAAAAGAATTCTAGAATTTCACTTTTTATTGAAGAATTAGCTATATGGGCAATAAAATATTTCAAATCACTACCTATGACAAAATCTCTCCTGTTTCCAAGAGTTAACCTCGCACTCATAGTAATCCCCCTGCTGGTCTATATTTTTCTCAGATAAAGCCCTTTGCCCCTCCTTTCTTAAATCTTATTTACATACAATTTCATTATACCACGTGACCATTCATAGAACAAGCATTTATCAAGTTTATTTTTTTCGTCTATCCATTAAAGAAATTACTTTAGATTCAAGGTTTTTCTGAGGTTTATCTTCTTCCTGTCTTTCTCCGAAAGAAATTACCTTTCCATCCTCTTCCATATCTTCTTCCTGTCTTTCTCCGAGAGAAATTACCTTTCCATCCTCTTCCATATCTTCTTCCTGTCTTTCTCCGAGAGAAATTACCTTTCCATCCTCTTCCATGTCTTCTTCTTTGTATGGGGAAGGAACTTTTTCCAGTCTTATAGGGATTCCTCCCATGGTAAAGCTTTTTCCCTGTATCTGTGAATCTTCCAGTATCCATGTAATCATACGTGGTGGAATAGATAATACCATTATGTGAACATGCCACCATCCCGGTTTTATATCAGGAGTTATATCTTCAATCCTGCCAAAAAAAGCCGGATTCTCTTCTATATATACTAAGATTAAATCATTAATGTTTGTAGACATTTTTTTATATAGTGACGGGTGATTGATTATTCATTACAGGTATTTCATGACCGGTGAAATGTATTCATATGGTTATTCACTGCCCATTACTCACTGTTCACTCTTCACTTTTCACCTCTCAATTTTTACTCTCATCAATATTAATACATTTTTTCATTAAAGGCAATTCTTTTGTGAAAAAAATCAAGGAAATTTTGCTGTAAAATAGAATAGTAAGTGAAGAGTGAAGGGTGATGGGTGATGGGATAATGAATAATCCACTCACTATTCACTACTCACGATTTTATGTGCGAGGGTTATATATTATGATAGATTTACAGCAGGATATTGAACCACAGTTCAGTGGTTTTCATGATCTGATGAAATTCCGCGTCAGAGAGATACTTATTGTATCCAGTATGTATGATGCTTTTGTTCTGGAGCAGGATGGTCGTCTTTCTGAAAAGATTATGAGTGAATATGTCGATTTAAATCTGAGTTTTGTTCCGAGAGTAAGAAGGGTATCTTCTGCACAGGAAGCTTTTTGTGCTCTTAGAGAGAGATCTTTTAATCTGGTTATTACTATGCCCCGTATTGTAGATATGGATCCTTTTGAATTCGGAAAGAAGGTTAAAGAGTTTGATCCGACTATGGCTGTAGTACTTCTTACTTATAATACGGTAGAACTTGAGACCTTTGCCAGATTAAAAAAAGGTAAAGGTATAGATAAAATTTTCTACTGGTCAGGAGATAGCAAAATTCTCCTGGCTATCGTTAAATATGTGGAAGATTTATTTAATATAAGGGAAGATACAAGAGCAGGTGTCCGGGTGATTTTAATTGTTGAAGACAGTCCTCTTTATTATTCTTCCTTTCTTCCTGTAATTTACACTGAGATTATGACTCAAACAAGACTTTTAATATCAGAAAGTGTCAATGCAGTTCACAGACTGCTTCGTATGAGAGCAAGGCCAAAGATTATGCTTGCGGAGACCTTTGAAGAAGCAGTTACTATATATGAAACTTACAGACAAAATATTCTCGGAGTAATCAGTGATATAAGATTTCCCATAGAAGGAAAACCTGATCCGGAAGCAGGTCTGAAACTTGTAGAAAAAATAAAATCTCAGTCAGAGCCTCCTCCTGTTTTATTACAATCCTCGGAGCCTGAAATACAGTCTATAGCATCAGGAAAAAATATAGCATGTCTGGATAAGAATTCTCAGAATTTTCTCCATGAATTAAGGACTTTTATGCAGGAAAATTTTGGCTTCGGAGATTTTATTTTCCGATATCCTGACGGCAGGGAAGCAGGAAGAGCTAAAAATCTTCAGGAAATGGAACAAATGGTTTTAACTGTTCCTGCAGAAAGTCTTGAATACCATGCCAGAAGGAATCATATTTCTACATGGCTTATGGCCAGAAGTGAATTCGAAGCTGCAAATGAACTGAGACCGAAGAAAACATCAGATTATAAGAATATAGATGAAGCAAGAGAAGTGTTGAGGCAAACCATAAGACATATAATAGAAACTTATCAGCATGGTGTTATTGCTGATTTTCAGCCTTTTAAATTTGATCCTGCCAGTGATTTTGTAAAGCTTGGTGCCGGTTCTCTCGGAGGTAAAGGCAGGGGCATAGCTTTTATTAATTCACTGTTATCTCAGACAGATGCTTTTAAAAATTATAAACATATAGATATACTTGTACCGAGAACAACCGTTATCTGTACAGAAGTGTTTGAAGAATTTCTGAAAATTAATTGTCTTGAAGAATTTGCCATTAAAGAAACAGATGATAATAAAATTGTTGAAGCTTTTATAAAATGCCCTCTCCCGGGAAGAATTCACTCTGCTCTTAAAGAATTTCTCCATAAAGTAAATTATCCTTTAGCCGTACGTTCTTCCAGTCTTCTTGAAGACTCTCATTTTATACCCTTTGCCGGTCTGTACAGTACTTATATGCTTCCGAATAATCATCCTGATATTACTGTCAGGCTTAATCATCTATGTGATGCTATAAAACTTGTCTATGGGTCAACATTTTTTCAGTCGCCGAAAGCGTACGGCAAAAATACAAACCAGCGTATTGAAGAACAGAAAATGGCTGTAATTATTCAGCAGGTTGCAGGAGAACAGTATGGTGATGCCTTTTACCCTGTCGTATCCGGTGTTGCTCAGTCTTATAATTTTTATCCCTTTGAACGAATGAAACCGGAAGATGGTCTTGCCTGTCTTGCTTTAGGCCTGGGTAAAACAGTTGTCGGCGGAGGACAGGCTTATAGTTTTTCACCTGCCTATCCTGCAATGAATCCTGTTTATTCGAGTCCCAGGGAATTTATGAAGAAGACTCAGAGTCAATTTTATGCATTGAATCTTATAGAAAATGATATTCATATCACCAGAGATGACTGTTCCACCCTGAAAAAACTTGATCTTTCCAGAGCAGAAGCAGACGGAAGTCTCTTCTTTGCAGGAAGCACCTATTCAATAGATAATCAGGTTATACGTGATACATTATCAATTCCCGGGCCGAGAATTATTACTTTTGCCAATATTTTAAAGTATGGGCTCTTTCCTCTTTCCGATATCTTAAAAATACTTTTAAAACTGGGAGAAAATGCTTTCGCCTGTCCTGTAGAAATAGAATTTGCTTTAAATCTTTACAGAAATAAAGAGAAGAAACCTCGATTTTATTTTCTTCAGATAAGGCCATGGGTAATGGGCAGTGAAACCTTTACTGTCGTTATAGATAATATTATGAAAGAAGAAACTCTGTGTAATACAACCCATGCACTTGGTAACGGAATTTTTGAAGGCCTTCATGATATTATTTATGTAGATCCTGATAAATTTGACGTTGCTAAAACCCGCGTAATTGCACAGGAAATAGAAAAAATAAATCAAAAATTTATTACTGAAGAAAAGCATTATATACTTTCAGGTTTTGGCCGATGGGGAACATCTGACCCGTGGCTTGGCATACCGGTAGAATGGGCTCATATATCACAGGCAAAGGTTATTGTAGAAGCAAATCTGAAAGATTTTAAAGTAGATCCCTCACAGGGAAGCCATTTCTTTCATAATATTACTTCCTTAAGACTCGGTTATTTCCATGTTCAGACAGAAGGAAACGAGGAGTTTGTTGACTGGAAATGGCTAAAAGAACAACCTGTTTATGAGAAATATGATTTTGTAAATCATATACGTTTCGATAAACCGTTAACTGTAAAAATAGACGGTCGTTCTTCTAAAGGAGTAATTTTAAAGCCATAAAAAAATACTGCAGACATAAAGTCTGCAGTATTTTTTTACAGTATTACTGTCTGCTATATACTACACCGCTTGTGGCGCTACCTTCTGAAATTACCTGATGTCCGGGTCTGTCATTGTTTGAACCTATTAACCTTAATTTGCCATTCTGGAAGCCCTGAACAAGTTCCGTATGGCCTCTGCTGGAATTCATCCATACATCACCGGCTTTAGCCTGATTTAAAGGAATCTGTCTGTATCCCTGTTTGAGTAAAGACTGTTCCATTTCTCTTACATTGATATGATGACCTTTTATAAGACCCTGACTTTCAAGACATGAACTTACAAAATCTGCACAGTTATTGGTCTGTCCACCTGCTGCTGTAAAGTGAGGCATTTTACCTTTTATATCAATAGCATTCTGTCCAAGAAATTGCCTTCCCATATTAACTGCAGCAGCGCCGCTTCCTGTTCCCATTGGGCCTGCATAAGCTCCTGCTCCGCCTGCTCCGCCTGTACCTGCAAAGGCTCCTGCTCCGTTAGGTCCTGCATAGGCTCCTGCATAGGGCATTCCGCCACCCATGCCGCCCATACCGGGATAACCGCCGCCCATACCCGGGAAGCCTCCGCCCATACCCGGGAAGCCGCCGCCCATACCCGGGAAGCCGCCGCCCATACCCGGGAAGCCTCCGCCCATACCGCCCATACCGCCCATACCTGGCATGCCACCCATCATACCTGGCATCATGCCACCCATAAACGGATTCGCTCCTCCGCCCATCATCTGCATCATCATCTGCATCATCTGCATCATCATCTGCATCATCTGCATCATAGGATCCTGCTGCATACCGAGGAAATTACCTATATTATTACCCATCATAGGGCTGAAGCCTGACATACCATCCATACCGGGCATCATACCACCCATACCTGGCATACCCATACCTGGCATTCCCATACCTGGCATTCCCATACCGCCCATCATTTCCTGGCATCCGCCGCCTGTCAGTCCCTGAAGTGCTCCCGTCATCATCTGCATCATCTGCATCATAGGATTCTGCTGCATCATTCCCATCATTCCCATAGGGGATGAGCCACCGAAATAATTATTTACTACATTTGTTGTTGCATTGCTATTTCCTATTCCTATTCCCATTTTATTACCTCCTTAAGAGTTTACTTAACTTAATTTTCGAAGCTGTAGTTATCTATATAGGATATCACGTAAAAAAAAATAAAGTAAAGACTTTTTATAAAAAAAAATTTTTTTTGTAATGCACTTCATAAGTGTTTGTAAGCTATTTCACATTTTATAATATTACAACCCTGTCATTAAAATTTTTAATTTAAGGGTATAGGAAATTTCATTTTTAATGGCGTAAAATAAGGCTTTAGATGAAAATTAAGTAGAAGTAGTTTGTCTAAATAATTCATCCTGTATTATATAATAAACAGATTTTGAATCTTTCAGTTCCGGGAACTTAACTGTTATATAATCAAATAATTCTTTAAATTCTTCCGGCAAAAGTTCCTCTATGAGATTTTTTCTTAAATTTTCTTCAGGAAGAGGAAGAACACCTATTTTTAATGTGTAGAATCCTTCAGGAGCTGCATAGAGAAAGAATATAAGAGTATTTCTTTCTGTGAAGTAATATTCTATAACGGACTCTTCGTCTGATAATTTTTCTTTTAAATCCTTTACTGTCAGATATATCAGAGAGTAATTAACCTTTAATTCCGGGTATTTTTTTATTATTTCTTCAGCCAGTATTTTATGTGTTTTTTTCATAAGTTTATATTTTGTCCATAACTCTGACATTATTTCTGTTTCCAGTTCTTCCTGATTTACAAGGAGATAGTAAAGTTCTTTTATATTCTTTATCAGTTCTCTTTCTTTTTTAAAGAATTCTTCTTTCCCCTGCCTGTTTTTATACTGTCTCCCTTTAGTTCTCTCCAGTGCTTTAGCTCTTTCTATAAGTGTAAAAGCTTCTTCATTCTGACCTGTTTCCAGAAAATAATCTATAAAATTTTCATATACTTTATTTTCTCTGTAATCACAGATTTTGTGGAAACTGTATTCTGTAATATCCAGAAGGGGAAACCAGAAGTAATTTTCGATTTCCTCTATGGCTTTCTGGTAATAACTTACTGTCTGACCGTATCTATTCTGGTTCATAGCAAGTCTTCCCATATCAAAATTGATTTTCCAGGACAGATCAGGTCTGAAGATTTTTTGCGAAATTTCCTTTACCTGTACAAGATATTCATAGGCTCTGTTATAATCTCCTTCTATTCTTTTCAGCCGTGCCAGTTGAAATAAGATATTTGTCTGATAATTTAAAAAACAGTATTTCTGACTTAAATCAAGGGCCCGCAGGAATTCCTTCTGAGAACCATCTATATGACAGAAGGAGAAAATTCCTGAATTTTTACTGGCTCTTACTATACCGATCTCATACTCTATATCCTGAAATAATGCAATAGAAGTTTTTATTTTTTCTATTCCTTCACTGTAATTATTCAGGCAACACAGGGTATAGCCCAGATACTCTATGGCACAGCCATAGAGTATCTTCAAATATTTCGTTTTTTCATTACTTAAAATTTCTTCGAAATATTCTTTTGCTTTATTATAATTTCCCATGGCCAGATAAATTTTTCCTAAATTATTCAATGTGCGGATTTCTCCGACAAGATTCCCTGTTTTTTTATATATACTCAGAGCTTCCCTGAAATATTTTTTACTTTTTTTATTATTACCGCATTTTTGATAGATTTCTCCCTTTGTCGATATAGCTTCTACCATACCGGTAATAAGTTCCATTTCTTTATAAAGTTCCAGTGCCATATCTATATATTTACGGGCTTCATCAGTTTTGCCGATCATAAGGAAAATTAATCCTGTAGAGAAGTAAGTATGAGCTTTTCTTCTCGGATAAAGAGAAAAATTCTCTTCTTTCAGATCTTCAACGTAAAATCTGGAGGCTTCTCTGAGGTAAAATAGTGATTGATTTATTTTTCCTTTCAGGTAAAGTGTGATGGCAAGATGGAAATTACTGGACCCTTCCATAGATTCTACGGGGAAGCCGTCTGCTGCTATATTATAGGAAGCCAGGAAATGCTTATATGCTTCATTTATTTTGCCGATTTCCAGTTTTATCCTGCCTGCTGTCAGAAGGGTTTTCCATGATATAATTTTATTATTAATCTGTCCGGCAAGTTTCAATGAGCGTTCTATTAAATTTTCTGACATGTCTATGTGGCCTTTTATAAATTCCTGATAACTCAAATAGGTGAGACTTACGATAATATCTTCTGATATGTTTTCCTGTTCCGATAATTTTAATTTGTACTTCAGACAGGATTCTGCTTTAGTGTATTTTCCTGTATCTTCATAAATTCTCCCTGCGGATTCCAGAAAGATACATAGCCATTTTATAGATTTATATTTGTATGCAATAGACATGCCGTTTATATAAATATTTAATGCAACAGAGGGTGAACCGAGAAAATCACAGTTGTTTCCTGCAAGTAAGAGAGTTGAAAGTTTTTTCCCATTATCGCTCAGATACTGTGTTTCCCATGCAAGTTCACTGTAAATTTCTACGGCTTTATCCAGTTTTTTTTGATGAGTAAAAAGAGAAGCCACAAGTTTTAACACATTTAATTTTTCTTCTATATTAATCCCTTTGTTGCATTCTTCCAGAGCTTCTTTAAAATATTTTTCCGAAATGGAATATCCTTCCTGAGCTTTATGAAATTTCCCCAGTTCTATAAGGACATGAATAACAGGTTTTCTTTCTCCGATTTTTCTCCTTATTTCCAGACTTTTTCGTAACATAAGCATTGCCTCTGAAAATCTTTTCCCTTTTACCAGAAGATTACCTGTAAAAAGATATGCTCCTCCTGTAGTTCTTTCCATTTTTCGCGCAGAGGCTTTTTCAATAATAGAGGAAAAAAAATTTACCCCTTTTTGATAATCTCCTGATTGAAGGTAAATTTCTTTTATAAATTCCATTATGTCTGAAGTTTCATGATCGTCCTGTCTGTATAATATTATACTCAGGACTTTTTTAAAATATTTCAGTCCTTCCGTATAATTGCCAAGTTGATATGACAGCATGGCAAGTTCTTTTAGTTCTTCCTGAAGTATTTTTCTATTAACTACAGGTTTTGATATTATGTATGATTCATCTTTTACTTTTTGTTCTCTACCCATAAAACCTTCCAGTAATTGAAATAATTTATCCGTCCTTTCTTCAGCATATTCATATATTATACCTGAACTGTACTGTATTTTGCCTATATAAGGAGCTATGTGAAATTCGGTAACACCTCTGTCTGCATATTTAAGTGGTACAGGGCTGAAAGCATAACTTTCAGGTATGGACGGTTCGGTTTTTTTTCTGTCTTTATCAGGAGATTCATCTGTAAAAAATGATATAGAATCAATAGTTTCCCCCATTTTCCATCTGACTATTCCCATTGAAAAGAGTATGGATAACTCTGTTTGCCAGTCTCCTATCTGTCTGAATATACTCAATGCTTCTCTGAAACATTTATAAGATCTTTCCAGAAGGCCTGTATTCATTAATATTAAACCTCTGTAATAAAGGTTTTTCCCGAGAGCCTGTTTGAAGTCTATTTCACGTCTTATCTCTAAAATCTGCCTGTAATAAAGGAAAGCTTCTTTATAGTAGCCCATGTTTTTTAATGCCCTTGCCTGACTGGCGAGAGATAATATCAGTTCATTACTCATAGGATTTTTTATTTTTCTGCTTGCTTCCTGGAATTTAGACAGGCTTTCCTGGGTATTTCCCATGAGCTCTTCTAAAAAACCAAGCCAGTTGAGGCTTCTTATTTCAATAGAATTTATCCCGCCTTTTTTGCTGTAATGGCAGGCTTCTCTGAAATAAATTAAAGCTTTTTCGGGATCATTCCCGGTAAAATAAATCTCTCCTATGTCAAGTAGAATTGCAGTTATTTTTTCTTTATCCTCTGTTTTTAAGTAGTATTCCCTTGCTTTTTTTAAAGCCTCAAGAGCTTCATTATAATTGCCTTTATATATATATATTTTACCTAATTGATAATAGCTGTCAGCCAGTTTATTCCATTCTTTTAGAAAGGTATGTATCCTGAGTCTTTCTTTTAACAGATTTTCCGCTCTGTTGAATTCACCAAGGCAATGATAGAAAGAAACCTGAAGATATGTGCTATGTACATTTAAATCTATTGTGTTTATAAGATCACTCACTTCCATGACCAGTTCCATTATCTCCAGAGCCTGAGGCCATTTACCTTTAATTAAAAAAACTGTCGTATAGAAGTGAAGAATCCAGAAAAGTTCTTCTGTAATTTCACTTTTATTTTTTCTCAGCAATCTTATCCTGTCAATTTGATTACCCGCAGACGACAGGTCTTTTAGAAATTTTTCTATATTCGACAAATATTCTGTCCTTTCTATAGAAGATTTATATTCAGAAGAAGATTTATATTCAGACTAATTCGACAAAATTAGATTTTTCCTTCCCTTATGCTTTACGCATTACCATGTCATTATTTATACTCACTTCAGTATTCTTAATGTTTTTATAAAAATTGTTATTTCCTTAATTGACCTGTTATGATAGTAATGATATAATTCTAAAGAAACAAATATAGAGATCTGGTGATAAACTTTAAATAACTTATGATGAATCAAGAAGATATTCTATCTATACCAGGGAAAAAGAAGAAGAAAAAGAAATTGAAAGATATTCATAGTAAATCCAATATGTCAGATGAGTCACAGAAAAGTGAACATGGAGACGGAACAATCTCTCCAAAGAAAAAAAAGAAGAAAAAACGTCTCTCCTCTGAAGGTGGAGAATTATCTTTTGTAAAGGAAAAAACACCTTTAGCTCCCGATGGTAATGAAATATTATCGGGGAAAAAGAAAAAAAAGAAGAAATTTTCTGCTGAGTCCGTCCCATCTATAAAAAAGAAGAAAAAAAAGAAATTTCTTTCCTCCAGTTCAGGGGAAGTGCCTGCTGTAAAGGATAAACCATCTGTATCTCCCGGAAATGATAAAATATTATCTGTAAAAAAGAAGAAGAAAAAACTTATCTCCAGTGAAACCGCAGTCATTCCTTCTGTCAAAGAGAAAACATCTATAATTCCCGCTGTGGAAGAACCGGTACGCAAGAAAAAGAAGAAGAAAAAACCTGTCTCCCGTGAAACTGCAGAAGTTCCTTCTGTCAAAGAGGAAATATCTATAGTTCCCGCTATGGGAGAACCGGTATACAAGAAAAAAAAGAAGAAAAAAACTGCATCTTCTGATGCTGTATATGGTGTTCTCAAAAAGAAGAAGAAAAAAAAGAAATCTGGATTTTCTGTGAAATCAGAAGATGAAGTGTTTGATGATCTTATAATTCAGAGTGACAGAGAAGAAATCGATGATTTTACCGATGGAACGGAAAATTTTTACAATCCTTTTTCCCACAGCGAAGAAGAATCTTTTCCAATAGAACTTTTAGATGTCCTTGAAGAGGAAGATGAGCCACCTCCTGAAATAGATGATGATCGTATCCCGATAGGCGGTTTTTTTGGTGCAGTTCCCGAAGCATCTGTTAAAGAAGAAATAGAAGAGGAGTCGGTACCGCAATTTTTCCTGGATGTTACTGAACAGGAGGAAGAAAAAGTTTTTCTTCAACCTGAGAAAAACATAGAAGAACTGCTTAAAGAAAGTTACGGTGAAATAAATGATTTTGTAGAGATTTTACCCACTGATGATCTCCGGGCTACTTTTAAACCTCCCGGTGAGTCATTGCCTGAAGAGAAACCTCCAGAAGAGAACGATAAAAAAGTTGTTGTTATCAAAAAGAAGAAAAAAATCAAGAAATGAACTTGTAATATTTATTACAATTCATCAGTATAAATGTTAACAATTTATTAACAAAATACTATTGCATTTTACCGTGTTTTTATTTATCCTATAAGTGAATGAATTTGATCTTACAAAATTTAAGATAAAATTATTAAATATTAAGGATGTGAATGTATATGCAAATATCAAATCAAATGGGTCCTGTAAATAACCTGAAAGCTCCAGCTACAAAACAGGTTTCTGCCAGAGAAGGTGGCATAGATCTGAATGCTCTTTCTGCTTTTATGGATAAAGATGCTGTATCCATAGGTCAGAAAGATACTGATGTACCCGAAAAACACTGGCATTTTCAGCTTGCCGAACCTACTGTTGACGGTGTATTGAAAGGATCAGGTATTAAAGGTGGAAGCTCTACTGCTACGATAGGAATAATTCATACAAATGATGAACATGATCCAAAATTTGAGAAATTTGCCGGCGAAGGTGCAGTAATAAAAAGAAGAGAAAAAGTTTATGGAGATGAAAATTCTATTATAGTAAACACCGGCGATATTACCTATGAGAGCTTCAATGATAAACCGGGGCCGCAGTTCTGGGGACCTATACCTGAAATATTTAAGGCACAGGGTATGGAATATTTTGTTCCCGGAAATCATGAATTTCAGCATGGAGGCAAATATCTTGAAGATAATTTACTTCCCAAAATGGATGCCCAGGTATTACTCGGAAATATTACCTATAAATCAAGCGGCAAGCCCCTTGAACATACAAAACCGTTCGTTATACAGGATGTAAACGGTGTTAAAGTCGGTATTATAGGACTCTGCACACCGAAAATGGCCACAAAAGCTCATCCGAAGGTAGGCTATGATGTAAAGGTAGATTCTATACAGAGTGGAGCAGCAGAGATTGTACCGGAAGCAAAGAAAGCCGGCGCAGAAGTAATAGTTATAATTGCCCATGAAGGAATAAATCGCTGCGTCGATGCCGCTTCACATGTTCCCGGCATAGATGTTATAGTCGCAGGTCATGACCATCAGGAACTTCAGGAACCCAAAGAAGTTAATAATCCTGACGGAAGAAAGACAATTGTAGTAGAAGCTGCTTCCCATGGGAAATATGTAGGTGATGTATCCCTTGAGGTTGATAAGAACACCAAACAGGTTGTTGGCGTAGATTATAAACTCTTCCCTACAAGTAAAGGTGAAAAAGATCCCCAGGTTCAGGACGTTATAAACAAATATCTTAACGGTAGATAATAAAGATATTCTTAATAAAACAGGCGAACCTGATGTTCGCCTGTTTTATTTTTTGAAAGGAATTTTTTATATGAAATTTTTGCTTATTTCTCTAATTTTGTTTATCCTGTCCTTTAATATTATTTCTGCGACAGAATTGACTCCTTCTATAGATTATTATGATATAACTGTACGGGTATCGCCACAGTATGATTCTTTTCAGATAGAGGCTTTAATGGATATTACTTCACAGGGAAAAGACCTTGAAATCAGTGTGGGTAAATATTTCAGAGGAACGGACGTGAGAGATGTCAGAGTCTATTCAGGCAATGAGGAATTAAAATGTACTTTTAACGATAATATCATAAATCTGCCTCTGAGAGATAAAAAAATAAATAAACTTCTTATTACGTACAGACTCTGTCCGGTAAAGGCCAAAGATGATCTCTATTCTGCTTTTGCCTTCAATATATCTGAAAGTGACTGTCGTATAAATGCTTCTATAACGAGAACAGATAACTGGTTTCCGAAAATAAAAAATTTCTCTCCTGAACGACTGCCTTCTTTTACTCTTTCTATTGATGTGCCGTCCCATCTTGAGGTTATGGCATCAGGAAGACTTGATTATATTTCGGAACATCAGGGAAGAAAAATTTACAGATGGAAAAATTATGAGAATATAACAGACAGGAGCCTTTATTTTTTTGCTCTGCCATGTAAAAAAATAGAAAAAATTTATCCCCGTAATTTCAGTATAAAACTTTATATACCAAATAATTCTATAGATAAAAATATAGATTATGTGGCAGATGTCATATATAAATCTTATAAATATTTTGAGGAACACTTCGGTGAAACAGGTCTTAACGAATACAAGGTAATGGCAATACCGGCAGGAGTGACAGGCGGCTATTCCGGGCTTTTAAATTCCATGACTGTCGGGGAAGAATATTTCACGAAAGAGATAAATAATAATGATATACTCTTTCCTTCAAGAAATATAGTCCATGAAGTGTCACATACATGGTGGGGAAACATAGTTGCTGCAGATGCTTCTAAAGATTACTGGCTTTTTGAAGGCTTTGCTAAATATTCGGAGATTATAGCTTTAAAGTCTGTCTTTGATAAAGATGTGGATGGGGAAAGTTTCAGACGTCTCAAGATGGTTTATATGACCTATTATGGTTCTGACAGACCTTTAATGTCCTACATAGACGAAAGAGATCTTCAGGTGGCAGTGGCTTATTTTAAAGGTGCAATGATACTTAAAACACTGGAGTTTATCATGGGAGAAGAAGCATTTTTTAAGGGCATGAAAGAATATGTAAAGACCTTCAGGGGTAAAGTTGCCGCTACGGATGATTTTAAATCTGTTATGCAGAAATGCAGCCCCGTAGATTTAAATGATTTCTTTAAAGATTATGTTTATGAAAAAGGTTGTGGAGAATATTCCCTTTCTGTACTGGACAGCAAAAAGAAGGGGAACGAATATATAACAGGCATAAAGATTGAAAACAGGGGAGATAAAGATATATATACACCTGTAGAAGTAAAGACCTATCTTGAAGATTATACAAAAAATGTTTTTATAGCAAAAGGTTCGTCTCTGTTTTTGGATGTAAGGAATACAGAGCCTTCCACAGTTAAAAATATTATCATAGATCCTGATTGTATTTATACTGTATGTGAAGCAAATATGAAAGGTGCCGGAGGATATGCTTATTTTACTCCCGGCGGAGAATGTAAATTCACCGGCATAATAAAAGAAGGATTTTTTGCTAAAAGCGGTGTAAAAACGTCAATGATTTTACTGGACATAGATGATGTGAAAGTATCTAAAATGGATCTCGTGAGCCTCAACAGATTGTTTGTAAGACATGCCGGTAGTAAGATGAAATTAACCGTAAAAGACGGGCAGGATATAAGAGATATAGAGATCCTTTATTGATATATGACTCACAATGAAATCATAGTAAAAGATTTTGACAGAATTGCTCTCTCCGGTGACAAAAAATTGGATCATAACAGGTTTTATCATAAATATTTATTAAATCATTTACCTGCACATGCAAATCCTGTTATATGTTATAATGTAATCAGTTAATCAGATGAACACATGGTGGTGAGCCTATGGCAGATATGTTATTGAATGACAAATATTTACCTCTTCCTGATAATATTGTAGAAAAACTTAAAGGTAAAAATATTGAATTTATAGAGACTGCGGAAGGAATTTTGTTGAAGATTATAGAAAATGACCATATTTCACAGGCAAGAGGATGTTTAAAAGGGAGTAATTTTTGCACAGAAACTTATCTTAAATACAAAGCTGAAGACAGGGACATGGAGAAATGAAAGAACTTTTTGCTTTAGATGCCTGTGGATTAATAGCTTTTCTTGGAGATGAACCGGGTGCAAAATCCATAGAAATACTTCTTCGCAGAGCATTTATTAAAGACTGTGAAATCTATATGCATATAATAAACCTATTAGAGGTTTATTATGGTATTTATCGTGAAGATGGTAAAGACAAAGCAGATGAAATATATAATAAAGTCATAAGCCTGCCAATTATAATCATCGATAGACTCACTGAAGAACATATTAAAGAAGCCGGCAGACTGAAGGCTATTTATAAAATATCTCTGGCGGATTCAATAGTTTTAGCCTATGGAAGACTGAATAATGCAAAAATAATTACTTCAGATCACCATGAATTTGATATTATAGATAAAAGTAAAGAAGTTTCTTTCTACTGGTTCAGATAAATATATGAATAAAAATGAATTTTACGCTCAAAAAAACTGGATAAGTCCGAAGATAACAATTAGAGTATCCCCTGATAAAGGAAATGGAATGTTTGCCGTTGAAAAAATTGCTGAAGGAGAAGAGCTTGTTATATGGGGTGAAGGGTATACTGACTCTAACGATGCTAAAGAAGCAATAGGTAAAGGCAAACTTTTTATGCAGTGGGACAATAATCTTTTCAGTGTTGAAGACGGTAGTGATAGCCCTGCTTATTGTATAAATCATTCCTGCGATTCAAATACCTGGATGAAAGGCTCTTACAGTTTAATAGCGAGACACAGTATCGAAGCAGGCGAAGAAGTAATGGCTGACTATGCACTCTGGGAGTCAGATGAAAATTATATTTCAAAATGGGAGTGTAAATGCACTTCTTCTGTATGTCGAAACCTGGTAACAGGAAAAGACTGGCTATTACCGGAATTACAAAGAAGATATAAAGACCATTTTTCTCCTCTCATTAACAAAAGAATAGCAGCAATACTGAGAGATAGGTTGAAATCAGGATATCAGGCGAGATCTGAAAGAGACAGAAAAATCGCAGAAGAATGGTTTTAATGTTTTATCTGGCAAACTTCCAGTGTGCCGCCCCCAGCAATCCTGCAGCCATAAGATAAACTGCCCATAGATTTACTCCGAAGCCAATCAATAAATATGCTGCAATAGATACTGCAAAAACTGTCATAATCTGAGAAAACTGGGTCTTTACATGATAGACAGTGGTAATCTTAAAAGCAGAAGAAGCCATGACGGACGTGTCTGAATAGGGAATAAGAAGTCCTCCCAGTATGGACCCTGATATGACTGCACCTCCCATGATGGCAAGCAACTCGCTTCCGCCTTTATTTAAAGCCATATCATATGCTATAGGCATTAAAATTGCCATGGAACTCCAGCTTATACCTGTGGCAATTGTTACAAGGGCGGCTATGACTGTTATTATGGCAGGAAGTGTTTCATATCCTACAAAAGAACTGAATATACCGGTAATATAAATTCCTGTGCCGAGATCACCGGAAATCTGAGAAAGACCTTTCGATAAAATAATGAGAAGAGAAGCGGAAACCATATGTTTCAGTCCTGTAAAGAAACTCTTTCTCATGGTCCCGCCCGGCATGATTCTGTCTTTTTTAAGAAGTATTATACAGATAAGAAGAGACATAAGAGTTGAAAAAATCAAAATATGTATTGTAGGAGCATCTCCCAGGAGATTTATAATATTTATTTCAGAATTTTTCAGTACCTGAAATTTTTTATAACCACTGTATAAAAGACCTCCTATGGAACATAAGATGAGTGTTAATATGGGTATAAAGACATGAATGAAGCCCGCCCCTTTGCCGATGATAATTTCTTCTTTTTTTTCCTGGATTTCTTTATGTTCAAATCTTTTCCCGAACCATTTCCCGGTTAAGGCTACAAGGAAGGCAAGAAAAATACCACAGTAAGTGCATATATGATAGGGAAGAGACGATAGAAGGAGATCTACTGCCGACTTTTTTATGCCTGCCGACTCTGCCGATGAAACCATAAGAGAACTTTCAAAAGCCGACCATGTGGATAATATTGTTATTGATACAACTGTGGCGACTGTGTCTACAATATATGCCATGAGGGCAGGAGAAATTTTTTTTTCTTCCGTAATACTCCTCATGGAAGTGCCTGCAATAAGGACACTTGCATAATCATCAAAAAATATCAATATACCCAGAATAAATGTCGTTACCCTTACTTTTACTGCAGAGTTTAAATATTTTACCAGTTTTTTTGCAAATTCTATATAGGCTCCGCTCTCCGAGATTATACCGAGCAGTCCTCCTACAAGCAGTAAAAATAATGCTATTTTTAATCTTTCCACGTCCGAACATGTAACATATCCGTAATGACATATATTTTTTATAATACTTATAAATCCGCTGTGTTCCAGGATTATTGCTCCCGATGCAATACCGAGACACATGGCCAGAATTATCCTGTGGCTCAGAAGAGCCAC
The DNA here is from genome assembly GCA_036746235.1 of Vulcanimicrobiota bacterium. GTDB lineage: Bacteria > Vulcanimicrobiota > SpSt-956 > SpSt-956 > JAKJGF01 > CALARM01. The sequence goes on along the minus strand of DAIOEN010000028.1, from coordinate 7,513 downwards.
AAGGATTGTAATTACAGTGGGAACGAGGGATAATATGCCGGGATCTTTCATATGTCATCCTCTGACAGATCTTTTATGCCGTAACCTCTCCTGGTAAGATCTTTTTCTTCTTCTTCTGTCATTACTTTAATCATGCCGTCATTGAGGCCATGGATTTCCACATTATGTTCTCTGTAAGTCTGAAGAGCCTGAACGATTTCTTCCGTAACAAGCTGGCCGGGAACAAGTAAAGGTATGCCGGGAGGATAGGGGACAATCATGGACGTGCAGACTTTTCCTGCGGCAGAGTTTAAATAAGTATGTTCGCCATCACAGTAATAGGCATATCTCGGTTTGATTTTTATAGGTGAAAGAGCAAGCTTGAAATCTCTCATTGCCCCGTTTTTATGTTCAACTATATTGCCGCTCAGGAGTTCCAGATTTTCCAGGGCAAGAAATAGCCTGTTTATCTTGGACTGAGTTGAACCTATTGTTATCAGTATGGTAATTGTATTAAAGGTGGATTTTTCTATTTGAATATCATGTTTACTTGAAAGGAGATGTTCCACTTCTTTACTTGAGAAACCTGATTTTGATATGTCTATTGTCACTTTCGTTCTGTCCAGTTTTATCTTATCATCTTTTATCTCATCGGAAATCATGTCTTCAAGTTCGAGAACTCTGAATTTTTGAAGTGAATTAATGGATTTTTTTAAAGAATCAGACATTTTTAAAGCTCTCGATAATAAGCTGTACCCTTCCATAACCATCTGTTTTCTTGCCACATCCAGGGAAGCTATCATAGGATATTGAGGAGACGTAGATGAATGGAGACAGAAATTTTCCATAAAGAAATCTCTGAGCCGTTCAAAATCGGGATCATTGACATGAATCATTGAAGCCTGACTGAAGGCGCTCATTGTTTTATGGGTTGATTGTGTCGCATAATCTGCTCCCGCCGTCATTGCACATGGATAGAATTCCGGATGAAATCTCGCGTAACCGAACCATGCTTCATCTATGATAACCTTTATATTTCTCTTATGTGCTTCTTTAACTATATCTTCTATGTCATAGATAAGACCGTCATAGGTGCAGTTCGTAAGTATAAGGGCTTTCAGTCTTTTCCCTGCTTTTATGGCTTTATCCATTGTTTCATAGATTCTCTTTTTTGGTACAGGCCCGAAAATTCCGTAATCATTATTTATTGAAGGCAGCAGATATACAGGTTCAGCTCCGCTTATGATAACTCCGTAGTGAACCGATTTATGACAGTTTCGATCCAGAAGTATGGCATCACCCGGTTTCAGAAGAGTCTGGAGCAGAATTTTATTGGCTGTAGACGTGCCGTTTGTACAGAAGAATGTATATCTTGCACAGAAAGCTCTTGCAGCGAGTTCCTGTGCATCTCTTATTACCCCTGTCGGAGACAGGAGGGAATCTAACATCGGAACAGATACTGACACATCTGATTTAAAAAGATTTGGCCCGAAGAATTCGTAATAACCTTTTACCCAGGGAGAATTTTTTACCGAATATCCCGATGCATGGCCGGGCGTATGCCATGAATCTACTGTTCTGTTTGCATACCTCACGAGTTTTTCAAAAAATGGTGCCCTTGTCTTTTTGCTGATTACTTCACTTGTAATCTTGTGGATAATATCATCATAATCTCTGTCACCTTTATAAAAATAACCGTTTATTATACCTCCGCTGGCTCTGGCATTTTTTTCCGATGTAAAGAGATATATGAACAGTTCATAACGAATCTTCAGAAATTCCTGAAACATAGGAAACCCGCTGATTTTCCCTGATGCTTCGTAATTATTTACAGGTAATTCCCATTCTGTAAGTACTATATGAATAGATCCGTCTTCCTGCAATAGATTGCAGGCTTCGGCAAAAGTAGTGGCTCCTTCTACTGTAAGGCCACCCTGTTCCAGGTGTCTTGTTTCTTTTTCAAGACTTGTTCTGCTGGGGTCCAGTAATAATACTTTATAGTTCATAATATGTTGCTCCTGTCTGATAAGTAATGAGTAGTGAATAGTGAAAAGTAAGTAAAATCTTATTTTTTCACTTTTCACTTTTCACTTTGAATATTCTGTAACAGATTTCTTTTTCTATTTTAGACGTAATCGTTTTTTACAAAATCATTTCAATATTCATTGAAATTACAGCTGTCTTCTGATAATATTATTATGACTGTTTATTGTCAGTGAGCATGACTACAAAGGTGATTGATTATGAAAAAAGAAGATATAAATATCCTTATTAATCAGGCATATTACTTTCTATCTCTCAATCGTTTGAATGAAGCAGAAGAGATATGTCTGAAGATTCTTGAGATTGATGATAAAAATCTTACTGCTCTCGATCATCTGGGTTTCATAAAATATTTTAAGAATGAATTTCAGGAAGGATTGGAATTTTGCAATAAATCTATAGAAATATCTCCTTCACATGCCTATGGCCATAAAGGAAAAGGTCTTCATCTGGTCAAACTTGGCAGACTGGAAGAGGGGATAGATTTCCTTAAAAAGGCTATAAAGCTGGATCCTGATTTTATAGATCCCTATTATGATCTGTCATTAACCCTTTATGAACATAACAGGCCGGAAGAAGCCAGGAAATATTTGATTAAAGGAGCGAAAAGATGTAAAGACAAAAATATGAGAACATTACTGGGAAAACTCTTTGATCGTGTAGAAGAGAAAATAAAAAGTGAATAATATAAACTGTCACGGACTACTCATTATGTGCCATATATAAAAGGAGTGTTAAACATATGAAATTAGAATTTTTTCATCCCGGAAACTGTGTATGGGAGATTACTCAGACCTGTAATATGAGGTGTCTCCACTGTGGTTCTTACGCCACTGGAAGGAGAAAAAATGAATTGACCACTGAAGAAGCTCTGGACCTATGTGATCAATTACATGAAATAGGCCTTACTTATATAACAATTTCAGGCGGAGAACCAATGCTCAGACCGGACTGGCATCTGTTGATTAAAAGACTTCTCGGAAACAATATCAATGTATCTATAATAACAAACGGTTATTTTATAAAAGAAAATCTGGAAAAACTTCTTCCTTTAAAAAATTATCTCTCTTATATAGCAGTCAGTATAGATGGTTTAAGAGATACTCATGATTATATAAGGCAGACAGATGGTGCCTTTGACAGGGCTATGGACGGGATTGGTCTTCTGAGAACCCACGGATTTGCTACAGGTGTCATAACAACTGTTTCTCGCTGGAATCTCCATGAATTGGAAGAATTGCAACTTGAACTTATGAAGCGTAAAGTGCTTCACTGGCAGGTCCAGACAGTATTCCTTGGAGGAAGAATGAGGGAAAACCCGGCCCAGCTTCCTATGCCGGAAGATATTATCCCTATAGCACAGTTTATAATAAGGGAAAATAAGAAATTTAAAGCAAAAAAGATTCCCATTCATACCTTTTCTGCTGATTCTCTTGGGTATTGCAGCAGTATCTGTGACCATCTGATGCCGGGCTGGCAGGGATGTCAGGCAGGACTCAGAGGGCTCGGCATAGAGAGTGACGGAACTATCAAGGGATGTCTGTCTCTGTCTCCGGAAATCAAGTCGGAAAAAGATCCTTTTGCAGAAGCTTCCATAAGAGAAAAACGATTGAAAGACATATGGGAAAACAAAAACGGATTCCTTTATAACAGAAGATTTGATAAAAGAAAAGTTACTGGTTTTTGCAGACATTGTAAACATCTTGAAAAATGCCGGTGTGGCTGCAGCCAATCTGCTTATTTTGCTACCGGTAGTAAATATGAAAATCCTTACTGCCTGTACAGGCTGGAATCCCTTGGCTATAATATTAATGAACCATATGATGCTGAAAAACTGAAGATTCGTTTTAAAGATGCCATAGAAGAAGCAAACAGCAAAAAAAAGGCTTTTAAGGAAAAATGTAATAGGAAGAAAAAGGGAGCAGGGAACAGTGATCAGTGATCACTGATAACTGATAACTGGCCACTGGTAACTGATCACTGGTAACTGACATGAACCTTCTCAGGGAAAATCTGAAGAGACATCTTAATATTCTCTGTAATGAAATAGGGCCCAGACCTTACTTCGGAGGTAATATAAAGAAAGCTTCCGAATATATAAAATCAGTTCTTACTTCTTATTCCTGTTTAATAGCAGAAGAAGAGGTAAATCTTCCTTTTATGAACATTGAAGAAGTTTTCTTAAAGATTGCTTCGCCCTTAACAGAAGATGTGCCATGCCTTCCCTGGGCAGGATTTTTGCCTTATTTCCCTTCAGTTCAAAGAGGAGAGGGAGATAATATTGAATTAACAGCTTTTTCTCCCGAAAATAATCCTTCGGTTTATACTAAAAAAGCCGTTCTTATGGACATGAATTATGAAACTGCCACAGGGTGGGATATAATTGGTATTGAAAAATGCTCTCCTTCAGCTATCATTATGATAGATCAGAAATCCGGAGATTTCAAGCATTTGAAATATGGCACAAGTAATCTTCTCGCCGATATTCTTGTTATGCCACTTATGAAAAGCGATGTGCCAAAGTTGGTAATTTCCGCTAAAGACGGGCATTTTCTTGCAGAACTTCTTTCAAAAGAAAAAAAAGTTTTTATTAATTACAGATGCTTTACCTGTGAAGACATCGTGAAAACAGTCAATATAGAGGCCACATTTTCTAAATGTTCCGATATACTTCTCTGGGTTCATTATGATAGTGCCTGGGAATGTCCTTCCTGTACAGGTGCCAATGATAATGGTTCCAGTGTGTCTGTTGCTCTGGAATTTATCCGTCTTCTCATGGGGACAGAATATGGCAAAAGGATTAAGGTCGTTTTTGCCGGTTCTGAAGAATGTTCCGCTTTTTCCGGTCTCTCTTATTTTGTAAATACAGAGGAATTTATGAGGGATTTTCAGTCACGTATGGCTCTTATGATTACTGCAATGAGAACTCAGGAAAGGGTTCTTCCTTTTGTTAAACCTCTGGTAAAATCGAGATATTTTCAGAGTCTTATGAAATTTTCACGGATGAAACATATCAGGTATTGCCTTGAACTTGAATGTCTGGGCTATGGTAAAGCCTTTTATTTACTTACACCTGCCAGGAGTTTATTTGCAAGACATTACAGAGAAATTTCATCTAAAATAAGCAGGCCTGTTGTACTTATGCCTCAAAACCTGGGGCTTGAAACACACTGGTTGAGTCTTTACAAAAAATGTTCGTCCGGTGTTCTGGCAGGACAGCAGGATAACTATCCTTTTCATACTCCTGAAGACAATCTCTCTATGATCGATATAAATATGATGAAAGAAGCTATTTTTCTTATAAGAGAATTACTGAGGCAAGCATAAATGCTTTCGTCCGCGTTTGCATTGACTGTAAAATTCCTGTATAATATATTTATTTATATTTCGTCAATTTATTTTACGGAAGGAGTATTATTTTCCATGGCTTTAGAATGTGGTTTTCAGAAGAAGATCTGTGATGAAAAATGTGCTCTCTATGTTAAAGGTAGAAAAGAATGTGCTGTAATGTCTATGACTATTTTACTGGAAGGTCTTCACAACATGGGTGTTCTTGCCCATGATAAATGGATAAAAGAGGATCCTTATGCTAATTTTGATAATGACGCTCTTGAAAAAGCAATAGGAGATGTCGCAGACGATGAAGACGATGATGAAGTGGATTTAAAAGAAATAAAGAAATAATGAAATGTTCTCAATTAATGAGTGAGTAGTGAGTAGTGAGCTATATTCCACTCACTACTCACTTAAATTCCAATAAGGAATAGAATTTTATTAATTATATCTTTCCTCCCGTCACGGGTTACGCGTCACGATTTAATATATTTGAGACAGTTATTTAATTGTCATTCCTAAATTATGAAATACACTATAAAGAGAGGCAATTTATCTAAATAATTTATGAAACTACCTTTTTATAGCCCTAAATATGCAGTATGGGAGATTACTCAGTGCTGTAATATGAGGTGTCTTCACTGTGGTTCTTATGCTACAGGCAAAAGAAAAGGGGAACTCACTACAGATGAAGCTCTGGATTTATGTGATCAATTAAGTGCACTTGGATTGACTTATATCACTATTTCAGGGGGAGAACCTCTTTTACGTCCTGACTGGGATTTGATAGCAGAGAGATTTGCGAAAAATCGTGTTCGTATATCTCTCATAACAAACGGTTACTTCGTTAAAAAAAACAGGGACAAACTCATCAGGTTAAAGCCTCATATAGAAAAAATTGCTGTAAGTATCGACGGAGTAAGGGAAACTCATGATTATATAAGACAGACAGAAGGTTCCTTTGATAGATCTATGGAAGGACTTGCTGTTCTCCGTAATATAGGGATTTCTACTGCTGCAATAACGTCTGTTTCCAGATGGAATCTTCACGAACTGGAAGATATTCAACTGGAACTTATGAAAAGAAAAGTCCGGGAGTGGCAGGTTCAGGTAGTATTCCCTGGAGGAAGAATGAGGGAACATCCTTCTCAGATGCCTGAACCTGAAGATATGATTTCCGTAGCTAACTTTATTCTCAGGGAAAGCAGAAAATTTAAAGAGAAGAAAATTCCGATTGATACATTCTGCGCCGATGATATGGGATATTGCAGCAGTATTTGCAGGCTTATAAATCCATGCTGGCACGGCTGTCAGGCAGGACTTCAGGGACTGGGCATAGAAAGTGACGGAACCATAAAAGGGTGTTTGTCCCTTTATCCTGAAATAGGAGTTAAAGATGATCCTTATTCAGAAGGCAATATAAGAGATAAAACCCTCAGAGAAATATGGGAAAATAAAAATGGATTTTCTTATAACAGATCCTTTGATAAGCGAAAAGCCAGAGGATTCTGTCATAAGTGTGAGTTTTTAGAGAACTGTCGCTGCGGGTGCAGTGAGGTTGCCTCCTATGCGACGGGAACCAGATATGAAAACCCCTATTGTCTGCATAGATTGGAAGCTTCAGGTTATAATATCAGGGAACAATACAATTCTGAAAAAATAAAAGAAACATTGAGCCATGCGATAGAAGAAGCAGAAGAATCCAAACGATTATTCGTGGAGAGGAACGAATAATTTTTTTTTCTTAATCTTTACTTTTATAAAAATCCTGTGATAATGTATTATAGACATTTATCAACCTCAGTTAACATAATTTTTGAAATTTTATAAGGGAGGCTTTAATTATGATAGAAAGAGTTCCGCAATTTCCACAATTTCCTCAGTTTCCTCCGGGAGGGGGAATGGGGCATCAAGATCCTATGGCACAGATGATGCACACGATGAGGAAAATGATGCATACGATGACCGGTGGCGGTGCAAGCCCTATGATGGGCGGTGCGCCGAACCCCATGATGGGTGGTATGCAGGATGGTTTCAGCCCCAGGATGGGTAATAATGTAGGTAATTTCCTTGACACCAAAGGTCCTCATGGTCCTGGTCATCATCCGGGCCACCATGGTCCTCACGGTCCTCATGGTCCTGGTCATCATCCGGGCCA